>NZ_CP095481.1:2201718-2516250 GCF_023023025.1 Amycolatopsis sp. WQ 127309
ATCCGGCCCGGGCTGGCCACCGACGGCGGCGCCAGGAACCCCGGCAGCGGCGGCAGTCCGCTGACGAACGGCCCGAGCCGGTCGTACAGCACCGCCGCGCCGGCCGGCCGGTCTTCGGGGTCCTTCGCCAGCATCTCGGCGAGCAACGCGTTGAGGTGCGGGGGAATCCCCGCGACCGGTGGCGGCAGCTCCTTGACCTGCCGCTCGAAGACCGCGTACGCGGTGGGGCCGTCGAAGAGCCGTTGCCCGGTGAGCATCTCGTGGAGCACGCAGCCGAGCGCGTAGAGGTCACTGCGCGGTTCGGCGCCCCCGCGCTGGATCTGCTCGGGTGCCATGTACGACGGCGTACCCAGCAGCTGCCCGGCCCGCGTGAACTGCGCGGCGTCGGCTTCGCGCAGTACCGCGAGGCCGAAGTCCATCACCTTCACCCCGCCGTCCGGGCCGAGCATCAGGTTGGACGGCTTGAGGTCGCGGTGGCACACCGCGAGCGCGTGAGCGGCGGTCAGCACCGCGCACGCCTGCGCCGCGATCGCCGCGGCCCACGGCACCGGCAGCGGCCCGTGCTCGGCGAGCAGATCGGCGATCGTCACGCCCTCGACGAACTGCATGACCTGGAACAACCGGTCGTCGTGCGTGCCGTAGTCGTACAGCGCCGGGACGCCGGGGTGGTCGAGCGTCGCCAGAATCCGTGCTTCGCGGGCGAAGCGGGCTTCGAGCTCTTCGTCACGGCCCGGGAGCCTGAGCAGCTTGATCGCGACGCGCCGGCCCAGCCTGCGGTCGTGCCCGCCGTGCACCGCGCCCATCCCGCCGCGTCCGAGCGGCAGTTCGTCGAGCTCGTAGCGGTCGGCGATCAGCATCCGTTCCCCTTCGGCTAGCCGCCTCCGGGGCGGAGCCGTCCTTCGACGAGTCCCGCGAAGCCTAGCCGGACCAGCTCACGGCCCGTTTCGGCCGCCTCGCGCAGAACGTCGTCGAACTCGGCGAGTTGCTGGAAGACCAGGCCGTACCGGTACTGGACGTCGAGCGGGCAACGCGGGATCCGCACGCGCCTGCTGTCGATCCGGGTCGACGCCGAGGTGGCCGGGAGGTCGGCCGCGCGCAGGCAGCCGGCGAGGAAGTCCGCGTCCAGCCGCTCCGGGTCGACGCGGTAGACGGTCAGCCCGGCCCCCACCGGCTGCGACAGTCCACTGTGGACGTACGCGGTGCCGGTCACCGACGCCACGACGTCACCCGCCTCCGCGACCGGCGGCTCGGCGTCCGCCCGCGCGGCGTGCCGGACCTCGACGACGCCGGCCTTCACCAGCTCGCCGATGGTCGTGAACGTCTGCTCGACCTCCGCCGTCCCGAGCGGCGGCAGGTGCGGCGCCAGCTCGTCGAACCGCTCCCGCACGGCCTGGAACGCCTGCCCCGGGTCCTCGTCCCGGGCCCGCCACCGGGCGGGCGAGAGGTCGACGTCGTCGTCGAGCAGGTCGATGATCCGGACGCCGGATTCCGGCCGGGCCAGGAACTCCAGCCAGTCGGCCTCCACTGTGGACAGATCGTCGCCCGCTTCGCCGAGCAGCACGGTGGACGGCGGGCGTTCGCCGGCCACCGGCCGCCGCAGCAGCCAGAGGTCCGGGCCCACCGACGTCAGCGTGACGACCGCGCGGACCGCGCCCGCGCGCAGGAGGTTGCCGCGGATGCGCTTCCCGCTGCGCCGCCCGGCCGCCGCGCCCGGCATCAGGATCGCCACCGTGCCACCGGGTTCGACGTGCGCCAGGCAGTGCTGCACCCAGGCGAGCTCGGGCTCGCCGCGCGGCGGCAGGCCGTACTCCCAGCGCACGTCGCCGACCAGTTCGTCGTGGCCCCAGGCCCGTTCGTTGAACGGCGGGTCGCACAGCACGGCTTCGGCGGTCCGGCCGGCGAAGGCGTCTTCGCGCAGCGCGTCGACCGCGTGGACGTCGGCCTCGACACCGCGCAACCGCAGCCGCAGCGACGCGATCGACGCCGTCATCGGGTCACTGTCCTGCCCCAGCACGGTCTTCGCGCCGCTCGCGAGGGCGAGCGCGCCGAAGCCGCACGCCGGGTCGAGGATGGCCGACACCGGCCCGACGAGCCGGGCCATCAGCTCGGCGACCGGCTCCGGCGTCGTCGACAGCCGCCGCGAGTGCGCCTCGAAGTATCTGCGGCACAACAGTTCGAACGCGTCGACGGGCCCGGTCCGGTGGGTCATCTCGCTGAGCAGCGTGAGCAGTTCGGCGTCGGCGAGCTTGTGGTCGAAGGTGTCGAAGATCCCGGCCTGGAAAGCGAAGAAGACGCCCGCGCGGTTCACCCGCTCGGCGAGGTCGAGGTCGTCACCGAGGGCGCGCAGGCGCTGCCAGGCGCGTTCGGCCGCGGACAGCTCGAACTTCTTGCCGCGGGCGTGGAACCAGCCGGCGACGTCGGAGAGGCCGAACAGCGGGCTCGACGCCGTGCCGCCGACCGGCTGCGGGAAGTCGGGGTACCGGCGGCGCCAGTTGCTCACCGCGGCCCGGCCGACCCCGCCGAGGCGCGCGATGTCTGCCGCGCTGACCGTGGCGTCGTCGTCCATGGCGAGGACTCTAACGGAGGATGGTCCGTTCAGCCGTCTTGCTTGTGAACTCAGTCAACCAATGCTTTCATGGGAGCATGACACACGATCGGTACGTCCTGCGGTACGCCGCGGGGTCGGACGTCGGCAGGCGGCGCCGGATCAACGAGGACTCGATGTACGCGAGTTCCCGCCTGATCGCCGTCGCCGACGGCATCGGCGGTCAGCCGCACGGCGAAGTGGCCAGCGCGACCGCTGTCGACGTGCTGCGCGAGCTCGACGTCGACCTGCGCCGGATCGACCTCACGACCATCGATCTGATCCCGACGCTGACGGGTGTCGTCAAGTCGATCGACGAGCGGCTGACCGAGGTCGCGTCGCAGGAGCCCACCACCGAAGGCATGGGCACCACCCTCACCGCACTGCTCTTCGACGGCGGCACGTTCGCCGCGGCCCACATCGGCGACTCCCGCGGCTACCTCCTGCGCGACGGCGACCTGCGCCGGCTGACCCGCGACCACACGCTCGTCCAGGCCCTGGTCGAAGACGGCCGCGTCGCCGCCGAAGACGCCGACTCCCACCCGCGTCGGTCCCTGCTGATGCGCGCCCTGCAGACGTCAGGCTCGAGCGAGGCGGACGTCTGGACGTTCACCGCGAAGCCGGGCGACCGTTACCTGCTCTGCTCGGACGGCCTCAGCGGCCCGGTCAGCGAACCCACGTTGCGCGACACCCTCGCGGGCGTCTCGGACCCCGCGGAGCTGGTCGCGGAGCTGATCCGCCTGGCCAACGAAGCGGGCGGCCCCGACAACATCACGTGCGTGGTCGCCGACGTCGCACCCTGACCGCGTCGGCCTGACCCGCCTTCGCAGGCACGGAAGGGCGTCCGGTATCGTCTCCTGCGGAGGATTGGCCGAGCGGCCTAAGGCGCACGCTTGGAAAGCGTGTTGGGTTCACGCCCTCGCAGGTTCGAATCCTGTATCCTCCGCACTTGATCAGGCGAGACGCCGAGCAGCCTTCACGGGCCGCTCGGCGTTTTGTCGTTTGCGGGCCCGGAATCGCACCGGCCCAGCACGTTCGGCCAGCAGGCCTAACGTGAGACGTCTTCAAAAACGAACTGAAGTTTTCTGCGCGGTAGCAGGGAGTTACGAGCAGGGCTGATCGAAGCCCGTCGATCAGCGCGCGATAGTCTTCGGAACACCTCGACCGCCCCCGTTCAGAGAGGCCCGAAGTGGCACGAAAATCGCTCTGACCTGGGGTAGTGCAGGCCACCGACGCCAGTGTGCGGCATTCGTGCCGGGATGACCCCCGCACGCACCGTGATCGGCCAGGCCCCGGACGTTCCTGCGTCCGGGGCCTTGCTGATTCCGGACCCGCGATCACTGGGCATCATCTGATGATCACGGTGCGTCGCTGGATCTGTTTCAATAGAAATCCGTCCCCGCAAGACCAACCAGACTCGAGGAGTAGAGGCCCGATGGCCGGAGTCGAAGAGATCCGCGCTGGCATCGCGCTCGCCAACGAAAAGGCGTCCGCAGGCATCGCCGCCCTCCAGCAAGCAGCGCAGTCTCTCGAAGAAGCCCAGCAGTCGCTCTCGCAGGCGACGCAGGGAAGCAGCCAGCACGAAGTGAGCCAGGCCCACGGCCTGCTGGCCCAGGCGCTGCACGACATCAGCGGTATGCAGAGCACCATCCAGGCCAGCATTTCGTCCGCCGACTCGTACTCGGCGCGTCTCTAGCCGGATGACACTCGCCGAACTTCACCAGCTGCTCACCGCCGTCGTGGCCGGGCTCGCCGACGCGCGCGCCCAAACCGAGCGGGCCACAAGCCTGCTCGGGGAAGCCCGGCAAGCGCTGGTGGACGCCCAGGCCAAGGCCGATCCCTGGCTCCCTTCGCAGTACGCGCAGGCCGGCGAGGGGCTGGATCAGCTCCTCGGCCGCCTGGCCTCCGCCGAGGATCTGGTGAGCGGATACCGATCGCGCCTGTAATCCTTTCCGGGACACCTTTTTTCTTGGGGACGCCGATGGCCAACAAGTCAGCCGAGCAACGCAACCGCGTCGAGACCGCACTCGACCGGGTCCGCCACCAGATCGGGCTGGTACTGGGCGCGGCGGCCGGAGCCCGTCAAGCGGCCGAAGCCGACCTGGCCAAACTCGAGCTGGAGCGCGACATCGTCCGCGTCGGCATGAACCACGCCAGCACCGAGCAGCAGAACGACTGGTCCCGCCACCCCGCCGCGCACGAGGTCTTCGGCGCGCTCGGCGCGATCCGCGGCACCCACTACACGGACTGGAGCCAAGGCCCCGCGACCCTGCGCGAAGTGGTGGCGCAGAACGCACCCGGCCCGGCCGGGCTGCCGGCGGGCGAGTGGCTCGGCCGCGTCGGCCACAACGCCGGCATCACCGCGCCCGGGCTGTGGCGCGTCGGTTCCGCCACGGCCGCCGGCGGTGACCCCACCCGCGCGTTCGACGTCGCCGTCCCGCTGCTCGACGAGTCGCACCTGGCGATCACGTCGGCGCCCAAGACCCGGCCCACGATCGACGGCATCGTCCAGAACCTGCTGATCCGCGTGCTTTCGACGTTCGAACCCGGCGCGGTGCGCGTGCACCTGTGGGACATCGGGCAGCTGACCGCGATCCTGCCGGACCTCTACCCGCTGAGCCGCACCAGTGCGCTCTCGCTGTACGACCCGGGCCGGCTGGAGGACCTCCTCGACGAGCTGGCCGGGCACATCCGCCGCATCCACGCCACCGGCATGCAGGCGGGCCACACGTCGTTGCGGGAACTGCGGAAGGCGCAGCAGCAACGGATCGAGCCGTTCCGCATCGCCGTGCTCTACGGCAACGGCGAAACGCTCGAACCGGAACGCGCGCGCGACCTCAAGCGCGTCGCGAGCGGGGCGCTGGCCGCGGGGATCTGCCTGATCATGATCGACGTGCCGACGGTGGTCAGCGCGTCGGTCGAGACGCTGAGCCTGACCGACGACCGGCACGCGATCAGCAGCATGACCGGCACCGACCTGCTCGTCGACCTCGATCCGCCGATGCCGTCCGGCCAGGTCATCCGCGCGGCGGGCAAGATCGCGGACGCGCTGATCGCCAAACAGGGCGGGCCGCGGTCGTTCGACGACCTGCTCCCGCCCGAGCTCGGGCACCACAGCTCCGCGCGCGAGCTCCGGGCCCCGGTGGGGTTCTTCGAGGGCGAACCGGTCGAGGTCGTGATCGGCGACGCGAGCCCGCACGCGCTGATCGGCGGGCCGTCCGGGTCCGGCAAGACGAACTTCCTGTACGCGCTGCTCGGCAGCCTTTCGGCGCGCTACACCCCGGACGAGCTGGCGCTGTACCTGCTGGACTTCAAGGAAGGCGTCTCGTTCGCCGGGCTGGCGCCGGGACGCAAGGACGCGAGCTGGCTGCCGCACGCGCGGCTCGTCGGCGTCAACGTCAACACCGACCGCGAGTTCGGCCTGGCGCTGCTGCGCTTCCTCACCGACGAGCTGCGAAGGCGGTCGTCGGCGGCTAAGGAGCACGAAGTCACCAACCTCGCCGACCTGCGCGAAGCCGACCCCGGCGGGCACTGGCCGCGGATCGTCGCGGTGATCGACGAGTTCCAGTACCTGTTCGCCGGGCGCGACCAGGTCACCGCGACGGCGACGCAGCTGCTCGAGGACATCGCCCGCCGCGGCCGGTCGCAGGGCATCCACATGGTGCTGGCCAGCCAGGACGTCGCCGGTATCGAGGCGTTCTGGGGCAAGCCGGCGGTGTTCGAGCAGTGCACGCTGCGGATCGCGATGCCGAAGGCGCGCCGCGTGCTGGCCGAGACGAACAACGCGGCGGTGTCGGCGCCGAAGTGGCACGCGGTGATCAACCACGACTCCGGCATCGCGCACGGCAACCAGCTGTCCCACGTGCCGGACGCGAGCAGCAAGAACGTGTTCGTCCGGCTGCAGCACCGGTTGTGGGAGGAGTACCAGGGCCGGTTCCCGCGCCCGCGCTTGTTCGACGGAGCGCATTCGCCGGTGCTGGAACGGTTCCCGGCGTTCCTCGACCTCAAGCCGACGTCCAAGCCGCGGGCGCTGCTGGGCCAGTCGATCGACGTCACCGAGGCGGCGTGCGGCGTCGAGCTGCCCCGGGCGCCGGGCCGCAACGTCGCGGTGCTCGGGTCCGCCACCGCCGAGGCGCTGTCCATCATGGACTCCGCGGCGCGGTCGCTGTCCCGGCAGTACGAAGCCGGCGAAGTCGAGTTCATCTTGAGCTGCCCGATCGAAGCGTGCGCCTCGGCCGCACTGGAGCTGACCGAGCACCTGCGCGTCGACGGCCACGCGGCGACCCTCGTCGACGACCTCACGGGCGTGCTCGAGTCGATGACGGGCTCGATGACCGGCGGTGCGAAGATCATGCTGCTGTACGGCGTCGACGCGGCCCTGCCGACGCTCGAGGCGAAGGCGGTCGGGCAGCTGAAGAGCGGCCTCGACCACCTGCGCGTGATCCTGAAACAAGGACCGAGCCACGGCATCCACACGATCGGCTGGTGGCGCAGCATCGCCCGGCTCAAGGACACGCTGGGGTTCGCCGGCACCGACGACATCGGCGCGTGGGCGGCCCTGGACGTCCAGGGCAACGAGCTCGCGCCGTTCGCCGCGGGGCAGGTGGTGCACTGGTCGCCGCGCCCGGGCCGGGCGTTGTTCTTCGACCGCACCACGCACGGCGCCCCCGAAGTGATCATCCCGTTCCAGCGTCCGGAGAACGCGCAATGACCGACGACGGCGCCACCGCGGCCATGCGGTACAAGGAAATCATCGCCCTGTCCCGTGGCTCGGCGGACAACCTCCGCGCCTGGGAGCTCCAGCGCGCGGAGTCGATCGAGGCGGAGATCGAGGAAGCGTCGAACGCGATCGCCGTCGCGACCGAACGCGAGGAACGCGCGGCCGAGCGCGCGACGCGCTGGTGGAAGATGGCGCTGCACAACATCCAGGGCCTCACGTGGCTCCCCCCGGGCGACCACCCCCGCCCGGTCCCGACGGCTCGCGCGGCCTACCTCGAGCGGTACCTCGAGGAGGTCAAGCCGAGCTACCAGGAACTCGTGCAGGCGGTCCTGAGCCTGGGCTGGCGGGCCAAGCGCGCGGCGGCGAAGCGGGGCGAGCAGCCACCGCCGGCCTAGCCGTTCCAGCCGGTCCAGCCGGTCTCAGACGTCGTAGACGGTGTCGTAGGGCTCGTCTTCCTCCGGAACCTGCCTGCGCGGCCGCACCACCGGCTGTTGTTGCCGTTCCGGCGGACTCGCGAGCCGGCCACCGGCGGCAACGGCTTCCCGGACAGCGGCGGTGATGGTCCGGCCGAGACTGACGGCGTCGCACCGCATGGCCTCGGGCGCCAGCCGCACCTCACTGACGACCCCGCCGGGCCCGGCGAGCACGGTGACGCTCCGATCCGCCGAGACGACGGTCGTGTGTCCGCTCCCCGCGATCCCCGCGAGCAGCCGCCGGTTCTCGGCCTTGCGGTCCTCGATCTGCTTGAGCTGCCAGCGCATCTCATCGATCAGCTGCGGATTGTTCATGGTCTCCCCGGATACCGCACGAATTCGTAGTACTTGGCGAACCGGTGCTCGATCAGCGCGTAGCCGCGGCCGTGCGCGACTCGGCGGAGATCCTCCCGCGTCAGGCCGATCTCCATCATCCGGACGCACACCTGATACCGACCATCGAGCTGCGCGGCCAGGAGCATCATCTGCTCGTCCCGGGGCTTCCTGGACCGCGCGATCCGGATGATGGTCATCGCCAGGGCGCCGGCCGCGAGGCCGCCGAGCACGATGAAACCGAGCACGTACGCCAGCGGGAACGATGAGGCGTCCGCCGCCGACGTCCAGGCCGTCACGCGTTCTCCTGGCTGCGCAAGCTCCAAGCCACCCTGGCTGTCGCCTCGGCGACCGCCGGCCAGGCGTCCTCCGACGCTGTGGCGACCGAGAGCACCACCACGGACCGGCCGTCCGGCAGCGGAATCTGGTACTCGGCCTTGATCTGCGCGCGTACGTCCCCCGCCGGCAGGTGGAACTCGCCGCCGCTGATCGCGACGACAGCCGGGCCGATCGGCAACCGCACCGGGTGGACGACCGCGCGGGGGTGACTGCTCCGGTACTGCTCGGCCATCGCCGCGACGACGGCGTCCGGGTTGGCGGGCGCGGTTTCGGGCCACTGCACCACGCCCAGCGTCAGGGTCGCGACGTCCGGCTGCCGCGGGCCGACCGCGAACTTGCCGAACACGCGGATACCGTTGGCCTGCATGGCCGGCACCAGCGCCATCAGGTAGCTGCCGAACTCTTCGACGCTCGTACCCGCTCCGGCCGCCAGGTTCCCGGCGACGGTCCAGGCGTGCCCGCGGTTCAGCTTGTCGTCCCCGCCCACCGGCATCCCGGCGAACCCGGGCGGCAGGTCGATCTGCAGCGGCATCAGTTCCACACCTCGTCTTCCGCCCGCTCGCGACGACGATCGGGCGCGTTGTCGGCTCGGGTGCCGGCTTCCGCCGCGTGCGTGTAGGCGCTCACCCCCGGCGAAACGACCGCGGCCCAGTCGTCGGCGTCCTTCGGCAGCCAATAGCTCTTGAAGTCGCTGATCGGCCCTTCGAAGCTCCCACCGAGCGCCTGGCTCGAGGCGTCGATCTGGAACTGAGCCCCGAACGCGCCGTAGCCGAGGCCTTTCATCACGCCCTCGACGCCCGGTGGCGCGAAGGTGCCGATCAAGGACGTCCCGGCACCGATCCCGTCGAAGAGCAGGGTCTCCGTGGCGACATCGGCGCCCGCTGCCGCCGCGGTGGCGTGGCCGGCCAGCGCGGCGACCCCCATCCCGGTCGCGACCCCGCCGACCACCACGTTGACCGGTGGCGGGAGGAACTCGCCGACGAACCCGAGAACGTTGCCGATGTCCCCCGTCACGTCGGAGCACTTCGAGATCACCTCGGCGTGGTCCTGGACGAAGTTCCACACCTCGTCCACCGAGTCGGCCAGGGTGCTCGACAGGTCGGCCAGCGCCCCGCCCACCGCGTCGGACAGCTCGTCCAGCAGGTCCGGCTCGTCAGGGGCCAGTTCCTTCGCCTTGCGCAGCAGTTCGGCGACCCGGCCCGCGGCGTCGGTGTGCTCGGTCAGCAGTTGCTTCGCCGCGTCCTGGACGTTCTGGCAGCCGTCGATCGCGGTCTCGAGCTGCTCACCCGCGTTGTCCAGCAGGCGCTGGGCGATCTGCAGGGACGGCTGGTCCGGGAACGTCCGGTTCGCCAGCGCGAGGTCCGGGTTCGCCCGCGCCTGCTCGGCCGCACGGGCGGCCGCCTCCGCACGGGCTTCCAGGTCCGCCGCGCGCTTCTGCAGGTCGCCGAGGTCGTGGGACCACGCGTCCAGCGCGTCGGCGGCCTGGCCCATCGACTTGGCGGCGCCGTCGAGGTAGTCGGGCAGCGGGCCTACGCGCCGTGTGAAGGCTTCGCTCGCCTCACCCTGCCAGACGCCCTGCTTGGTGACGATCTCGCGCAGCGAGACGTTCGCCTCCGCCAGATCACGGCTCACCACGCGGTACTTGCCGGCCAGGTCGGCGACGCCGTCGAGATCACCGGGCGCCGGGTCGAAGCCCAGCGCCGGGAAGTCGCGCGCGCTCATCGGCCGAGGCCGTTCAGGAGATCGGTGATGCCACCGGTCGCACCTCCACCGACCGGCCGCTCGTCCGCCGCCGCACGCTCGGCCAGGTCGTCGATCCCGGCCACGCCACCCGTGTAACCACCACCGACCGACCGCTCACCCCGGTCCGCCAGCTCACCCACGCCCGGCATCCCGCCCGTGATCCCGCCGCCCACCGGGCCATCACCCGAACCGAACACGTCAGACCCGAACTTCCCCAGCTCCCCACCGAACTGGGCCTCGATCTGCTCGTACTTCCCCTTCGCCTGCTTCAGCCGCTCCGTGATCCCGACAGCCGCGTCGCCGAGCCGCTCGATCCCGTACCCCCACGCCTCCTCGAACTCCGCTCCCGCCCGGCCCAGCTCGGCATTGCCGAGCGAGCCGAACACCCCGCCGCCGCCGAGTTTCCGGTTCGCGTCGGCCATCCGGTCCGCCGCCGTATCCAGGTCGGCGATGAGCTTGCCCAGCTCGTCGACCTTCACCGCGTATCCGTCCACGCCACCCTCCCTGTGGTCCCGTCGCCCAGTAAGACGACCGAACACGCAGAGCGGTTTCGAAGTCACTCGATGTCACTCGAAGGTGTGGGCACGAAGAAGGCCGCCACCGGGCAACACCCGATGACGGCCTTCCGAACGAAACCTACGGCTGCGGGAAGTACTTCCCGAGCACCTGCTCCAGGTAGTCGAGCAGGTCGTACAGCGCGTCCTGGATCGCGTTGCCGGTGCTCGGCCGGAACCGGATCACCTGCGGGTCGTGGTCACTGGCCTGGTCCGCGAACTCCGCGTTGATGTGGACGACGTCGTAGTCCACCCCGCGCGGCGCCTTCGACGCCAGGATGTGGTCCAGCACCTGCGACTGGCCCTCGAAGACGTAGCTGTAGCGCTCCGCCTCCGGCACCGTCGCGATCAGGTCCTTCAGCGCGCCACCGGCGGTGAGCGTCTGGACGGCCGGCGAGAACGGGTAGTCGTTCAGGTCGCCCGCGACCACGATGTTGGCGTTCTTGTCGGCCGCCAGCAGGGAGTCGACGAACCCGCGCAGCACCGTCGCCTGCTTGGCCCGCTGCACCTCGGAACTGCGCACCGGCGGCTGGTTGCGGCCGTGCGTCGGCTGGTCGCCGCCCTTCGAGTTGAAGTGGTTGGCGATGACGAACACCGTGCGGCCCTGGAAGACGAACTCGCCGGCCAGCGGCTTGCGGCTGGCCGTCCAGGCCTCGTTGGCCGGGTCGACGCGCCCCGGGGACGCCGACAGGTGCGCCTTGCCGTGGTCCTTCGTCACGCTGACCGGCGTGGTCGACGTGCCACCCGGGCGGTCCACAAAGGACACCCGAGCCGGGTTGAACAGGAACGCCACGCGGATGTTGCCGCCCGGCTGGCCGCCGTCCTGGTCGTTCACCGGGTCGATCGAGCGCCACTGGTAGCGCGGGCCACCCTTGGCGACGATGGCGTCGGTGAACTTCTGCAGCGTCTGGTCCGCGACGACGACGCCGTCGTCGGTCGCGCCCGTGTTGTCCTGGATCTCTTCCAGGTTCACGATGTCCGGCGTCGCCAGGTGGGTCACGATCGCCTCGCCGAGGCGGTCGTACTTCGCCTGCGGGTCGCTGGGCGCCAGGTTCTCGACGTTGTAGGTGGCCACGGCCAGCTCGCCGGTGCGCTGCTTGCGCGTGGTCTCGGCCTGCAGCCCGTTGTCCTTGTCGGCGCCGAGCACGCTGGCGAACAGCGTGTAGCCACCGAAGGTGCTGTACTCGACCGGGCCGGACGTGACGCCGGTCAGCGCGTCACCGACGTTGAGCTTCGGGAACGGCCGCTGGTCGAACGAGATCAGCGACTGCACCTTGAGGACGCCGCTGTTGAGCTTGTCGTAGCCCAGGTAGACGCTGCCGCCGCGGACGGAGCGGTGCTGGTCCGGCTTGGTCGTCACGTACAGCTCGTTGAACGAGTTCGACGGGCCGACGACGCGGGCGTCGCTGACGCTCACGACCTCGCTCTCGTGCGCCTCCCAGAAGTCCAGCGCGTACTTCGCCGGCTCCAGGGGCAGCGCCTCGATGTTGCCGCCGGGCGACGGCGCGTACGTCTCCGGCACCGTCGTGGGGCTCAGGACGGTCGGCGCGGGCAGCGCGTTGTCGTGCGAGTCGACCGTCCACTGCGCCGTGCCCAGCTCGGTGAGCGACTGGTAGACCGACGTCGACGGGGTGTCCGGGTAGAACTCGCGGACGGTGCCGGTCGCGGTCACGGCGTCGCCGACCGCGACGGCCGGGCTGGTCGAGCCGGTGAACACGAACAGGCCCTCGCTGGTGCGCGGGTCGTTGTCCGGGGCCGGGTCGGTGAGCCAGAAGCCGCGGGACGAGCCGAAGGTCCGCGTCGCGGTGACGACGCCGGTCACGCCGCTGACCTTCTGGTCCTTCAGCGGGGAAAGCCGCGTGGTGCCCTGGATGTCGTGGATCTTCGCCGGGGTCCCCGGCTCGCCGGGCCCGGTGCCGCCGCCGGTCGTCTCGCCCGCGGCGTTGGTCGGCGTCGGGTCGCCGACGGTGAAGTCCGCGGCGTTGTCGTCGGTGTCGGCCAGGGTCGTGCCGCGCGCGACGGACGTCGCGTTGGCCGGCGCCGCCGTCGGGTTGCCCTCGCGCACGGTGGCGGCGCCGAACCCGACGAGGTCCTTGACCCGGGTGTCGGCCGCGCAGTCCGCGACGGTCTTGCAGGTCAGCGCGGTGGTCCCGGAGACGAGGGCGATCGTGCCCGCGGTCGCCGACATCGCGATCGCGCCGGTCGCGTCCGGTGCGGGCAGCGCGACGGTGCCCCCGGCCCCCTTGCCCTCGGCCACCAGGTAGCGCCCGCTCGGCGCGACGCTGCCGGCCAGCTGCGTCACCTGCCAGGTGCTCGACGCGCTCGGCGAACCGGGCAGGTACTGGACGCTGAAGCCAACCAAGCTCGCGGCCGCAGTACCGTGGTTAGCGAGTTCGACGAAGTCGTTGGTCAGCGTGGCGCCGGAGTTGCCGCCACCGCCGTAGACCTCGGCGATGACCGCGTCGGCGCTGGGCGTCGCGAGCGCGGCCGGTGCGGCCACCCCGCCGAGCACCAGGCCCGACGCGACGGCCACCGTCAGCGCGGCCTTGGATCTGTGGGTCTTGGTCACCCTGAGTCCCCTTTGTGCTTGAACAGTCGTGGCATAGTCCCCCGAACAGATGAGGAGCAGGAAGACAAAGATGCAACGATTCGTAACAACTACTTTCGTCGTCACTCGATCGGCAGAGCAGGCTTCGTGATCACGTTGGTACTTGGCGGAGACGTCAACGTTCAGGGCCGTGCGACACCGTCGAAGGCCTTCGAACACCTGCATCCCCTGCTCCAGGGCGCCGACATCCGGTTCGTGAACCTCGAAGGACCGCTCTCGGGCACCGCCGGGAACTCCGGCGGCGCGGACATCCCGCACAAACCGAACTGGCGCCATTCCGCGCAGCAGATGGTCGAGGCGTTGACGGCCGCCGACGTCGACGTCGTCTCGTGCGCGAACGACGTCACCTACCCGCCGGCCGCCGCGATGACGAGCCTCGCCGTGCTCGACGAAGCCGGGATCGCGCACTGCGGCGCCGGCACGGGCCTCGCCGCCGCGCACGCGCCCGCCGTGCTCGAACGCGCCGGGCAGAAGGTCGCCTTCCTCGCGTACACGTCGCTCTGCTGGCCGTTCGGCCAGGCGGCGCAGGTGACGGCTCCGGGCGTCGCGCAAGCGCTTGCGACCACGTCCTACCAGCCGGACCCGCGCGTCGCCGACGTCCCGGGACTGCCGCCGCTGGTGCGCACGGCGCCGGTGCCCGAACACCTGGAGCGGCTCGCCGCCGACGTGCGCCGGGCGAAGGCGGCCAACGACCACGTCGTCGTCTCGATGCACTGGGGCCTGCCCGGCGCGGACCTCGCGGAGTACCAGGTGACCTACGGCCGGGCGGCGATCGACGCCTGCGCCGACCTGGTCGCCGGGCACGGCCCGCACACGATCCAGGCCGTCGAGGTGTACCGCGGCCGAGCGATCCTCTACAGCCTCGGCAACCTCGTGTTCGACTGGCCCGCGATGCGCGGCCGGCACCTCGACGGGCTGCTGGCCGGCTGCATCTTCGGCGACGAGCCCCGGCTCGAGCTCATCCCGGTGCGGCGCAACGCCGCCAACGAGTGCGAACCGCTCGCGGGCGAGGAAGCGGACCGGGTGCTGCGCTACGTCACGGACGTCTCCGCGCAGCGCGCCACCGCGGTGACCGTGCGGGACGGGATCGCGTCGGTGGCGGGCTTAGGCGTTGGGGCGTAACGGATCGCGCGCGAGGAGTTACAGCTCGCGTTACGCCTGTCACCCATCCGGCGCATCTGCCTTAAATGCAGGTCAAGGACCGGAGTCACCGCTGTGAAGCGGAGGTACGGTCTGCGAGAGCCGCCGAAAAGTGGCGTAGACCACTTCCTGGAGGCACAAGAGTCAGCGCGACACGGGGGGAGGGAGAATGATCATGTGGGGGCTGATCGTTCTCAGCTGCGTGTTCGTGCTGGTACTGGGGACAGCCGCGGTCGTGGACCTTCGGGCCCACGATCGCGGCAGTACCCGGGTCAGCGGACGGCGGACCTCGCCCGATAACGGCCGATGAGCGTCCGCGCGCCGGCCAGCGCGACCCGCCCGGCGCCCTTCGCGCTCGCTGCGAGCACCGTCGTCCAGTCGAAGTAGTCGCGCCACAGCACGATCCGGCCGCCTTCGACCTCGAACGTGCCGCACACCCAGAACTCCGCTTCCCACGCGCCGCGGCGCAGGACGTCGGTGCGTTCGGTGAGGACGATGTTGCCGTCCGCGGCGATGTGGTGCGTGCGCGCTTCGAAACCGGAACCGAACCGGGCCATCAGCCGCAACTGCTTCTCGACCGCGGCGACGCCGCGAGCGGGCGGCAACGGCACGTTCTGGTACACGATGTCGCTCGCCGCGAACGTCAGCGCGCGGTCGATGTCGAGGTCTTCGAGAGCCTTGAGGAAACCGGTCACCACTGCCTGGGGGTCTTCGGTCATGCCCTCAGGCTAAGGCTCAGAACGGCCGGTCGCCCGCGATGGCGACGCGCTCCGCGATCCGGACGTGCGGGTGGTAGTCGTTCACGGCGTAGTGCTGCGTCGCGCGGTTGTCCCAGAAGGCCACCGAGTCCGGCCGCCAGCTGAAGCGCACCTGGAACTCGGGCGTGTGGGCCTGCAGGAACAGGTACCGCAGCAGCCGGTCGCTCTCGGCCCGGTCGAGGCCGACGACGTGCGTCGTGAACGCCTGGTTGACGAACAGGGTGCGCCGCCCGGTCTCCGGGTGCGTGCGGACCACCGGGTGCTCGACCGGCGGGAACCGCTCCTGCCACTGCGCGAGCAACGCCGGATCGGCGAACCGGTCGAAGCCGGGGAGGTAGTCGTGCACCGCGGTCAGCCCGTCGATGCGGGCGCGGACGTCTTCGGGCAGGTTGTCGTAGGCAGCGGCCATGTCGGCCCACATCGTGTCGCCACCGACCGGCGGCACCTCGATCAGCCGCAGCACCGACCCGAGCGCCGGGTTGGGCCGCCAGGTGACGTCGGTGTGCCAGATGTTCTCGAAGCCGGGCATGGACGCGGTGCGCTCGAAGCGCGTGACCTCGTCGTTCTCGCCCCGCGGGATGAACGGGTTGGTCTCCAGCTCGCCCCAGTTCGAGGCGAACGCGCGCTGCTGCGCCGGCGTGATCCGCTGGTCGCGGAAGAAAACAACCTTCCACTCGAGCAGGGCGCGGTTGAGCTCGGCCCGCAGTTCGGGCGTGACGGGCCGGGCGAGGTCGACGCCGTCGATCTCGGCGCCGATCACCCGGCCGAGCGGGCGGATCCGGAACAGTTCGTACGGTTCGCCCGGGTTGTCGCGGAGGGCGCGCGGGCCCTCGACGATGCCGTCCGTGGGCGTCACGGCCTCACGCAGCTGAATCCGGGCAGGCAGGTCTACGGACATGACTGTGCTCCAAGGGTTTTCGGGAGAATTCGGACGCCGGGCTCGCGTCAGGCAGGGGGCGAGCCCAGGCGGCCGCGGCGCAGGAGCAGCTCCACGGTGCCTTCCCCGATCGACCGCTTGGAGGCGCGGTCGTGCCACCGGATTGGCGTGCTTTCCGAGGTGGCGGGCATGCGCCCATGGTCAACCTAGTCCCGCCCTGCGGTCAAGACGTCCACTTGGTGGAACACTCCCAACGCCGCAGGTCACCGCGATGCGGGTCACGCGGGCCGATGAGGCAAGATCTTCCCCGATCGAGTGAGCGCCCTTGACGACGGAGGTCTCCCCATGCCGAAAGGCAGAGGCTCGCGGATCGACAGTGGTGCCCCGGAGCTTCGCGCTGGGGGCTCCGTTGCCCGGAACCCCCTCTCGGAGCTTCGCGCCGGGGGCTCCGCCACCCGGAAGAAGCCCGACCGGCTGCGCCGGGCGGCCGACCAGCTGGACCAGGCCGCGGCCGCCGACGACAAGGCCGCCGGCCGGTTCGCCGAGGCCCGCGTCGACTCGACGCCGTTCGGCATCTCGGCCCAGGCCCGCGAGCTCGCGGCGCGCTGGTCGGCCGCGCTCGCCGCGCGCGAAGCGGACGCGCGCGTCCTCGGCGACGCGACGTCGGACCTGGCCGGCCGGCTGCGCATGGCCGCCGGGACCACGAGCGGCTCGGGCTTCCGGAGGCGGATCGCGGTGGCACCGTGACGCTCGAGCTGTTCGAACACCCGGCACTGACCTCGGCCGCGACCCGGCTGGCCACGCTCCGGGCGGCGGCCGGCCGGATCGGCGCGGCCGACCCGGTCGCGGCCCTGCGCCACGTCGACTGTTCCCCCGCGGCGATCCGCGCGTCCGCCACGGAGGTGGACGCGGGTTCATCGGTGGTGACGTCGGCGTCCGCGGAGTTCCGCACCGGCGTCGACCTGGCGGAAACCGGCGGCAGCGCGGAAACGTTCGCGACCTGGGCGGACACAGTGGACGGTCAGTACGCGGAGGCCGCCCGCGCGGCGGCCACGACGGCGGCGCTGGGCCTCCGGATCGCGTCGGAACTGGACGCCTTGGCCCGGTCGACGTCGGCCGAGGTCACCGCGATCGCCGACGCGGCCGAGGCAGCGGCGTCAGCGGTCCTGTCGGACGACCGGTCGGCCGAGGTGGTGAGCACAGTCAGCCGCGCGTGCGCGTCGGTGGTCCGGACGGTCCAGGAGAAGGCGTCATCGCTGACTTCCCTTGCCGCGGAACTGGAACCGCTGACGAACCCCGCGGTCGACCTCAGCTGAAGTGCTCCCGAGCCCAGTCGTCGAAGGGCCGCGCGGGATGCCCGGTGACCCGAGCGACGTCCAGCGAGACGGGCTCCGGTTCCGTAACGAGCGACGCCCAGTATCCCAAGGCAGTGGTAACGAATTCCGCACCCATCTGTTGACTCAGTTGAGTTTTCGCTTCCGCGACCGGCTGTTCTTCCCACACGGCCGGCTTTCCCATCGCATCCCCGATGAGTTTCACCTGCTCGGCTTGGGTGAGCGCTTCCGGTCCGGTGACGAGGTAGGTCTGCTTGGCGTGGTCGCCGGTTATCGCCTTGACCGCCATGTCGGCAACATCGCGCTCGTGAACGAGCGACCTCCGGGCTTGCCCATAGGGTCCCCGAACGACGCCGGTCGCAGCTTGATCCGACCAGCCGAGGGCATTGGTGGCGAGGCCGGTGACCCTCAGAAAGGTCCAGTCGTCGGTGATCCGTTGGACGGCTTTCTCGACGTCGCCCCAGACACCGCCGTGCTCCGCACTCATCGCGGAAAGATAGACGACCTTCTTACCCTCCAACGGTTTCAGGGCCTTCTCGATGCCTTCGGAGTCAAAGGAAGGCCAGAGCAGATAGACAGCGTCAACGCCTTCGGCGGCTTCGGTGAGATCGGCGATGTCCCCCTGAACGACCTCGACGTCCGCCGGGGCCTTCGCCGCGTCGCGCACCAAAACGCGCACGTCGGCCCCGGCTTCCAACAGGCCACTGACGACATGACGTCCGGTGTGGCCCGTGGCCCCGGTGACGAGAACGGTCATGGTGTGCTCCCTCGTGATCGGCTACCCACCACGGTCACACTTCAAGAGCCCTTCAAGTCAAGAACCGGTGCGAAAGCTTTCGACAGCGGCCGAAATGACGTCAGCCGGTGCGAAGTGGGCGGACAAGTCCATCGCCTCGGCCGTAGCGACGATCCGCGTCAACCGCTCGGCTTCCTCGGCGTTCCGCGTCCAGTGGTCCGCAGGAAGGTCAAGGACGGCGACCAGCAGATCGCCGGGGTAGAAATCGCCCTCGGCGAGCGGATCGCGTTCCAGCGTGGCCAAGGCGAACGGAACCAGCGCGTCGACACCTACTCGCTGTCCAAGCAGGACACGAAGCTCCTCGGCAGTCAGCTGACCGACCGGCTTTCGGCGAAGCTCGTGCACGGTCTTGACCAACCGCGAAGCGTCGGACGGCGCGTCGCCCCAGGTGTGCCCTTCGAGCTGCTCCAACGTCAGGGTCTCGTTGTTCGCCATCAAGTGATTCCTCTTCGTGGTCCCGACTCCGGCAGGAGGATCACCCTCGCGGCACCCATTGTTCGCTGTGATCCAAAAGTTTACTCGCCTCGGACAACTCACCTTCGAGAGCCGGACGGTCCGCCGGCGACAACCGCGAGTCGGCGAGCATCCGTTTGAGTTTGTTGACCTGGTTGACCAAGCCGTTCTGCGCTTCGCGAACCTCTTTGACGTGGTCCCACGGCGTCCCGTCACCCTTGCGGGCTACCACCTCGCCATCGAGCTCACGCCGGGCCGCGTCGAGGTCCCGTTCCGTCAGGTGTTCCTTCAACCGGTCGGTCTTGGTCGGCTGCTGGGGATTCGCCCGGGGCTTCACGACCTCGACGTGGTCTTCCCCCGCGGCGTCCCGGGCCAAATCACCGGCGGCGGACGCCATCATCGTGCCGCCGACGGCGATCCCCGCGGCGGAGACGACGTTGGCGGGCACGCCGACGATCGCTCCGACACCGGTGGCGTCGAGCACCAACCCGCCGACTTCACCCGCCGAGCTGATCGAGGTCAGGGCCGCACCGGCCACCATGGTCGCGGTGTCGACCGGGTGGTTGAGCATGGCGTTGCCGAAGGAGGCCAAGCCGTTGAGGAGGTGACCGCCGAAGTCGGCGGCGAAGTTCCCGACGTCGTCCAGCCAGCCGGACTGCTGCGGCGCGGCGTCCGCCTCGCTGTCGAGCAGGCCCGCGATGGAGTCGCCCGCCTCGGTCAGTTGCGCCCGCGCCCCGTCGAGAAGGTCACGGGCAGCCTGGCGCGCCGGCTCACCGGCATCGGTGAAGGGCGGCGGCTCCTGACCATGGGCGGCCGCGTCGGCTGCCGCGGCATCGTGCGCTGTCTTGGCTTGCTCGGTCGCGGCTTGCCCCTTGTCCCACAGGGCAACGGCCTGGACGGCTTGCCCTTGAGCCCAGCGCAAGGTGGTGGCGTAGTCCTCCAGCAGCGAAGCACCGCGGTGAAGCGCGTCCGCGGCGTCGTACCACTTGTTGGGTTCGTAGCTGAACTTGTCGTGAAAGGCGTGAGCCGCCGGCCCTTCCCAGGACCCGGTGTCGATCGCACGCAGACCCTCCGCGGCCTGCTCGGTTTCGTCACCGCGACCACGCAGTACGCGGATATTTTCTTCGATGGCTTCAGGATTTCCCGGAACGAGCGCTTTCGGGTCCGCGGACTCGCCGAGTTCAGCCACCGTCCACCGCCTGCTCCGCCGGATCGGCTTTGAGCGAACCGGCAGCAGCGGCGTCAACCGCCCGGTACGCGCCGGCCGCGCGCCCCAAGACGTCCGAGATGACCCCGGCATCGTCGGTCAACGTGTCGAGGCCGTCACTCCAGCGGACGCAGAAGTTCATCAAGGCGTCGTGCAGACCGCCGTGGCCATACAAGGCAGTGTCCCCACACAAGCCTCGGAGGGCGAAGCTCTCCTGATCGGACACGCTTCGCTGAATGCCTGACGCCGCTTCTTCCACCTTTTCGACGTCGACATGAAAACCTGGACCATCCACGGCGCCTCCCCAGGCCGTTCCGGTGGTGCCCTTCTCGCACTCGCTCCCGACAAGCGCGCTCCGCCACGGTACCTGCGCGCAGCGTCAACAAGGGTAAGGAAAACATTTCTCCCGCGAAAGCCGAAACCCCCGGTCGGCTGAGCCGACCGGGGGTCCGGGTGCGCGGTGGCGGTGGGATTTGAACCCACGGACGGGGATTAGCCGTCACACGATTTCGAGTCGTGCTCCTTCGGCCGCTCGGACACGCCACCGCCGAGAAATATACCGGAGGGCCTTCCCCGGCCTCACATGGGGTCAGCGGGGCGGCCGGGGCGACGTCGGGTCTGGACGTCGCGGATCACGCCTCGTGCCTTGTCTCGCAGGTCATGAGCCACTTCGCGGACCTGGGCCGTCCTTCGCTGGGCTCGACCCGAAGCCTTGAGACGATCGTTGCCGGTCACGTCTCCGAGCTTCTCGCGAGCGCCGCCGACTGCCTGCTGGACCTTGTCCTTCATCGTCACGACGTTCCTCCTTCGACGGGGACCTCACCAAGGGGGTACCCAGAGGAGAACTCAGCGACGCGTCGCGAAGTACGTCTCCAGCAGGGACGCGCACTCCGCGACGAGCACCCCGCCGTGGACTTCCGGGCGGTGGTTCAGCCGACGATCGCGGACGACGTCCCACAGGGACCCCACCGCGCCCGTCTTGGGCTCCCACGCGCCGAACACCAGCCGCGAGATCCGCGCCAGCACCAGCGCGCCCGCGCACATCGTGCACGGCTCCAGCGTCACCGCCAGCGTGCAGCCCTCGAGGCGCCAGCCGTCGCCCACCACCTTGGCGGCCGCGCGCAGCGCCAGGACCTCCGCGTGCGCCGTCGGGTCACCCAGCTCCGTGCGCGCGTTGCGCGCCGCGGCCAACGGGAGGCCTTCGGGGCTGAACACGACCGCGCCGATCGGGACGTCCGCACCGGGGGCGCGCGCGGCCTCCAGCGCCGCCTCCACGGCCTCGGTGTCGGACGGGCGTCTCAGAGCTCGTCCAGGAGCTTGGCGAACTCGCTACCGAACCCGACGCGCTGCGCGATCATCTGCAGCTGTTCGTCCGGGTACAGGTCGACCTCGCCGACGATGACCTCCAGCTCCGGCGCCGGCAGCCCGAGGTCCGCGAGGATCTCGAGGTCGCCTTCGGGCCAGACGGAGTCGTCTTCCTCGTCCGGCGGTTCGACGCGCAGGACGTCGAGGACGTCCGCCGCGATGTCGTAGTCGAGTGCCGCCGCCGCGTCCGAAAGCAGCAACGCCGGTCCCCGCGGGCTCGGCCGGACGAGGACGAAGAACTCGTCGTCGACCGCCAGTAGCCCGAAGGCCGCGCCGGTGGAACGTAGTTTGCCCAGTTCAGTGATCGCCGCGTCCAGCTCTGTCAACGCCCCCGGGTCGAGCGCACTGCACCGCCACCGACCGTCCTCCCGGACCACGGCTACCGCGAAGCCCGTGACCGGCTCATCCACCGCCATGCGCACACCGTATTCCGCCGCTCGACCGAGCGCACGCACGGTGCGCCCGAAGCGCCGCATGGGGCACTATCGGGAGCATGACCGGCCCCACTGACCTGCCCACCTTGCCCGGCACGCCGTTCGCCGGCCTCCTCGACGACGCGCGGGCGCTGCAGGAGCGCACCGTCGCCTTGCGACGCGCCGTGCACCGGCACCCGGAACAGGGCCTCCACCTCCCGATCACCCAGGCGGCCATCCGCGAAGCCCTCGCCGACCTGCCGTTGGAGATCACCGAGGGCAAGGCCGCGACGTCACTGACGGCCGTCCTGCGCGGCTCCCGGCCCGGCCCGGCGGTGCTGCTGCGCGGCGACATGGACGCGCTGCCGCTGACCGAGGCGACCGGGCTGGACTTCGCGTCCGAGGACGAGGAGTCGATGCACGCGTGCGGGCACGACACGCACGTGGCGATGCTCGCCTCCGCCGCCCGGCTGCTCGCCGCGCGGAAGGACCAGCTGGCCGGATCGGTCGTGTTCATGTTCCAGCCGGGCGAAGAGGGCCACCACGGCGCCCGGTTCATGATCCACGAAGGCGTGCTCGACGCCGCCGGGACGCGGGTCGAGCGCGCGTTCGGCGTCCACATCCTCGCCAACCTGCGCAGCGGGCTGCTGGCGGTCCGGCCGGGCACGCAGATGGCGTCGGCGGACTCGTTCTTCGTGCGCGTCACCGGCAAGGGCGGGCACGGTTCGGCGCCGCAGCACACGATCGACCCGGTGCCCGCGGCCGCGGCGATGGTCGGCGCGCTGCACACGATGATCACGCGCCGGGTCAGCGTGTTCGACCCGGCCGTGCTCTCGGTCACGCGGATCCAGGCCGGCACGACGTCGAACATCATCCCGGAGACCGCCGAGCTGGAGGGCACGATCCGTGCCCTGTCCGAGCACACGCGCGCGCTGGTCCGCGCCGAGGTGCCGAAGGTGTGCGAGCAGGTCGGCGCAGCGTACGGCTGCCGCGTCGTCGCCGACGTCGGGCCGGGCTACCCGGTGACCGTCAACGACGACCGCGTCGCCGCCGAGGTCCTGACGATCGGCGAAGCCGTGCTCGGCCCGGAGAACGTCGAGCTGATGGCCGACCCGATCATGGGCGCCGAGGACTTTTCCTATGTCCTGCAACGCGTTCAAGGTGCGTTCGCGTTCCTCGGCGCGTGCCCGCCCGGCATCGATCCTGCCGAAGCCGCGGCGAACCACTCGAACCGCGTGCTCTTCGACGAAGACGCGATGCCGAACGGGGTCGCGATGCTGGCCGCCTTCGCCCTGGACGCCCTCCGCTAGGGCCCGGAGCGCGACGGGCGGCCGTCCTCCAGGTGCCCGGCGAAGCGCCGGCGCCACCCCGGCGTTTCGAACGTGACGTCGTACCAGCCGTTCGCCGTCACCACCGGGAAGTCGTGCTCGTCGCTCGGCGGGATCGTGACGCCGTTGAGCGCGACCGGCGTCGCTCCGGCGTTGGTCACCGTCACGCGCAACGCCGGTGTCGCCTCGAACGTGACGGCGGCGTCGAGGCCGGGCCCACTACCCGACGCTTCCACCAGGAAGCCGTTCGGGCCGTGGATCGCGACGTCGTAGGACGCGCCGTACGCGACGTCGCCCGTCACGACGCCGCTCGGCGGGACGTCGAAGCGTTGCACCGTCGCGCCCGCGTGGTAGGCGTGCGCGGAGAGCTGCAGCGCCTGGGTGCCGTGGTTCGCCAGGTGCAGCTTGAGCTCGCCCGGCTCCACAGTGGCCCAGGCGACCGGCTGGTACGGCAGCGGACGCGCCTTCGCGGTGCCGGACTCCTGCGTCAACGCACCGGGCCGCACCCCCGGCTTCGGCAGCCGTGCCTGCGTCCGGTCCACTTCTGCGCGCAGCGCGGCGACGTCCGGCAGCAGCGGGATCGTCGTGTCGTGCGTCCGGAAGTCGAAACAGCTGGTCAGGTCGCCGCAGATCGCCCGGCGCCACGCCGAGATGTTCGGCTCCTTCACACCCGTCCAGGTCTCGAGGAACCGCAGCACCGACGTATGGTCGAAGACCTGCGAGTTCACCCAGCCGCCGCGGCTCCACGGCGAGATCACGGTCATCGGCACCCGCGGCCCCAGCCCGATCGGCGCCGGCGGCCCGGACGGCGCGCCCCTCGCGGGCCGGTTCGCCGGCAGGAACTCGCCGGGCGTCCCGGGTGGCGGGGTCGGCGGGAGGACGTGGTCGAAGAACCCATCGTTTTCGTCGTAGTTGATGAACACGACGGTGGATTCCCACAGTTCCGGCTTGTCCCACAACGCTTTCAGCATTCGCTGGACGTACGCGGCACCGTCGACCGGCCGGGCCGCGGGGTGCTCGCAGTAGCCGTAGGGCGCCACGACCCACGACACCGCGGGCAGGGTCCCGGCGTCGCAGTCCGCGAGGAACTCGGCCAGCACGTGGTCGAGGTCCTGGCCCCGGCCGGAGTCCGGCTTGAGCTTCGTGCGCAGGTTCGCGCGCTCGGCCAGCCGTTGCTTCACGGGGTCCATCGAGTACAACGCGTCGTGGTAGTTCCGGAACAGCCACAACGGGTTGTCGCCGTAGTCCCCGACGAAGTGCTCCGGGACGCCGCGCTCCTCGTCGTTCGCGTAGATCCGCCACGAGACCCCGGCGGCTTCCAGGCGCTCCGGGTACGTCGTCCAGCGGAACGACGGCTCGTAGTCCGGGAAGTTGTGGGTGACCGGACCGCCCGCGACCCCGTCCGGGTCGATCGTGCCGGTCCAGTGGAACAGCCGGTTCGGCTGTGTCGGCCCTTGGATCGAGCAGAAGTAGTGGTCGCACAGGGTGAACGCGCCGGCCAGCGCCCGCTGGAACGGGATGTCCTCACGCGCGAAGTGGCCCATCGTCATCGGGCTCTTCGCGGCGATCCAGCCGTCGTACGCGCCGCCGTTCCACGCGCGGTGCGTGCTGTTCCAGTCGTGCGGCAGCTCGCCGAGGTCCTGACCGTCCACCACGGACGTGTCGATCCGGAACGGCAGCACCGGGTCGCCGCCACCGCTGCCGCGTTGCCGGAAGACGTCACGCAGGGCCGCGCGGTCACCGAACCCGCGCACCCCGGCCATCGTCCCGTAGTAGTGGTCGAAAGACCGGTTCTCCTGCATCAGCACCACGACGTGACGGACGTCGTCGATCGTGCCCGTGCGCGACGCCGGCAGCGCGCACGCCACGGGCAGCGCACCGGCCACCGTCACCGCCGCGGCGCCACCGAGCACCGTCCGCCGCCGGATCCGGCCCATGCCCACCTCCTCGGCGCGAGCTTTCCGCACGTCAGCACGCCGGGCAAGGAGTACCGTCGCCGCCGGGAGAAAGGTGGAGCCATGCTCGACTCAGCGGATCTGGTCGCCTTCGCACCGTCGACCGACCTCGAACGCTCACGTGCCTTCTACACGGATGTCGCCGGGCTCGAGTTCATCGAGCAATCTCCCTTCGCCTGTGTGTTCCGCAGCGGTGGCACCATGCTGCGCGTCACCGCTGTGCAGGAGTTCACGCCGCACCCGTTCACCGTGCTCGGCTGGGCGGTGGCCGACATCCACGCGGCCGTCGCCGAGCTGCGTGCCCGGGGCGTCGAGTTCCTGACCTTCGACACGCTGCCACAGGACACCGACAAAATCTGGACCACGCCCGGCGGCCGGATCGCCTGGTTCCGCGATCCCGACGGCAACGTGCTGTCCCTGACCGAGTTCACTGGTAATTAAACAACAGTGTTGATTTAATAGGTCCATGACCGATGCCGAACGCCTCGCCCAGCTCGCTGACCAGGAGGAACGCCTCCAGTTCACGAAGTTCGACAACGAGACCGCGCTCGCCCTCGGCGCCCAGCTGCTGGCCGCCGCGCGGGAGCGCGGGCTGGCCGTGACGATCTCCGTCCGCCGCAACGGCCAGCGCCTCTTCCACGCGGCGCTGCCCGGGACGTCGGCCGACAACGACGCCTGGATCGAGCGCAAGAGCCGCGTCGTCGACCGCTACGGCCACAGCTCCTTCCTGGTCGGCACGCAGTTCCGCGCGAAGGGCAGCACGTTCGAGGAGGACTCCCGCCTCGACCCGGACGTCTACGCGGCCCACGGCGGCGTGTTCCCGGTGCTGGTCCGGGGCGTCGGACCGGTCGGCACGGTCGGCGTGTCCGGCCTCCCGCAGGCCGACGACCACGCGTTCGTCGTCGAGCAGCTGGAGCTGTTCCTGGCGTCCTGAAATTCTTCGAGCGGGTTTGTCGATCCGGGGTCCGCCTCGGACGACGCGTCTTCCGAGATCCCCGATTCGAGGAGGCACCATGGCCGAACTGATCGTCACGACGTTCCTGTCCCTGGACGGCGTCTACCAGGGTCCCGGCGGCGTCGAGGAAGACCCGTCGGGCGGCTTCGACCAGGGCGGCTGGGTGACGCCGTTCTACGAGGACGACATGGCCGCCTACGCCGCCGAGTGGCTCGGCCAGGCCGGCTCGCTCCTGATCGGCCGCCGGACGTACGACATCTTCGTGCAGTACTGGCCGAAAGCGACCGACCAGGACGACCCGGTCGCGGTCGCGATGAACACCCTGCCGAAGTACGTCGTGTCCCGCACGCTGCCGGGTTCGGACTGGTCCGGCGTGTCCGTCGTCGACGGCGACGTCGTCGAATTCGTCCGCGAGCTGAAGGCGCGGCCGGGCGGCGAGATCCAGGTCCACGGCAGCGGCGACCTGCTGCAGACGCTCATCGCGCACGACCTCGTCGACGAGTACCGGCTGTGGCTCTACCCGGTCGTCCTGGGCCAAGGCCGCAAGCTGTTCCCGGAGGGCGTGGCGCCGAAGTCGTTCGAGCACGTCGAGACGCGCCGGACGTCGTCGGGCGCGAACGTGCTGGTCCTGCGCCCGGCCGGGAAGCCCCGCCACGACACGTTCCGGCTGGTGACGGAGTAATTCCGTCGCGGCGCCGGACGCCGCTGGCTACCGTGGACGCATGATGCGCGCCATGACGACGACGCCGGAGAGTGTCCCGGCGCGCTGAACGACGTTTCCAGCCCGGGGCGGTTGCCCCGGGCTTCGTCTTGTGGTCACCCGCCTCGCCGTCCACGAGGAGTCCACAATGCACGATCACCGCAAGCTCGGCCGCGAGCTGGAGCTGTTCGGCTCCGACCCGCTGATCGGCGCCGGCCTGCCGTACTGGCTGCCCGACGGCGCCATCGTCCGCCACAGCCTGGAGGAGTACGTCCGCGACGTCGAGCGTCGCGCGGGGTACCGGCACGTCCATTCGCCCGTGCTCGGCAAACGCGAGCTGTACGAGATCTCCGGGCACTGGTCGCACTACCGCGACGACATGTTCCCGCCCATGGATCTCGGCGGCGAGCAGGTCGTGCTGCGGCCGAGCCTCTGCCCGCACCACGCGCTGATCTACCGGTCGCGCGGCCGCAGTTACCGCGAGCTGCCACTGCGCCTGGCCGAGCTCGGCGGGATGTACCGCGCCGAGCTGTCCGGGGTGCTCGGCGGCCTGAGCCGGGTGCGCGCGATCCAGCTCAACGACGCGCACGTCTTCTGCACCCTCGACCAGGTCGAGGACGAAGCCGCGGCCGCGCTGGCCCTGATAAGGCAGGCTTACGACGCTCTCGGCATCCGCCCGGCGCGCTACCGGCTCTCACTCGCCGGGGACACCGGGAAGTACGTCGGCGACGGGGAAATGTGGGCGCGGGCGGCGCGAATCCTCCGTTCGGTCCTCGACCGCAGCGGGCTCGAGTACGACGCCGTCGAGGGCGAAGCGGCCTTCTACGGACCGAAGATCGACGTCCAGGTCGCCGACAGCGCCGGCCGCGAAGCGACCTTGTCCACCGTCCAGGTCGACTTCCACCAGCCGGCGCAGTTCGGCCTGGAGTACGTCGGCGCGGACGGTGCGAAACACCGTCCGGTGATGGTCCACCGCAGCATCATCGGCAGCATCGAGCGGGCGATGGCGCAGCTGATCGAGGTCCACGGCGGCGCGTTCCCGGCCTGGCTGGCGCCGGTGCAGCTGCGGTTGCTGCCGTTGTCCGACGCGGAATTGCCTTACGCGCAACGGATTCAGAACGACGACCTGCGCATCGAGGTCGTCGACGCGTCCCGCGGCAGCCTGGGCGCGCGCATCCGCGACGGGCGGCTGGTGCCGTACCAGGCCGTGATCGGGCCTCGGGAGGTTTCGTCGGAGTCGCTTTCCTTCCGGCTGCGCGACGGAAGCCAGGTGGCGGCGCGACCGGCGGCGGAAGCGCTGGCCGCGCTGGCCGACGAGATCAGGAAACCGCTGCGGCGAGCCAATCCAGCGCCGGCGTCAGGCTTTCCGGAGCCGACCAGCCGTTGATGACGGCGAGCAGCTCCAGGTAGCGCTCGCGACGTGGGTCGTTGACGACGACGAGCCATTCCCGCAGCCGGCCGGGTTCGCGCCCGAGGCCGTCGACGATCGCGGCGGCCTCGGGCGAATCCGGCGGCACTCCGGCGTCGAGAGCCGGTGTGACGGCGACGCGGACTTCGGCGGCCAGGTCACGGCGCAGGCCGCCTTCGTGCTGGTCGACGAGCCGGCGCAGGACCGCGCGGAACTCCGGGTCCTGGGCCAGCTCGGCCAGCTCGATCCACGCCTCGACCTGCGCGGACGCCGGGTCGTCGGGCAGTTCGGGCGTCAGCGTGCGCGCGATGCCCGCGAGTTCGGGACGGTCGCCGAGCGCGGCACGGAGGAAGTCGTCGATCAGCCGGCGACGCTCGGTGTCCGTCAGGTGGGCCAACTGGTTCATGAGACTTGTCTCCTCGGGTGACGAACCACGCTCCGCGACGGCGGTCAGGACAGCGCGACGCAACCGCAGCACCCGGATCTGGACGTCCAGGGCTCCGACGTGCCGCGCCGCGACGTCGGCGACGGTGACTTCGCCGTCGACGATCCGCCGGATCGTGGCGACGTCGACACCCAGTCCGCGAAGGGTGCGGATCAGGTCGAGCCGCGCGAGTGCGGTCGCGTCGTAGAGGCGGTGACCTGCGGAATTGCGCTCGTCCGGCGGCACGAGACCGCGGTCGGAGTAGAAGCGAACGGCCTTGACCGTGAGGCCGGTCAGCCGGGCCAGTTCGCCGATCGAGTACCGCATGCCGGTCAGCGTGACACCTCCCCCGAGGGGAGGCGCAAGGGTCGTTTCACCTCATCGTGTCGATCACATGTTCGATGAATGGCGGTAAAGTCGATCACGTGGAAGCAACAGTCAGTGAGCGCGTGATCCCGAAAGCCGATGGCGAACGTCGCGGAGTTCTTCGCGGGAGACACCGGCATCGAGCAGATAGTGCTCGACGTCGAAACCGTCGAGGGCCGCCAAGACGGCTCCTTCGGTCGTGGTGCCTCGCTTCGCGAGAATGGCCTCGATGACCGGCTCTTGGTCGTCGAGGCCCATCGCGGCGAACAGTGCCTTGAGGGCCTCGGCCGACATGTCGTAGTCCGCGGCGATCGCCCGGGGTTCGACACCGGCCAGCGCGAGCAACAGGAGCGTGATCAGCCCGGTCCGGTCCCGACCGGCACCGCAGTGGAACAGGACACCGCCGGGAGCGGCGTGCGCGATCGCCTTGATGACGGCGGCGCAGCGGCCGGCTTTCCGCTGGAGGAAGAGGGGGTAGTAGAGCGGGCTGCCGTTGAGCTGTTCGCGGTTGACCTGCTGCCAGAGCTCGACGTCGTCGATGTCGTCGAGCGGCACTTCGAGCCGGTCGATGCCCGGCGTAGCCGAGGTCGCGGAGGGTGCGGTGAACCGCGCCGAACCCGCCTGCGCTGTTCGCGATTCGGCCGTAGGCCGGATCTCGTCGTCGTTGCGCAGGTCGACAATGGTGCGGACACCGGCTTCACGAGCTTGGGCCCAGCCCGCGTCGGTGACGAAACGCAGGTCCGCCGACCTGAAGAAGGCGCCGTAGCCGGTCGTCTCCCCGGACTTGGTCGGCAGGCCGCCGAGGTCCCTGGTGTTGAAGAAGCCGTCCCAGGCCACCGCCCTGCTCATGGTTTCGCACCACCTCAGGTTTCTTCGCGGATCCGGGTCACCAACTGCGTCGGATTCACGAACCGTAACGCCACGACGAGGAGCAACAGCATGGAACCGGTGTAGATCGTCGCCATCGCGTCGACCGACTGGTTGGCGCGGATGCCCGCGGCGAACACGGAGTTGTAGAGGGCCACGACGAGGGTCGTCGAGTCCGGGCCGGCGGTCAGGAACGTCAGCTCGAACATGCCGACCGTGCGCACCAGCACCAGGATCGACGCGGCCAGGATGCCCGGCAGCAGCAACGGCCCGAGGATCCGGGTGAACACCGACAGCGTCCGCGCGCCCGACATGCGCGCGGCGGCTTCGATCTTCGGGTCGATCTGCTCGATGAACGGCGTCATCGTGAGCACCACGAACGGCACCGACGGCACCAGGTTCGCCAGGATGACTCCGGTGATCGAGCCGGCCAGGTGGAACTTGTAGAGCACCGTCGCCAGCGGGATGCCGTAGGTGATCGGCGGGATCAGGATCGGCAGCACGAACAGCAGCATCACCAGGCGCTTGCCGGGGAACTTCCGGCGAGCCAGTGCGTACGCGGCCGGGACACCGACCGCCACCGACACGGTGATCACCACAAGAGCGACGATCGCCGTCGTGAGGAGGACGTCCGAGAGGCCGAACTCGCGCCAGGCGTCGGCGTACCAGTGGGTGGTGAAGCCGTCCGGGAGCCAGGTGCCGAACCACTGCACACCGAACGAATCGACGACGACCGAAAGGACCACACCAGCGAGGTTGACGAAGAAGAACGCGACGACGGCCCAGACGACCCAACGTCCGGGACGCGCGACCCAACCGGTCATCCCTTGCCTCCGGTCGCTCCGCGGTACAGCGTGCCGCGCCACGCCATGACCAGGCCGATCACGATCAGCATGAGCACCGCCATGATCATCGCGACGGCCGAGCCCATCGAGTAGTCGTACTCCTCGAACGCGGCGTGGTAGGCCGCGATCGAGATGACGCGGGTCTCGTTCGCCGGGTCGCCGACGAGCTGGGCCGACGGGAACACCGAGAACGCCATCACGAACGAGAGGCAGAAGGTGATCGCCAGGCCGGGTGCGAGCAGGGGCAGCGTGATCCGCCGGAAGCGCTGCGTCCAGCTGGCGCCGAGCGTCGCGGCCGCCTTCTCCAAGGAGGGGTCGATGCCCGAGAGATAGGACAACGTCAGCAGGAACGAGAAAGGGAAGCCGGTGATGACCAGCGACAGGAGCACACCCGTGTAGTTGTGGATCAGCGGCAGCGGCTCGTCGGTGATCCCGAGGACCGTGAGCACCTTGTTCAGCCAGCCCGACTGGCCGCCGTACATGATCAGGCCCTGCGCGGTGAGCACCGTGCCGAGCGTGATCGGGACGACCAGGATCGTCGTCAGGAGGCGCTTGCCGCGCACGCGGCCGCGCAGCACGTAGGCGATCGGGATGCTGGCGAGGACGTTGATGAACGTCGCGGGCAGCGCGATGCCCAGCGTCGTCCAGATCGTGTCGCGCAGGTACGGATCGCCGAAGAACCTGGCGTAATTGGCGAAGACGCCGCCCTGGCGCGGGGCGAACGACAACTGGAGGCCGTAGAGGAACGGATACAGGAACAGGCACGCGGTGACCAGCAACCCGGGCACCAGGAGCAGCAGCACGCGGTCGATGCCGCGTTCGGCCAGGCGGTGGCGCAGGGCCGGGCGGGCAGCGGTCACGGCGGTCGTGGAGTTCGCGGAGGTCGTGGCGGTCACGGCGCGAACACCAGGACCCGCTCGGCCGGGACGCCGATCTTCACCGGGTCGCCGGGGGCGAGGCGCTTGTCCGTGCGGAAGTAGACCGGGACCCCGTTCGCCAAGCGGGCCGAGACCGACAGCTCGCGGCCGTGGTACTCGACGATTTCCACCGTGACGTCGAGGGCGTTCTCGGCGCCTTCGCCCACGACGAAGTCCTCGGGGCGGATGGCGACCTTGGCCGGGCCGTCCGTGAGGGCGTCGCGGTTGGTGCCGGTCAGGCGGACGCCGTCGCCCTCGACGGTGACCGGCGAACCAGTGGCCGCCGAACCGGTGACGGACGAGCCCGCGGCCGACGAGCCGAGGGCCGCTGAACCGGCGGGTGGTGAGCCGGCGGTGCCGGTGGCGCTCGTGAGCGTCAGGTCCAGGAGGTTGCGGTAGCCCATGAAGGAGGCGACGTAGCTGTTCACCGGCTGGGCGTAGACCTCCTCGGGGGTGCCGATCTGCTGGACCGTGCCCTCGCGCAGCACGACCAGGCGGTCGGCGAGCGAGAGCGCCTCCTCCTGGTCGTGGGTGACGTAGACGGTGGTGAGGCCGAGGGTCTGGTGGAGGCGGCGGATCTCCATCCGCATCTCGAGGCGGAGCTTGGCGTCCAGGTTGGACAGCGGCTCGTCCATCAGGACGACCGCCGGCTCGAGCACCACGGCCCGCGCGATCGCGACGCGTTGCTGCTGGCCGCCGGAGAGCTGGGCGGGGAACTTCGCCGCGTGCTCGGTGAGCTGGACGAGCCGGAGCGCCTCGTCGACGCGTCGGCGGAGCTCGGCGCGGGCGACCTTGCGCATCTGGAGGCCGAAGCCGACGTTCGCGCGGACGGACAGGTGCGGGAACAGCGCGTAGTTCTGGAAGACCATCCCGAACCCGCGTTGCTCCGGTGGGCGGCCGTCGATGCGGGTGTCGTCGAGCCAGATGCTGCCGCCCGTCAAGGGCAGGAGGCCGGCGAGGCAGTTGAGGGCCGTCGACTTGCCGCAGCCGGACGGGCCCAGCAGAGCCACGAACTCGCCACGCGTGATGGCGAGGTCCAGGCCCTGCAGGGCGTGCGCGGTGCCGAAGCTGCGCGAGACACCGTCCAGCCGCAGCTGCTCGAACGTCACTTCTTGCCGACCTTCGAGCCGCCGACCAGCTGGTTCCACTTGTCGTACGCCTTGACCTGCTGCTCGGCCGGCAGCGACGTCTCCTTGGGGTACTGGGCGATCCACTGCTCGTACTCCGGGCGGCCGAACTGCTTGATCGTGTCCTGGCTCTTCTGCGGCGCCATCTGGAGGGTGACGTCCTTGACGGCCGGGCCGGGGTAGAAGTAGCCGTCGTCGTAGGCGATGGCCTGCTGGTCGGGCTTGAGCATCCACGCGATCAGCTGCAGGATCGCCGACGTCTGGTCACCGGAGAGGCCCTTGGGAATGAGCACGTACTGGGCGTCGGTGACCCAGTGCATCGGCTGCATGATCGCGGTCTTGACCGTGTTCGGCACCGTGCCGAGCTTGCGCGGGTTGATGTCCCAGCCCGTGGTGGACATGACCATGTCGACCGCGCCGGAGGCGAGGTTCTTCATCGCCTCGGTGGTGCCGGACGGGTAGTACTTCACGTACTTGCCCAGCTCCTGCAGGAACGCCCAGGTCTTGTCCCATCCTTTGTCCGGGTCCTTCGGATCCTTGTCCCCGAGGAGGTAGGGCAGGCCCATCAGGAACGTCCGGCCCGGGCCGGAGTTCGCCGGCTGGGCGTACTGGAACTTGTCCGGGTGCGCCTTCGCCCAGTCGAGCAGCTCCTGCGGTGACGCCGGTGGCGTGCCGGCCGCGGCCGGGTTGAACTCCAGCAGCGGGCCCGACGGGTAGTAGACGACCTCGACGCCGTAGCCGTTGGCCAAGTCCTGCATCTTGGCCGCGGGCTCGAGGTAGTTCTGCATCAAGTTCGGGAACCGGCCAGCGAAGTCCGGGAGGACCTTCGCGAGCGTGCCGTTCGCGATACCGGCGGAGAGGCCGTCGGTGCCGCTGAGGACCAGGTGGGTCTGGGCGACGCCGCCGTCCTGCTCGGCCTTGAGCTTGCCCGCCATGCTCGGGGCGGGGGCCGTCGAATAGGTGACCTTCGACAGCACTTCAGGGTGCGCAGCCTTGAAGTTCTCGATCATCTGCTTGGTGAGCTGCAGGTTGCCCGCGATGTCGAGGATGTTGAGCACGACCGGCTTGCTCGGCTTGTCCGGCACGGCCTGCGGGGCCGCTGCCTGGCCGCCGTCGCCGCCGGGGGCGCCGCACGCCGTGAGGCCGGTGGCGAGGCTCACCGCCAGCACCACCCGTCGGAATCGGAAGCCGCTGCGACCCTGCATGGCTGCTCCTTGCCCGTGATAATGTTGTATGTCGCATCATATATCAGATCGGACAGGGCCTTGGCGAGGACTTTCGCGCCTTTCCGGCCGGCCGCGACGACCATGGTGACCGTGATCCGGAAGGGGCCCGATGACGTTCGAGCAGCAGAGGCAGCGGCTTTCCGGGGTGGTGGCCATCCCGGTCACGCCGTTCGACGCCGAGGGCGCCGTCGACGGCCCGACCTACGCGAAGCTCGTGGACCGGCTGGTCACCGGCGGCATCGAGGTCGTGACACCCAACGGGAACACCGGCGAGTTCTACGCGCTCGACGCCGGTGAGGCCCGGCAGTGCCTCGAAGTCACCGTCGAAGCCGTAGCCGGGCGAGCCGGTGTGCTCGCCGGGATCGGGCACGACGTCGCGTCGGCGACGCGGGCCGCGCGGCACGCGCGGGACTCCGGCGCGGACATGATCATGATCCACCAGCCGGTGCACCCGTACGTCTCCGGCGACGGCTGGGTCGACTACCACGCCGCGATCGCCGGCGCGGTGCCGGAGCTCGGCGTGGTGCTCTACGTGCGCAACCCCGCGATCGGCGGCGACCAGCTGCACGCGCTGGGTGTCGCGGCACCGAACGTCATCGGCGTGAAGTACGCGGTGCCCGACCCGGTGCGTTTCGGTTCGGTCGCGCGGGACGCCGGCTTCGAACGGTTCGTGTGGATCGCCGGGCTGGCCGAGCTCTCCGCCCCCGGCTACTTCGCCGTGGGCGCGACCGGGTTCACGTCCGGGCTGGTGAACGTCGACCCGGCGATCTCGCTCGGCATGTTCCACGCACTGTCCACAGGGGACTACCCGGCGGCGATGGCCGTCTGGGAACGCATCCGGCCGTTCGAAGAACTCCGTGCGGCCAACGGGAACGCCAACAACGTCAGCGTCGTGAAGGACGCGCTCGCCCAGCTCGGCTTGTGCCGCCCGGACGTCCGGCCGCCCAGCCGGCTGCTGACGGCGGGCGAGCGGGAACGGCTCTTCGGCCTGCTCTCGTCCTGGGGGCTCTCGTGACGCGCGAATGGCGGCCCGCCGGCGGGCCGGAAGTGCGATGACGCCGAACCACGACTCGCCGGCGAACCACCCTGCGACAGGGGTCCACCGGGCGCGATCCTCGCGGTAGCAACCCCACTGGGCGCCTCGGGTGTCGCTCTACGCGACCACGGGCGGCTGCTCGCCAGCCGAACGGCTGACATGGTTGCGATACACGCGGGCTCGTGCCCGGCGCGGCTCCCGTCCCCGGCCGGAACTTCTCCCGGCCGGAAGGCTCCGGGTGTGCGGTACGTCACCGCCATCCCGATGTGGCCGACTGTACACCTCGGCGTCCACCTGCGGGAATTGCCAATACGGCGGCGGAGTGAGAGGCTTGACCGAGGACGCGGTACCACCGCGACCAGGCCCCAGTGCCCTTTTCCCGGACCGGACCCGGACCCTGTCGGGGCCGGAAACCGTTGCTGGTCAAGCCTTTACGACTTACCAGAGCGGTTGTGCCGATGAGTGCCACCCAAGTCCCGGATACCCCTGTGTCCACCGGCAGCGACTTCGCCGAACTCTCCCGGCTCGTCAAGGCCGCCGGCCTCCTCCAGCGGCGCCGGCGCTACTACGTGCTGCGGATCGGGTTGAACCTCGCCGCCTTCGGTGGCGGCTGGGTCGCGTTCGTCTACCTCGGCGACTCCTGGTGGCAGCTGTTCCTCGCCGCGTTCTTCGCGATGATGTTCGCGCAGCTGTCGTTCATCGGGCACGACGCCGGCCACAAGCAGATCTTCCGCACCCGCAAGGCGAATGACGCGACCGGGTTCGTCCACGGTGGACTCACCGGGCTGAGCTACGGCTGGTGGATGGGCACCCACACCCGCCACCACGCCAACCCGAACCACGAGGACGAAGACCCGGACGTCGACATCGCCGCGCTCGCGTTCAGCAAGGCGCAGAGCGCGCGCAAACGCGGTTTCCTGCGCTGGATGGCGAAGTACCAGGCGTTCCTGTTCTTCCCGCTGCTGCTGCTCGAAGGCCTCAACCTGCACGTCTCCAGCGTGAAAGCGGTGCTGAACAAGGACATCCGCAAGCGCAAGCTGGAGTCCGCGCTGCTGATCGCGCACCTCGCCGCCTACCTCGCGGCCGTGTTCATCGTGCTCTCCCCGCTCACCGGGATCATCTTCGTCCTCGTGCACCAGTTCCTCTGGGGGCTGTACATGGGCTGTTCCTTCGCGCCCAATCACAAGGGCATGGAGATGCTGACCGCCGGGCACACCCTGGACTTCCTGCGCAAGCAGGTGCTCACCTCCCGCAACGTCCGCGGCGGCCCGGTCGTCGACTTCGCCCTCGGCGGCCTGAACTACCAGATCGAGCACCACCTGTTCCCGAGCATGCCCCGGCCGAACCTCAAGCACGCGCAGGTCATCGTCCGGGACTTCTGCGACCGGCACGGGATTTCCTACGCGGAGTGCGGCTGGGCCCGCTCCTACGGCTATGTACTGCAACACCTCCATGAAGCGGGTGAACCGCTACGAGCGAAGAAGGTGATGGCGTGACCGCCCCCGCCCCGGACGCCCTCGAAACGTCCGCCACAGGTCCGCAGTGCCCCAACTGCCCGCACCCCCTCGACGCGCACGACGCCATCGCGCGCCGCTACTGCGCCGCCACCGCGGCCGGCCAGGGCGTCGACCGCGGCTGCGTCTGCGGTACCGCACAGGACCACCAGAAGAAACAGAGCACCGGACAAGGATCACGATGACCGCGTCGACCTCCTACCACAGCCGCTACGACCTGCGCGTCGAGCGCGTCAAGAACATCGTCATGGAAGACACGAAGCTCAACGACACCAAGGCACTGGCGCTGGCCGTGCGGATGGTGCACGAGCTCGACACCGTGCCCGAGCCCGTCCGCTGACGCTCGGTCCGGCAGTACGGCCGGACGCGTGAACGCGCCGTCGTGGCGGAGGTACGTCGCCACGGCGGGGCCACCGTCGGCCCGCACGAACCGCATCCGCGGGACCGCCGCGATGGCCCGCCCGCTGAAGCCCACGTGACGACCACCGCCACCGGAAGTCACCTCTTCGCAGGTCAACAAGGGTGTGGCCGACGTTACTCGCGCGTTAAGGACACGTCAGCGGGCGTCGGAAACCCGTCAGGACGGCATTCGGAGGTACTCCGCGAGCAACGAAGCAGAGGTGTCCTGACGGAGTCCGATCCGCCGTGATGCCCGGAGGCACACCGTGACGCTCAGCGAGCTTCTTCCCAGCCTCGGCTGCGAGGCCGCCGATCACCTCGAGCCAGGACTCTGGCCGCGCAGCACCCGACTCGGCGAGGACGGCGAGCTGCTCCTCGCCGGCGCGAAGGTCAGCCACCTCGCCGCTCGCTTCGGGACGCCGTCCTACCTCATCGACGAGCAGCAGGTCCGCGACACCGCGCGTGAGTACCGGCGCGTGCTGCCGGACGTCGAAGTCGCGTACGCGAGCAAGGCGCTGTGCACGCGCTCGGTGCTGCGCTGGGTCGCGGAAGAGGGGCTGTCGCTCGACACCTGCTCCGCGGGCGAAATCGCGGTCGCCCGCGGAGTCGGCTTCCCCGCGGAGCGGATGCTGTTGCACGGCAACGCGAAGACGCCTGAAGACCTGAAGGCCGCGCTCGAGTACGGCGTCCGCCGGATCGTCGTCGACTCGCTCGACGAGATCGAGCAGCTCGGCGCGCTCGCCCACGGCGCGCAGCAGGTGATGATCCGCGTGACGCCGGGTGTCGCGGCCGGCGCGCACGCGTCGATCAGCACCGGCACCGAAGGCCAGAAGTTCGGCTTTTCGCTGCTCGACGGCGTCCCGGACAACGTCGACGCCGCAGTGAAGGCCGTCCTCGCCCAGCCCGGGCTGCGGCTGGCCGGGCTGCACTGCCACATCGGCTCGCAGGTCTCCCGCGTCGACCGGTACGAGGCCGCCGCGCGCCGGATGGCCGAGGTGCTCGTCCGGATCCGGGACGTCCACGGCGTCACGCTGCGGGAGCTCGACCTCGGCGGCGGCCACGCCGTCCCGTACTTCGGGGGCGAGCCCGCGTTCGACCTCGGCGGCTACTCACGACGCCTGCGCGTGGCGCTCGGGTACGAGTGCGCGGCCCACGGTTTTCCGTTGCCGCGCTTGACGATCGAGCCCGGCCGGGCGATCGTCGGGCCGGCCGGGATCACGGTGTACCGCGTGTGCGCGGTCAAGCGCGGCAGCCGCACGTTCGTCGCGGTCGACGGCGGCATGAGCGACAACGCGCGGCCGTCGCTCTACGGCGCGCGCTACACGACGCGCCTGGTCGGCCGCCGGTCGAAGGAAAAGCGCGCCCCGGTGACCGTCGTCGGCCGGCACTGCGAGTCCGGTGACGTCCTCGCCGACGGCATCCTCCTGCCCGGCGACCTGCACGCCGGTGACCTGCTGGCCGTGCCGTGCACCGGCGCCTACCACCACTCGCTGGCCTCGAACTACAACCAGGTGGGCCGCCCGCCGCTGGTCGGCGTGAAGGACGGCGTCGCGACGCTGCTGGTGCGCCGCGAGACCGAGGAAGACCTCGGCCGGCGGGATCTCGGGTGAGGACGACGCCGCCCCGCGCGGCATGCGTTTGTGCTCCTGGAGTTCCGGTTCGGTGACGACGAGCCACCGAACGGGACCCGGGAGCGCCCCAGAGGCGCCCCCGGCCGTGCGCGGGCGCGCGGAAGAGCCTCGGATTGGCTTGTGATTTTCCTCCCGGGCCACCGATTCCTCGGCTGATCGCCGCGCGCACGCCGGATCACGTGAAGCTGGCCTGGGGCTCTCGCTTTCTGGTCAGGTCTCGATACGCTGCGCACTTGACAAATCACATGCCGAAACACAGGGAGGGACGGCATGGGTGACGAATCACGTGCGCGAGGACTTGACAATACGGACAGATCGCTGATCGCTCTGCTCCAGCAGGACGGCCGGGCCTCGTTCACCGCGCTCGCCAAGGCGGTCGGACTTTCCGAGGGTGCCGTCCGCCAGCGGGTGCAGCGATTGCTGCGCGACGACCTGATGCAGATCGTCGCGGTGACGGACCCCGCCAACGTCGATCTGACGCGGCAGGCGATGGTCGGGATCAGCGTCGACGGCGCGGATCCCCGTGCGGTGGCGGACAAGCTGTCCGAACTGCCGCACGTCCACTACGTCGTGCTGTGCGCCGGACGCTACGACCTGCTGGCGGAACTCGTCTGCCGGGACGACGACCACATGCTCGAAGTGCTCGGCGAGGAGATCCGGCAGATCCCGGGTGTCTCCGGCACCGAGCTGTTCGTGTACCTGAAGCTGGCCAAGCAGAACTACGCCTGGGGCCGGCTCACCGCGTGACGGCCGGGGATGACGGGCCGAGACCCAGCCCGCCACCCCCGTCCGGCTACAGGAACCGGCGGTACCCCGCGGAAACCGGCACCCCGGCCTCCGCGAGCCCGGTCAGCGACGACGGCAGCGCGTCCCGGTGGAGGACACCGAGGCGCTGCGTGGCGCGGGTGAGGGCGACGTACAGCTCGGCCGCGCCACGCGGCCCTTCGGCCAGGATCCGCTCGGGCTCGACGACGAGAACGGCGTCGAACTCGAGGCCCTTGGTCGCCGACGGCGGGACCGTGCCCGGCACCCCCGCCGGGCCGATCACGACACTCGTGCCTTCCCGGCCGCCTTCGTCGCGGTCGAATTCGTCGATGGCGCCTTGCAAGTCGCCCTCCGCAACTTGTCTGGACCACGGCCGGACCCCGCTCGCGCGCACCGACTCCGGCAGCCGCGCGTCCGGCGCGAACTCCGCGAGCAGCTTGCCGGCGACGGTCATGATCTCCGCCGGCGTGCGGTAGTTCACGGTCAGCTCCCGGTACAGCCAGCGGTCGCGGACGTACGGCGCGAGCACCGGCGCCCAGGCCGTCGCCCCGGCCGCCGACCGCCGCTGCGCGAGGTCGCCGACGATCGTGAACGACCGGCTCGGGCACCGCCGCATCAGCACCCGCCAGTCCATTTCGGACAGTTCCTGCGCCTCGTCGACGACGACGTGCCCGTACGTCCAGTCGCGGTCCTCGACCGCGCGTTCGGCGAGGTCACGGGTGTCGCGCTCGGCGAACCGGCCGGCGAGGTCCTCGGCGTAGAGCAGGTCCGTGGCGACCAGCTGGACGTCTTCGTCCAGCTCCTCGCGGTCCAGCTCGAGGAGGTCCATGACGCCGCCGGCGTACTCGGCGTCCTCCTCCGCCTGCCGCTTCGCGGCGGCGCGTTCGGCGGCGTCGTCGCGGCCGAGCAGGTCGGCCAGCTCGTCGAGCAGCGGGACGTCCGACACCGTCCAGGCCATGCCGTCCGCGCGGGCCAGCGACGGGTCGGCCCCGGCGGCCCGGAGCCGGCGCGGGGACAGGTACAACGGCGCCAGCAACGTCTCCGGCGTCAGCGACGGCCACAGCGCGTCGACCACCGAGGCGAGTTCTTCGTGCTCCGCCAGCTCTTCGCGGACGTCGGCGCGCAGGTTCTCCCACGCGCCTTCGTCCTCCCGGCTCAGCCAGCCTTCGCCGATCTCCGCCACCGCCCGCTCGGTGAGGATCCGGGCGACGGTCTCGCGGAACACCGCGCGGGCCTCGTTGTGCGGCAGCCCCGTCCGCCGCGCCTCGGTCCGCGCCTCGTCGGCGACGTCCTCGTCGAGGTCGACCGTGACGTCGGCCAGCTCGACCGGCACCGGCTCGTCGGGCACCTTCTGCCGGTCGGCGACCGCCGCCGCGAGCACGTCGAGGATCTTCAGCGAGCCCTTGAGCTTGGCCACCTCCGGTGCGTCCTCGGCGGTGACGCGCAGGCCCGGCACGAGGCCGCCGGTGGTCAGGAACACGACGTCCGACTCGCCGAGCGACGGCAGCACGCGGCCGATGTGGTCCAGGAACACCGGGCTCGGCCCGACCACCAGCACGCCGCTGCGCGACATCCGCTCGCGCTGGGTGTAGAGCAGGTAGGCCACCCGGTGCAGCGCGACCGCGGTCTTGCCGGTGCCGGGCCCGCCTTCGACGACCAGCACGCCCGCGTGGCCGAGCCGGATGATCTCGTCCTGCTCGGCCTGGATCGTCGCGACGATGTCGCGCATCCCCGCACCCCGCGGCGCGTTGACGGCCGCCAGCAGGGCCGCGTCACCGCGCTCGTGATCGCCGGGACGGCCGAACACCTCGTCGGTGAAGTCGTCGATCCGGCGGCCCATCGTGTGGAACTGACGCCGTCGCCGCATGTCTTCCGGCGACGCCGCCGTCGCGACGTAGAACGCGCGCGACGCCGGCGCCCGCCAATCGAGCAGCAGCGGTTCGTAGTCGTTTTCGCTGTCGAAGATGCCGATCCGGCCGATGTAACTCCGTTCTCCCGAAACGGCGTCGAGCCTGCCGAAGCAGAGCCCGTTGTCGACGACGTTCAGCCGTGCCGTCTCGCGCGCCCGGACGCGCACGTCGGCGTCGCGCTCGACCAGCGCGATCCCGGTTTCCCCCAGTGCGGCCCGAAAGCGGGCCGCCGCCTGCGCGCGTTCACGGTCGAGACGCGCGTACAGCTCGGCCGTGTACGCGCGTTCGGCCCGCAATTCCTCGTCGTACCCCAGATTTGACAAGTTCCCCTCACAGCGGTTAGACTGACAACACATTCGGCGGGTTCTCTCATTCTTTATGGAGAACACGTCGATTTTTTATTGTCCACCCGCTGTCAAGGGCTTCAGCCGGACGACCGGTGAGCACCGGTACTGTCTCAACGCATGAGCGGTCCACGGGTGTTCCGGTTGATCCAGCCCGTCGACGACATCGAGGCGGCGGTCGCGTTCTACGCGCGGGTCATCGGCGACCCCGGCGAGCGGGTCGCGCTCAACCGGCACTACTTCACCTGCGGCGGCGTGGTGCTCGCCTGCGTCGAAGCGCCGCTCGAACACCGGGAAGCCCGGCCCGCCAGGGACCCGCGGATCGTCTACCTCGCGGTCGACGACGTCGACGCGGTCTTCGAGCGGGTGCGGGCCGCCGGGCCGCGGTGGCTCGACGACAGCATCGCGACGCAGTTCTGGGGCGAACGCTCCTTCTACGCCGACGATCCGTTCGGCAACCCGCTCTGCTTCGTCCAGGAGGACACGCTCTACGTGGGCGGGCCCGTCGGCTGAGCGTCCTCCAGCGGATCGTCGTCGGCCGGGTGCAGCCGGAACGGGATGGCGAACCACAGCACGCCGAAGATCAGCAGCGTGAGCACCGCGACGACGATCATCGCGGGTTCGCCGTAGACCACCTTCGCGATGAGCGCGACGGTCGACGTGATCGCCAGGGCCAGGCAGACGAGCCCCACCAGCACGAACCGGTTGCCGACGGTCAGGATCCGCTCACGGCTGCCCGTGCGGAACAGCAGCCGGTGCCACGCCGCGGGCGCGGTCAGCAACGCCGTCGCCGCGACCGAGAGCATCACCGCGGTCAGGTGCAGCGACTTCTCGAAGCCGCTGGCGTTGTGGAACCGGTCGGTGAACACGACCGACAGCAGGAAGCCGAAGAGGATCTGCACGCCGGCCTGCGCCACCCGCAGCTCCTGCAGCAGCTCGCCGACGTTGCGCGTCAGCTGCTGGTTGCGGGTTTCACCGGTGTGTTCGGGCACAGGGGGACGATACGCGGCCCCGGCAACGCCCACTCTCTGAGAAGAGCATCACTCGTTGGCGTGATGATCATGGCGGCGCCCTGAGCAGGCCCGCTAAAGAAGCACCATGCGCCTTCTCCCCTCCGTCGTCCTGGCCGCCGCTCTCGCTGTCCTGGTTCCCGGCGTCGCCGCCGCGTCACCCGTGCCCGCCGTGACCGCGGGCGGCACGTTCACCGCGTACGCCCCCGGCGCGCACGCGGTGACCTACCGCCCCGACCTCGTCCCGCTCGGCGCCCGGGCCCACGTGTTCAGCCTCTCGACCGCCCACGCGGGCACGACGACCTCCTTCGTCGTCACCGGGCTGCTGCCGGGCCACTCCTACGGCGCCCACGCGCACGCACAGCGGTGCGGCGCCACCGGTGACGCCGCCGGGCCGCACTTCCAGCACGTGCCGGACCCGGTGAAGCCGTCCGCCGACCCCGCGTACGCGAACCCCCGCAACGAGATCTGGCTCGACTTCAGCACCGACCGGCTGGGCACCGGCTTCGCGCGGTCCACTGTGGACTGGACGTTCGGCGCGCGGCGGGCGGGCTCCGTGGTGGTCCACGAAACCCACACGCACACCGACCCGGGCCACGCGGGCACCGCCGGCGCCCGCCTCGCCTGCCTGGACGTCGCCTTCTAGACCTCCGCTAGAACCCCCAGGACCGCTCGGGCACCACGCGGATGCGGACGGAGTACGCGGCGTCGAACGCTTCCGGCGTCTCGAAGCCGATGGCGCTGTAGCGGGAGCCGTACTTGTCGAGGTACCCGGGCGCTTCCGAGGCCTTGCCCGCCTCGATCTGCGCTTTCCCGTTCACCACGAGGATCGAACCGCCGTGGTCGTCGCTGTTGAGGTTCAGCGTGACTTCGGGGTTCGCCTCGATGTGCCGCAGCTTCGCGGTGTCCGGCCGGCTGAACACCAGGATGTCGTCGCCGTCGAGCACGAACCACACCGGCCGTGGCGCGGGCCGCCCCTTCGGCGTCACAGTGGTCAGCCAGCCGATCGGTTCCCCGGCGCGGTCGGCGAGTTTCGGTGCGGCCATGGCTTCGTGCTCCCCTGAGGTCGGTCGGACTTGTGATCCAGGTAACCACGGGGCACCGACAATTTCTTCCCGCTCAGCGCGAGGCGACGCGCCGCGCGTACCGCGACCCGGCCGCCAGGAGCACCAGCCCGGCACCGAGGAACGCGCCGACGCGGGCGAGGCCGTCCAGCGCCGAGAGGTCGAACAGCACCAGCTTCAGCACCGCGGCGCCGACCAGGATCAAGCCGATCACGCGCAGCGCGACCAGCTCGATGCCGCGCAGCAGCAGGACGAGCGCGGCGACCGTCCACGACACCGTGATCAGCGCGTGGCCCAGCAGGAACCCGGCGCGCCCGGGCAGCGCCAGCATCGACCCGCTCAGCACGAGCCCGCCGGCGCCGTACAGCGCCGCGATCCCGGCCAGCAGCCAGATGGGCAGGTCGTCGGACGGGCCCTTGAAGATCTCCAGCCGCGCCGCCACCCACGGCAGCGCGATCGACACGGCGAGGATCAGCAGCGACACCACGAGCGCGCCGGCCAGGTCGGCGGCCGACCGCGGGCGCGAGACGATCAGCAGCGCCGGCGTCACGTCGAAGAACACGCCGATCAGGCCGCCGAGGGTCGCGAAGCCGAGCGCGGCACCGAGCGCGAGGCGGTTGCGCCCGCCCAGCGCGGCCACGACGAGCAGCAGCGCCTCGCCCAGCAGCACCCCGGCGCGGGCCGGGCCGTCGAACTGCGTGACCGTCGCCTGCAGGATCGCCAGCAGGCCGGCGAGCCCGGCCAGCTGCCCGGCGAGCCCGTGCCAGAACTTGCGCGTGGCCCACACGGCGAGCAGCACGACGCCCGCCCCGGCCGCGACCGGCACGGCCTGGACCTTCGGCAGCAGCAGCGCGGCGACCAGCGTCGGCACGACCGCCGTCGCCAGCACCGCGAGCGCGGCGGGGTCGTTTTCCCGGCGGCGCAGGACGATCAGCGCGAGCGCGATCCCGACGACCGAGGTGCCGGCCGCCGCGGCCGTGGTGGCCCAGCTGCCGCCCGAACCCGCGACCGCGGTGGCGATCACGGACGCGAGCAGCGGCGGGATCCCGGCGGCCAGCGTCAGCGACGACCAGTCACGGCGCAGCCGCACCGGCGTCGTCGCTAGCTGGACCATCAGCAGGAAGGTGACCAGTTCCGCGGTGAAGCCGCCGGTGATCATCGGCGCGCAGACGACACAGCCGATGACGACGGCGGAAGCCAGCAGCGGCGACTCCCAGCGCACGGCCACGAGCAGCCCGCCGACGGTGATGGCCAGCCCGATCGCGAGCCCGGCGAGCACCGGCAGGTACTCGTACAGCGACGTCGCCGCGACGGCGTCCAGGTAGAGCGTCGCGATGCCGGTGGCGGCCAGCGCGAACGCGCCGGTGCGGCCGGCGGGCTTGCGGTGCAGCCACACGCCGGTGCCGGTCAGCGCCAGCCCGAAGGCGGCGCCGATGAGCACCCGCGGCAGCGGCCCGAGCCAGCCCCGCTGCACGGCCAGGACCAGCAGCAGGACGACGCCGAGCAGCGTGACGCCGCCGCCGACCCAGGCCAGCACCCGGCTGCCCGCGCCCTCCTTGCCGAGCTTCTCGCCCAGCGTCTGACGCGGCACGGGCTGGTACGGCGGCTGCGGCGTGAAGTACCGCTGCTGCGGCGGCGGCTGGGGCGGCTGCCACTGGTACTGCGGCGGCCACGGCGGCGGCATCTGGGGCTGGGGCTGGGGCTGCGGTTGGGGCTGCGGCGGCACGGCCTGCCGCGGCGGCTGCTGCGGCGCGGCCTGCGGCTGCGGTTTCGGCTGCTCAGCAGGCTTCTGCGCTTCGGCCTGCTTCTGCGCTTCGGCCTGCTTCGGCGCTTCGGTCGGCTTCGGCGCTTCAGCCTGCTTCGGCGGCACCGGCTCGCCCTGCGCGGTCCGCAGTTCGGAACCCACCACTGCGAGCCGACGCCCCAGGTCGTCGATCTCGCCGGCGAGCCGGAGGAGCACATTCGCTTCGGTGGTCATACCGGACAGCGTCACGCACCGGCCCCCACCTGCGGATCCGTAGCACTACTCAAACCCCGGTCACGTCCTGGTCGCGGCCACCACCCGGTCCATCGTGGTCATGATCGAGACCGTCTCGTCGAGCGGCATGTGCGGGCTCTCGGTCTCCCCGGCGGCCAGCCGCAGCGCCACCTCGTCGGCCTGGTGCCGCAGGCCGCGGCCCTCGTCGACGTACTCGAAGCGGCTCCGGTCGCCTTCGCGCGGGATGAGCGTGAACGACGCGGGCGCGTAGAACGGGCCCTCGATCTCGATCCGCGCGTCCGTGCCGACGATCGTCGCCGAGGTCGGCGAGACCGCGCGCAACGTGCAGCTCAGCACGGCCTGCGCGCCACCGGCGTAGCCGAACAGCATCGACGTCTGCGCATCGACGCCGGTGAACGCGGGCGCGACCATGCTGAGGACGCGATCGGGCGCGCCGAGGATCATCGACGCGAACGAAACCGGGTAGATCCCCAGGTCCAGCAGGGCGCCGCCGCCCAGTTCCGGCGCGAACAGCCGGAAAGCCGGGTCCTCGGCGAACCACTGGCCGTGGTCGGCGGTGACCGTGACGACGTCGCCGAGCCGCGGCAGCAGCTCCCGGACGTGCCGGATGTGCGGCAGGAAGCGCGTCCACATCGCCTCCATCAGGAAGAGGCCGCGCTCCCGGGCCAGCGCGACGAGGTCCCGCGCCTCCTCGGCGTTCATCGTGAACGGCTTCTCGACGAGCACGGGCTTGCCGGCTTCGAGCGCGAGCCGCGCGTTGCCGTGGTGCAGCGGGTGCGGCGTCGCGACGTAGACGACATCGACGTCAGGATCGTTAGCGAGGGCTTCGTAGCTGCTGTGCCGGGTTTCGACGCCGAGCCGGTCGGCGAAGGCGGCCGCGCTCTCGGCCGTGCGCGACCCGACGGCGGCGACGACGCCGGAGCCGGTCAGCTCCAGGTCTTCCGCGAAAGCGCTCGCGATCCCGCCGGTGCCCATGATTCCCCAGCGCAGGGGTGTGGTCGTCATGCCACCGACTCTAGGTCCTCCGGCCACCTCGGCGAACGGCCGAGCAGCGCGACGACGCGGTCCAACCCGGACAGCTCGCCCGCGTCGACGGCCGGTCCGAAGGCCGCACCGGGCGCGAGCCGGGACTGTCCACCCGGGACGGACGCGGTGATGCGCAGCGCGGCGTCGAGGACGTCCTGGTCGAAGCGGACCGGCAGGCCGAGCGTGCGCGCGACGTCCCAGGAGTGCACGACGTAGTCGACGAAGTGGAAGCCGAGCGCCTGCTCCGGGCGGAAGGTGACCTCGGTGCTGAACTCCGGCAGCGGGATCTCCTCGCGGTCGATGGCCGCGAAGGCGTCCAGGACCTGCTCCACGGAGTCGCGGTAGGTGGCGATCGGGTCGTCGCCGAGGGAGACGAGCTTCCAGCGGCCGAGGTCGCCGTCACCGCCCGCCGCGGCGGCGAACCCGAGGTTCTGGGTGGTCATGTGGGCGACGAGGCCGTAGAGGGTCCAGGCCGCGCACGGTGTCGGCTTGGCGAAGTCGGCCGGCGTGCTGCGGGCGACGAGATCGAGGCTGGTCCGGGTGGCGACGGCGTCGAGTTCATTGATAAGCATTCGCCTATCGTCTACGCACGCTTATTATCTGTCAAGCGGCTAGGGTCAGCTCATGGCGGAGCGACCGGATCTCGCGGCGATGCTCGGCGGACTGGTGCGCAGCCTGGTCGCGCTGGAGACGCCGGTGCTCGAGGAGCACCGGCTGAGCATGTGGGGTTACGTCGTGCTCAGCGCGCTCGACGACAGCCCGGTGCGCACCCAGGCGGCGCTCGCCCAGGCGATCGGCGCGGACAAGACGCGGATCATCGGCACGCTCGACGAGCTGCAGGACGCGGGGCTGATCAGCCGCGAGCCGGACCCGGCCGACCGCCGCGTCCGCCTGCTGGCGATCACCGAGACGGGCCGGGAGCGGCGACGGGCCGCGCAGGACCGGATCCAGGCCAAGGAAGAACGGTTGCTGGCGCGGTTGCCCGCGGCCGACCGGGCGGCGTTCCTCCGCGCGGCACAGGCGCTCGCCGCGGAGTAGCCCGCGTCAGGGCTTGCGGGCGACGACGCCGGCGATGAGCCGCTGGGCGGAGTTGAGCGGCTTGAGGCTCGGGCCGTCCGGCCACCAGTTCGCGAGCAGCGTGATCCCCGGGTCGACGATCTCCAGGCCGGGCAACAGGTCCTTGATCTCCTGCTCGGTGCGCGCGGTGGCGCCGCCAAGGGAACCGCCGGCGACGGCCTGCTGGAAGGCCGCCATCGTCTCGTGGTCGCCGCCCTCGCCGGGGTCGAACAGGTGCGAAAGGGCGACGTAGGAACCCGAGGGCAGCGCGTCGACGTACTCGCGCATGATCTCGGCGGGGCGGTGCCGATCGCCCTTGTGGTGGTGCAGCGTGGCCACGAACATCAACGCGATCGGCCGCGACCAGTCGAGGTGCTCGCGCACGAGGTCGTGGCTCAGGATCGTCTCGGGCTCGAAGATGTCGCCGGCGATGAACCGCGTCCGGTCGTTCTCTTCGAGCAGCGCCCGCCCGTGCGCGACGACGACCGGGTCGTTGTCGACGTAGACGACCTTCGACAGCTTCTCGACGCGCTGCACGACCTGGTGCACGTTCTCGGTGGTCGGCAGGCCGGAGCCGCAGTCGAGGTACTGCTCGATCCCGGCGCGTTCGGCGAGGAACCGGCAGACGCGGATCAGGTACCGCCGGTTCTCCAGCGCGAGGTCCGCGACTTCGGGCATCACTTGCTGCAGCCGCGCGAGCTCGTCCCGGTCGACCTGGTAGTTGTCCTTCCCACCGAGGACGAAGTCGTACATCCGGGCAATGCTCGCCCGGCTCGGATCCACCCCGACCGGCGCATTGAGTCCGGCAGCCACGACCATCTCCCTGTTCCGGTGACGAAGATCGCACCCAGAGTAGTGGAACCGGTCTGCCGCGTGAAGGCGCGCGGCGCTTCCGGCCCCTGGTCGACGTGACCGACACCACAAGCGACAATGGAGGACGTGACCGCCACCCTGAGCAAGCCCGCCCTGAAGATCGGCCCGTACGAGGTCGATCCGCCGGTCGTGCTCGCACCCATGGCCGGGATCACCAACGTCGCCTTCCGGCAGCTCTGTGCCGAGTACGGCGCGGGGATCTACGTGTGCGAGATGATCACCGCGCGGGCCGTCGTCGAACGGCACCCCGGGACCATGCACATGATGACCTTCGGCGAGCACGAAAAGCCCCGGTCCATGCAGCTCTACGGCGTCGACCCGAAGACCATGGCCGAAGCCGTCCGGATCATCGTCGGCGAGGGTCTCGCCGACCACATCGACTCCAACTTCGGCTGCCCGGTCGCGAAGGTGACGCGCAAGGGCGGCGGGGCGGCGCTGCCGTTCAAGCGGAAGCTGTTCGCCGACATCGTGCGCGAGTCCGCGGCCGCGGCCGGCGACGTCCCCTTCACCGTGAAGTTCCGCGTCGGCATCGACGACGACCACCTGACCTACCTCGACGCCGGCCGCATCGCGGAAGCCGAAGGCGCGGCGGCCGTCAGCCTGCACGCGCGCACGGCGGCGCAGCGCTACTCGGGCCAGGCCGACTGGACGAAGATCACGGCGCTGAAGGAAGCCGTCACCACCATCCCGGTGCTGGGCAACGGCGACATCTTCTCCGCCGCCGACGCCCTGCGCATGGTCTCGGAGACGGGTTGCGACGGCGTCGTCGTCGGCCGCGGCTGCCTGGGCCGCCCGTGGCTGTTCGGCGAGCTGGAAGCGGCGTTCGCGGGCCGCCCGCTGCCGACCCCGCCGACGCTGGGCGAGGTGTCGCGAGTCCTGCGCCGCCACGCCGAGCTGCTCATCCAGCACGACGGCGAGACCAAGGCCCTGCGCGACCTGCGCAAGCACATGGCCTGGTACTTCATGAACTTCCCGGTCGGCGCCGAGCTGCGCCGCGGGTTCGCGATGGTGTCGGGCCTGCCGGAACTGGACGACCTGATCGGCAGGCTGGACCACGACGCCCCGTTCCCAGCGAACGCCGACGGCCCGCGTGGGCGCCAGGGCTCCCCGGGCAAGGTCACGCTCCCCCACGGCTGGCTGAACGACCCGGACGACGACTGCGTCCCGGAAACGGAAGACATGCACTCCGGCGGCTGAATCAGAAGCTCTCAGCTCCTGACGAGCGCGGAAAGCAGCGCCGCCACGTCGAGGTTCTGGCCGGCCCGGATCTCCACGACCTGGTCCCCTCGGCGCAGTTGCAACGCGGCGTGGCGAGTCCGTGCCAGCCAGCTCGTCACCAGCTGAACCAGAACTTCGAGGTCGGGATCCGGCAGGTCGGCGATGCGGAGCCGCGTTCCCACCCGTGAGGCGCGCCATCGCTCAGGTGCTTTGTCACCGAGTTCGATCATCAGTCCGAACAGGTCACTGCTGTCCGTTCCAGCCAAGGCAACGATCTCGATGTCGGGTCCGGCGAGCGGGGAACCGAGCGCCGCGCGGCCGCCCTCAGTCACCTGCAACCCGGTTTCCGTTTCCGCCACGAGTCCGTCTCGCACCAGTTGATCGACGACTCCGCTCGTGGTCGGGCCGCTGCTCCCGACCCGCGCCGCCACGCGAGCGCGGGTTGGGGCCACTCCCGCATCTTCAAGCTCGACGATCGCGCGAAGAAACCCCTCCGGTATTCGGAGCAACGACGGGAACCTCACGCCACCGCCCCCCGCACCCATGACGATCGATCTCGCGGCGGGTGCGTGATCCGGCGCCGCCGAGGCAACCTGGCGCACCCACTCCGGAGTGGTTCGCCCCAGCTTTTCGTCCAGCACCACGCGCAGCTGGGCGGCCGCGATGTGCTCCTCCGTGATGTCCATCGGATTCACTCCGGCTCAGCGAGATCGTCGAGCAGCTTGTCCAGTACACGCCCCTGGAAGACGTCGAGCAACAGGCACTCGTCGCGCTGAGCGAGCTCGGACTGCGCGAGCTTGGCCAGCAGCTTCAAGCCGACGACCCGTTTGGCCGGCAGGTCGTCGAGCGCGAGTTCCGACGCCCACACGAAGCGCCGCCACCACTCTTCGCGGCGAGCGGCGAGCTCACGCTGCTCGGTGGCCCGGTCGTTGCCGCGGACCGAGAAGCGGACTCCCACCACGGCCGCGCCTGCGGTCAGCACACCGGCGAGCAGGGACAGGCCGGCCTGTACCCAGGGATTCACTGTCACCTGCCGTCGTCGAAGCCGTGGCCTCGAATGCTAGCGAGTCAACGGCTTCGGAGACACCGGCGACCATGACATCTGTCAGCCCGAAGTCGTGGCGGACGGCATCCTTGCCTGGTCCTCCGCCGCGACAAGCTCTTGCCATGACGAACTCCAGCGCTCCCGCCTCGCTCCTCAAGACGCTCGCCGTCGAGATCGCCCTGCCGACCGGGGTCTACTACGGGCTCCACTCGCTCGGGGCCAGCGTCTTCCTGTCGCTCGCCCTCAGCGGGGTCGTTCCCCTGGCGCGGACGCTCTACCAGTTCGCCAAGGACCGGACGCTCAACGGTCTCGCGCTCGTCGTGCTGGTGACCAACGTCGTCGGGATGCTGCTGACCTTCGTCGCCGGGGACGCGCGGATGATGATCGCCAAGGACTCGATCGGCAGTGGGATCACCGGGCTCGTCATCCTGATCTCCGCGTTCGGCGCGCAGCCGATCATGACCAAGGCGCTGCGCCCGTTCCTCACCCACGGCAAGGCCGACCACGAAAGCGCCTGGGAACGCCTCACCGGCAACCGCCGGTTCGAGACCGTCCTGCGTCGCGCCAGCTTCGTCTGGGGCATCGGCTTCATGCTGGAGAGCGCGGCTCGGGTCGTCGGTGCCTTCACGCTGCCCGTCGAGACCATGGTGTGGCTGAGCACCGTCCTGTTCATCGGCTCCTTCGCCGTGATCATGGTCGTGGCCGGGGCGATGAGCGCCGAGGCCGGCGAGATGGTCGCGAACGAGGCCAAGACGGACGACCGCACGCTCGTCGCCGCTTGACCTGCGGAAACCACGGGTGTACAGGTGTGTACATGTACACCAAGCGGGAGCAGCTGGTCGGCGATCTCTCCGACCTGATCCGGTCCGGGCGGCTGGCCCACGGCGATCGGCTGCCCGGCGAGAACCAGCTCGCGCTGCAGTACCAGGTCAGCCGCGGCACCGTCCGCAGCGCGCTCTCCGAACTGCAGCAGCTCGAGCTCATCTCCACCCAGGCCGGCGTCGGCTCGTTCGTCACCTTCGACGGCGTCCAGCTCGACCAGCGGCTCGGCTGGGCCCGCGCCCTGGCCGACGCCGGGGCGCCCGTCACCACCGAGCTGCTCGGCATCGAAGCCGTCGAAGACCAAGGCCTGCAAGAGGAATTCGGGCTGGACAGCTACGTCGCCGTCCGGCGGGTGCGGCGGGAACACGGGCGCGGGATCTCCCTCGAGACGGCGACCGTGCCCGCGATCGGGCCGCTGGCCGAACTCCCCGGAACCGGTCTCCGGGACGACTCCCTGACCAAGACGCTCGAAGCCGCCGGACTGGTCTCCACCGGCGGGGACCAGTGGATCAGCACCGAACGGCTCGACGCCTGCGCCGCCGGGCTCCTCGGCCGCGCCATCGGTGAGCTCTTCCTCCGCGCCGAGCGCACCTCGGTCGACGTCGAGGGCCGGCTCGTCGAACGCGTCGTCAGCCTCCTGGACCCCGACCGGTTCCAGTTCCACCTCACCTTCGGACACCGGTGACCGCGCGGGACCGGGCGCTCGGCGCGTTCACCGGGCTCGCCGTCGGCGACGCACTCGGGATGCCGACGCAGTCCATGTCCCGCGCCGCCATCGCCGCCGCCTACGGGCCGGTCACCGGGCTGCTCACCGCCGTCGCCGAGCAGCCGGTCGCGCCGTCGATGCCCGCCGGCTCGATCACCGACGACACCGAGCAGGCCATCCTGCTGGCCCGGCTGCTCATCGACGGCCGCGGCACCGTCGACCCGCGGGTCTTCGCCGACGCCCTGCTCATCTGGGAGGCGGACATGGTCCGCCGCGGCTCCGCGGACCTGCTCGGCCCGTCGACGAAACGCGCGCTCTCCCGCCTCCAGGACGGCGTCCCGGCCGACGAAGCCGGCCGCACCGGGACCACCAACGGCGCCGCCATGCGCGTCACGCCGGTCGGCATCGCGACGCCGTCGGGGAACCTGCACGCCCTGGTCGACGCGGTCGTCGCGACCGCGCGCGTCACCCACAACACCAGCCTCGGCATCGCCGCCGCGGCGGCGGTCGCGGCCGCCGTCTCCGCCGGGGTCGACGGCGCGAGCCTGCCCGAAGCGCTCGACGCCGGCGAGCGCGCGGCCGTCGTCGGCGGGGAACGCGGGCACTGGGCGGCCGGCGGCGAGATCGCCGCCCGGATCCACTGGGCGCGCGGCTGGGTGCGGGGCATGACGCACGACGCCGTCGCCGACGCGGTCGCCGAGGTGATCGGGACGTCCGTGGCGTCGCAGGAGTCCGTCGTGGCCGCTTTCGCGCTGGCCGAAGCCATGGGCGACGACCCGGCCGCGGCGCTGCGCCTGGCCGCCGGGCTGGGCGGCGACACCGACACCGTCGCGGCGATCTGCGGGGCCATGCTCGGCGCCGCGCACGGCGTCGACGCCATCCCGGCGGACCTCGCCGAGACCGTCCGCACCGTGAACCACCTCGACCTCGGGCCGCTGGTGGACGAGCTCCTCACCCTGAGACGGCGCGCGCGGTGACCGGGCGGCTGGTGCACACCGGACAGGTCGTGATCGACCTGGTCATGGCGGTGCCCACGCTGCCACCGCCGGGCGGCGACGTCCTGGCGTCTTCGACGAACTTGCTGCCTGGTGGCGGTTTCAACGTCATGTCCGCGGCCGCGCGCTCCGGCGCCCGGGTGCTGTACGCGGGCAGCCACGGCACCGGCGCCTTCGGCGACCTCGCCCGCGAAGCCCTTGCGCACGAAGGCATCCAGGTGGCCCACGAACCGACGCCGGACCTGGACACCGGCGTCGTCGTCGCGCTCGTCGACGCGACCGGCGAGCGCACCTTCGCAACCGGCACCGGCGCCGAAGGACGGCTGTACCCCGCACTTCTCGATCATGTCCACCCAAAGAGTGACGACGTCGTCTACGTCACCGGGTACAGTCTGTTGCACGAGATCAATCGAACTGCTCTCTTCGCTTGGCTGCCCCATCTGCCCGGCTCGAGGATTCTGTTCGACCCCGGCCCACTCATCGCCGAGCTTGATCTTGGAGCCCTCCGTGACACACTGTCCATAGTAGACATTCTCAGCTGCAACGCGTGCGAAGCCGAGGTCCTCGGCGAGCTGCCCTCGGTTGCCGTCGTCCGCGACGGCGCGAAGGGTTGCCGCGTCCACGAAAACGGCCGGACCGCGGAGGTCCCGGGCTTCCCCGTGGACGCCGTGGACACCAACGGCGCGGGCGACACGCATTGCGGCGTGCTGGCCGCGGAGCTGTTGCGCGGCAGTACCCTCCTCGACGCCGCCGTGCGTGCCAACGCGGCGGCCGCGCTTTCGGTGACCCGCCGGGGTCCGGCCACCGCACCGGACCGGGCGGCGATCGACCGCCTACTGACCAGGAACGAGCCATGACCACGACCGAACGCAAGCTCAAGATGGAGACCAACGGCCTCGACGTGATCGACGACGCCGAGCGCCGCGGCAGCCCGCGCGGGCTGTTCTGGCCGTGGTTCGGCGCGAACGTCTCGGTGCTCGGGCTGAGTTACGGCTCGTTCACGCTCGCGTTCGGCATCTCGTTCTGGCAGGCGCTGGTCGCCGGCGTCGTCGGGATCGTCTTCTCGTTCCTGCTGTGCGGGTTCGTCGCGATCGCGGGCAAACGCGGGTCCGCGCCGACGATGCTGCTCTCGCGTGCGGCCTTCGGCGTCCGCGGCAACCGGTTGCCGTCGGCGATCTCGTGGATCCTCACCGTGGGCTGGGAAACCGTGCTCACGGCGCTGGCGACGCTGGCCACCGGGACCGTGGTCAAGCGGCTCGGCTGGGGTGACGGCACGGCGGCGAGCGTGATCGCGCTGGTCGTGGTCGCGGTGCTGATCGTCGGCGCCGGCGTGCTCGGGTTCGACGCCATCATGAAGCTGCAGACGTGGATCACCTGGATCACCGGCGTGCTCACGATCGTCTACGTGATCTTGGTGGCGGGTGACGTCCACTGGGACGCGGTCAGCGCGCTGCCGTCCGGCTCCGCGCAGCAGTGGATCGGCGCCCTGGTGTTCCTGATGACCGGCTTCGGCCTCGGCTGGGTCAACGCGGCTGCGGACTACTCGCGGTACCTGCCACGCTCGGCGTCCGGACGTGGCGTGATCGGCTGGACGACGTTCGGCGCGTCGGTCGCGCCGCTGGTGCTGCTGGTGTTCGGGCTGCTGCTGGCCGGGTCGTCGACCGACCTGAGCAAAGCGATCGGCCTCGACCCGATCGGCGCGCTGACGACGTTGCTGCCGCTGTGGTTCCTGGTGCCGTTCGCGATCGTCGCGGTGCTGGGCCTGGTCGGCGGCGCGGTGCTGGACATCTACTCGTCCGGGCTGGCGCTGCTCTCGGCCGGCGTGCGCGTGCCGCGGCCGATCGCGGCGCTCGTCGACGGCGTGCTCATGGTGCTCGGCACGGTCTACATCGTCTTCTTCAGCGACGGCTTCCTCGGGCAGTTCCAGGGTTTCCTGGTCACGCTGGGTGTCCCGGTCGCGGCCTGGTGCGGCGTGATGCTGGCGGACGTCCTGCTGCGCCGTCGCGACTACGCCGAGCAGGACCTGTTCGACCGGTCGGGTCGCTACGGAGACGTCCGGGTCGGCCCGATCGCGCTGATCGTGGTCGCGACCGCGCTCGGCTGGGGCCTGGTGACGAACACGTCCGCGGGCTGGCTGAACTGGCAGGGTTACCTGCTGGAACCGTTCGGCCTCGGCGGCCGCGACGGCTCGTGGGCGTTCGCCAACCTCGGTGTGCTGGTGGCGCTGGTGCTCGGGTTCGCCGTCACGCTGGCGACAAAACGGCGGATCCGCGCTCAGGAGGCAGTGTGAAGTCGATCCTGGCGGTCATCGACCTGCAGAACATCTTCGCCGACCCGGCGAGCGAGTGGTTCACCCCGCGCTTCGCGGAGGTGGTACCGCGAATCCACCGCCTGGTGAAGGCGTTCGGCGACGACGTCGTGTTCACCCGGTTCATCGCGCCGGCTCGCCCGGAAGGTGCGTGGAGGCAGTACTACGCGCAGTGGCCGTTCGCCTTGCAACCACCGGAGTCGCCGTTGTACCAAGTGATCCCCGAGTTCCAACCGGCGTCCACTGTGGACGCGACGACGTTCGGCAAGTGGAATCCACGCCTGGCGACCCGGGTGGGCGGCGCGCGCCTGGTGCTGGCGGGCGTGTCGACGGACTGCTGCGTGTTGTCGACAGCCTTGGCGGCGGCGGACGCGGGCGTCGCGGTCACGGTCGTCTCGGACGCGTGCGCGGGGGTCGACGACGAGAGCCACGCGAAGACGCTGGATATCCTGCGCCTGTACGGGCCGCTGGTGAAGGTGGCCACTTCGGAGGAGGTGCTCGGCTAGGCTCGACCGGTGAGCCTCGAAGCCTCGGCGATCGCGTTGACCACGGCGGTCGTAAAGGCCGCGGCGAAGATCTGGCTCGGCGACCGCCCGATCGCCGCCGACGCCACGGCCAAGGTCTTCGACCTGCTGGAGAAGCAGGTCACCGGGCTCAACGACCGCCGCAAGCTCCGGCTGCTGTTCACCAACCTCGAGTCGCGGGTGGCCGACCGCCTCCTGCCGTTCCTCGACGTCGAGTTCCGCGCGCTGCCGGAGCACGAGCGGGCCGCCGCGGTGGACGCCGCGCGCGAGACGTTCGACCGGGCCGCGCTGACCGACGACGACCTGTTCGCGACCGACCTCGACGCCGCGTTCCTGTACCGCTCGCTGCTCCGGACCGTCCCCGGCGTCCCGCGCGAGTTCCTGCTGTCGGCCGACACGGTGGAGCTGTACCAGCGCGTCCTCCGGGAGTGCTGCGCGTACCTGGTGCAGGTCACGAGCACGCTGCCCCGGTTCCAGCCGGGCGCGCTCGTCGAGATCCTCCAGCGGGAGACGGAGATCCTCGAGACGGTCCGCAACGTGCTGGCCGCGCTCCCCGAACGCCGGCACCCGGACGACTTCGCCGCGGACTTCCGCCGCCAGGTCGTGACGGCGCTCGACCGGATGGCGTTGTTCGGCGCGGGCCTGGCCGACGCGACGCGCCTGTACCCGCTGTCGGTCGCCTACCTGAGCCTGAGTGTCAGCGCCGACCAGGACGGCGTGTCCGGCGACCGGATCGAGCACGTCCTGCCGCACACGTCGCGGATCCTGCTGCGCGGCGAGGCCGGTTCCGGGAAGACGACGCTGCTGCAGTGGCTGGCCGTCCAGTGCGCGAGCCGGAGCCTGCAGGACGTCGAGGGCTGGGCCGGCCTGGAGCCGTTCCTGGTGCGGCTGCGGCGGTTCAGCCGGTCCCGGCTGCCGGCACCGGAGCAGTTCCTCGACGAGGTCGGCCGCCACATCGCCGACGAGATGCCCCGCGGCTGGGTGCAGGAGCGGCTGCGCCGCGGCCGGGCCGTGCTGCTCGTCGACGGCCTCGACGAGCTGCCGGACGACCGGCGCCGCGAGGTGCGGGACTGGCTCCGCGAACTCGTCGTGGCGTTCCCGCGGGCCCGGTACGTCGTGACCACCCGCCCGGCCGCCGTGGCTCCCGACTGGCTGCACGGTGAGGGTTTCACCGAGGTCCGGCTCCAGCCGATGACCCCGCGCGACGTCCGGACGTTCGTCACCCGCTGGCACGCGGCCATGCCCGGCGACCCCCTCGACGACCGCCGTGACGCCCTGATCTCGGCCATCGGCGCGCGCAGTGCGTTGCGGCGGCTCGCCGAGAACCCGTTGCTGTGCGCGCTGCTCTGCGCGTTGCACCACGAGGGCAACGGGCAGCTGCCGGACAACCGGATGGAGCTGTACGAGGTCGCGTTGCGCATGCTGCTCGACAGCCGCGACGTCGAGCGGCGGATCGAGTCGCCGATCCGGCTCTCGTTGACGGAGAAGCTGGTTCTGTTGCGGCACATAGCTTATTGGCTGGTGCGCAACGGTCACACGGACACCTCGATCGCCGACGCCGAGGCGCGCATCGCGGCGAAGCTGCGGTCGATGGGCCAGATCGACGTCACCCCGCGCACGGTGTTCCGCCACCTCCTCGACCGCGGCGGCGTGCTGCGCGAGCCGGTGCCGGGCCGGATCGACTTCGTGCACCGGACGTTCCAGGAGTACCTGGCGGCCCAGGCGGCCGTCGAAGAGGACGACATCGGCATCCTGATCGCCAACGCGTACTGGGACGAGTGGCGCGAGGTGGTCGTGATGGCGGCGGGCCACGCGCATCCCGCGCAGCGCGAAAGCCTCCTGGACGGGTTGCTCACCTGGGACGCCGACGAGGCGCAGCGGCTGAAGCTCGACTTGGTGGCGCTGGCTTGCCTGGAGACGTCGCCGGAGCTGAACGAGCGGCTGCGCAACGAGATCGAGGACCGCGCGAGCACCCTGATCCCGCCGAAGTCCACCGAGGAGGCGGCGGCGCTGGCGGCGGCCGGCGAGTTCGTCCTCGACCTCCTCGCCACCTGCGAACCCGAGCCCGCCGAGGTCCCGTTCCTGCTGAACGCGGTCGCGCTCGTCGGCGGCGCCGCGGCCCTCGACCTCCTCGCCCGGTACGCCGGGAGCGAGGATCCGGACGTCGCCTCGACGCTGATTGCGGCGTGGGACAAGTTCGATCCCGAGGAGTACGCCGAGCGGGTGCTCGCGGAGTCCCCGCTGGTGGACGGTTTTGTCAGCGTCCGCGACCCGGCGATGTCGGCGAACCTGAAGCACTTGCGCCGGCTCGTGGGGCTGCGGTGCGAGTTCGGCGACGGTCACGGCCGGCTGGACTTCGTTCGCGACCTGCCCCGGCTGAAGGTGCTCGGGGTCTCGGACCTCGCCGGGTACGACCTGCCGGCGCTGGCCGGCACGGGCCTGAAGCAGCTCGCGCTGACCGGACCGCCACTCCCGCAGTCGATCGACCTCGCCCCGCTCGCCGAGGTGCGCGGCCTGACTTCGATCGAGGCCCGGATCGAAACCCACGGCTGGGCGGCGCTGGCGAGCCTGCCCCGGCTGAAGGACCTCCAGCTGAGCTGGATCGACGACCCGGCGCGCCTGGCCGACCTCACGGCGCTGACCGGCCTGCGGTCGCTGTCGCTCGGCAACGTCTTCCGGCTGACCGACCTGACGCCGCTGGCGTTCCTGACCGCGCCGGTTTCCCTCAGCTTCCAGGGCTGCCAGGCCCTCGCGGACGTGTCGCTGCTGCGCCGGTGGGCCGACCGGCTGGGACGGCTGCGGCTGATCGCCTGCCCGGCCGTCGACCCGGCCCCGGTCGGCGAGCTGACCGAGCTGCGGTTGCTCGATCTCACCGGCGTCGAGCTGACCGACGTGTCGGTGCTGTCCGGGCTGAGCCGGCTGCGGACGCTGCGGCTGCGGGCGCTCCGCACGGTGCCCGACCTAACGCCGCTGGCCGATCTCCACGAACTCGAAGCACTGCGGGTGACCGGGTCGGGTCCGCTGGACCTGCGGCCGCTCGCCGGGCACTCCGGGCTGCGCGTCGAGGTGAGCACCCACATCGAACTCATCGGAGCCGACTCGCTGGGACCCGGCAGTGCCGTCGTCACGCTCAACTCGGCCGAAGTAGATTCGGGACCGTGATCGACCACATCAGCGTCACCACCGAAGCCGGTTCCTTCGACGCCATTGCCGCCGGGCCCGAAGACGGGCGGCCCGTGATGCTGTTGCACGGTTTTCCCGAAGCCGCCGTCGAGTGGGAGCACCAGGTCGCCACCCTCGGGGTGCTCGGCTACCGGGCCGTCGCGCCCGATCAGCGGGGGTATTCGCCCGGGGTGCGGCCCGAACCGGCCGCCGATTACCGGATCGATCACCTCGTCGGGGACGTCATCGCCATCGCCGACAAGCTCGGGTGGGGGAAGTTCGACCTCGTCGGGCACGACTGGGGTGGGGCCGTCGCCTGGTGGACCGCCGACGCGCACCCCGAACGGCTGCGCAGCCTGGCCGTGGTCTCGACGCCGCACCCCGCCGCGCTCTCCGCCGCGATGAAGGCCGATGAGGACCAGTACCTGCGGACGCAGTACATGACCGAGTGGCGGCAGACGCGCGTCACCGAACGGCGGATGCTCGAGAACGACGGCCGGGCGCTGCGGGACATGTTCGAGCGGCGGGTGTCGCCGAGCAAGGTCGACGAGTACATCCGGCGGCTGTCCGAGCCGGGGGCGCTCACCGCCGCGCTCAACTGGTACCGCGCGGGCCGGCCCGGCGGGAAGATCGGCAAGATCGACCTGCCGACGCTCTACATCTGGAGCACCGAGGACGTCTCGTTCGGCTCGACCGCCGCGCTCGACACCGGCAACTGGGTCACCGGGCCCTACCGCTTCGAGATGCTCGAGGACGTCACGCACTGGGCGCCCGAGGAGGCGCCGGAGTCCGTCACGACGCTGCTCGTCGAGCACCTCGACGCGCGGTAGCCGCCCATCACCCTGCCGTGATCACCGCAGCCACCCGCCTCGCGGTACGGGACACCCGCGGCCGTCGTGTCTACTGGGGCGCGTGGATACCGCGACCGAAACCGAGACCGAGCGAGTCGTCTTCGTCACCGAAGACGGCGTGCCCACCGGCGAGACCGGGCCCAAGCTGGCCAGCCACCACGAGCACACCCGGCTGCACCTGGCGTTCTCCTGCTACGTCCTGCGTCGCAGCGACCAGGCCCTGTTGATCACCCAGCGCGCCCACGAGAAGAAGGTCTGGCCCGGAGTCTGGACCAACAGCGTCTGCGGGCACCCCGCGCCGGGCGAGTCCCTCGAGGACGCCGTCCGCCGCCGCGCCGCCTACGAGATCGGGCTGCCGTCGCTGTCCGGCCTGCACTGCGTGCTGCCGAAGTACCGGTACCGGACGCCGCCGTTCGAGGGAATCGTCGAAAACGAGTTCTGCCCGGTGTTCGCCGCCTGGACCGACACCGAGCCCGCGCCGAACCCCGCCGAGGTCGACGGCTGGCGCTGGATCTCCTGGAACGACTACACGGAGTTGTTGACCGACAAGACGGCTAATGTGAGTTACTGGGCCAAGGACCAGTTCGAGCAGCTCAAGGGCATAAAGCCGTTCTCGGACCTCTGACGCCCCGACTCCGCTGAGTCACCAGCGACCTCCCGTTTGAGCGAAATTCACTTTCGTCCGTACCCACACCTCAAGCACGAGCACCTCTACGACGACAACCAATGCGTGGTGGAGGTGGGCATGGTCGCCGAGGACGAAGGCGCGCTGCGCCGGCCCGGCGGACCCCGGCCGCCGGACCTGCTCCGCCTCCACGAGGCCGTCGCGAGCCTGCTCGCCACCCAAGGCGACTGGCGTCGCGCCTACCAGCACCTGCGCTCGGCGCTCGACATCGCGCGCGACGGCAGCCTGCGCGACGCGCTGACGTCGAGCTACAACCGCCGGTACCTCGACGAGCGCCTCTACGGGCCGGTCACCGGCCGGCACCCCGCCCGGCCGCGGCCGCCGCTGGCCATCGCGCTGATCGATCTCGACCGCTTCAAGCTCGTCAACGACACGTACGGTCACCTCGTCGGCGATCGCGTCCTCCGCCGGGTGGCCGACCTCCTCCAGGAGGAACTGCCCGAAGACGGCTTCTGCGCTCGGTACGGCGGCGAGGAGTTCGTGCTGTGGCTGCCCGGCGTCGACGTCGGGGCCGCCGTCCGCATCGTCGACGCCGCCCGGGTGCGCGTCGCCCGTCACCCGTGGTCAGAACTCCAGCCGGGACTCCGCGTGACGATCAGCGCCGGGCTCGCCCACGACGGTGCGACCGAGGCGGACGCGGAGCCCAGTCCGGAGCGCCAGCTTCGGTGCGCGGACACCTTGCTTTACGCCGCGAAACGTGCCGGGCGGAACAAAGTCGCCTATCACGACGCGCAAACCACTCGGTTAATAACCCACTCAGAGTAACGTAAACTTCGGATTACCCCGGATTGAGTAAAGGCGTCTTCACCCGTTTGTCGACGCCAAGCAGCCGTTCGTCGACTCAAGGTGAAGAAAATTCCGGGAGGGTGTCGTCACGAACGGGGGGTATCCGTACGATAACGAAAACCTCCGGGGGAACGATCACCTCTGGCGGGGGAAGACGGCCTAGTCGAAGAGCCGCCCTGCGACCGCGCGAAAGGAGACCGAGTGCCGGACGAGCACGACAGCCCGGGAACCGGTCGCCGCGTCGATGGTCCAGCGCGACCCCGAAGCGGCAGACGCAGGTCCATGGAGGACCAGGGCGGGATCAGCGTTTCGGACGTCGTCGCCAAGACCACCGGTGTCCGGCCTGTCCCGCCGCGTGATCAGCAGGACCGCACTGACCAGCCGGGACACCGCGCGCACGGGGCCGAGCCCGCCGCCCAGCCCCGGGCCGCGCAGCCGCCTCGGGCGCATGCGCCGCGACCGGCGCAACCCTCCTCGGACAACCCGGCACCCGCGGACGCCACACGGCAACCGGGCCCCCCGCGGCCGCGGCAGCCCCGCCGCTCGACCGCCGCCGCCCCGCAGCCCGAGGCCCCGCTCCAGCGCCGCCCGCCGGCCACGAACCCCGGTCAGCAGCAGACGTCGGCCGCGCAACAGCCGCCCCGCCGGCTCCGTCGCCCGGCGCCCGCTCCGGACGGCGCAGTACCGCCGCGGCCGGACGCGCCGGCACTCCAGCGCCCCCCGGGGCCCGACGCGTTTCCGGTGAAGCGGCCACCAACTGCCCCGCCGAAGCCCGCTGACGGCCCGGCGGCGAAGCGCGCCGCCGCGAACGAGTCGTCGGCGCCGGGACGCGTCCGACCCGCCGGGGAAACCCCGCCCGGGCGGCGTCCGCCGGCCGACTCGCCGGCGGCCAAGCGCGCGGCGGCCAAGGAATCTTCGGCACCGGGACGCGCCCGGCCCGCCGGCGACACCACCGCGCCGCGGCGCCCGCAGGCCGACGCGCCGGCGCAGCGCCCCGCGGCCGCGGCGGCCGACACCACCGCGCTCCGGCACCCGCAGGCCGACGCACCCGCCGTGGGCGCGGTGCCGTCGCGCGCCGAGCTCGACCCGCTGACCATGACCGACGAGATGGAAGCGATCGACGAGGCGACGCAGTACCGCCGCAAGATCGACCACACCCTCGCCCGGTTCTCGGCCGCGCACGACGAAGGAAACGCCGAAGAGGCGAAGCGACGCGAACGCCGTGAGCGGCTCTCCCCCGCTTCGCTGATCGAAAGCACGCGTACGGCGCTTCAGCGCGTCGTCACCCCGATCGGCGGCGACGAGCCCGAGGTCGACGCCGCCGAGCTGGCCGCGCAGACCCGGCTGCAGGAGAAGAAGCAGCGGAAGAACGAGCGGGTGAGCCGGTTCGGGCGGATCGCCGCCGCCTCCGTCGCGGCGCTCGTCTTCCTCGGCGTCGGCGGCGCGTGGGGCGCCCAGACCTACTTCGACGCGAAGTTCACACAGATCTCGGCCCTCGACGAGAACTCGTCCGACATCCAGGACGCCGCGGCGCAGGCCAACGACGAGAACTTCCTCATGGTCGGGTCGGACACCCGCGACGGCGCGGCGGCCGAAGAAGGCGTCGGCACGGCGGACAGCACGCCGGGCGCGCGCTCGGACACCGTGATGGTGGCGCACATCCCGGCCGACCGGCAGCGGGTCGTCGTCACGTCGTTCCCGCGCGACCTCGAGATCGACCGGCCCGACTGCCAGCGCTGGGACCCGGCGCAGAACAAGGACACCGACGAGAAGGTCCCCGGCCAGAAGATCGCGAAGCTCAACACCGCGTACGCGGTCGGCGGGCCGCCCTGCATCACGAAGGTGATCCAGCAGATCACCGGGCTGCGGATCAACCACTTCGTCGGGATCGACTTCAACGGCTTCAAGGAGATGGTCGACGCGGTCCACGGCGTCACCGTCCACAACGAGATCCCGATCGACGACACCATCCTCGGCAAGGTGCTGCTGGAGACCGGCGACGTGACGATCTCCGGTGACCAGGCGCTGAACTTCGTCCGCGCGCGGCACGTCAAGGGCGACCCGACGTCCGACTACGGCCGGATCAAGCGGCAGCAGGCGTTCATCGGGGCGCTGCTGAAGAAGGTCATGTCGTCCGACGTCGTCCTCGACCCCGGGAAGCTCAGCGACTTCATCACGGCGTTCGCGAAAGCCACCTTCGGCGACAACCTCGGCGTCAAGCAGATGATGACGCTCGCGCAGTCGATGAAGGGCCTCGACCAGTCGAAGATCTCGTTCCTCACCGTGCCGACGGTCGGGCTGCCCAACAACCGCGGCAACGAGGTCCTCGTCCGCAGCAAGGCGAAGGCGTTGTTCGACGCGCTGCGCAACAACACCGCGCTGCCCGACCCGAACGCGCCGATCCCGCAGAGCGAGCAGCCGCCGCCCAGCAGCTCGTCGAAGTCGTCGTCATCGTCGTCCAAGACCACGTCGAAGACGTCGAGCGGCAGCAAGAAGACGAGCAGCACGAGCAGCACGGGCTGACGCGCGAGGATCGTTAGTCCGGGTTCACGTGCGGTTCACCCGGCGATGCGGTATCGGACCACGGTTGGCCGTAGGGTTGGGCCATGCGTGAGGCTTACCATGTCGAACTCGAACAGCTCGCCGACAACCTGGCGGCCATGTCGCTTCAGGTCGCCGACGCCATGGAGCGCGCCACGCGGTCGCTCCTGGAGGTCGACCTCAGTCTCGCCGAGCAGGTGATCAGCGACGACGCGAAGGTCGACGACGCCCGCGCTCTGTGCGAGGAGCAGGCGTACGCCCTCCTCGCGCTGCAGGCGCCGGTGGCGACCGATCTGCGGACCGTGCTCGCGGCGATCCACGCCGCGGAAAGCCTGGAGCGGATGGGCGATCTGGCCCTGCACGTCGCGAAGGCGGCGCGGCGGCGGCACCCCGAACCGGTGCTGCCCGACGCCGTGCGGCCGTACTTCGCCGAGATGGGCGAGGTCGCGGTCAAGCTGGCCCGGCAGACCGAGGTGGTCATCAAGACGAAGGACGTCGAGGCGGCGAAGTCGCTGGAGTCCGACGACGACCAGGTGGACGACATCCACCGCCACCTGTTCACCGTCCTGATGGACCGCGAGTGGCCCCACGGCGTCGCGGCCGCGGTCGACGTCACCCTGCTGGGCCGCTTCTACGAGCGCTACGCCGACCACGCGGTGTCGGTCGCGAAGCGGATGATCTTCGTGGTCACCGGAAAGATGCCGGGCTACGGTTCCGACGACGACATCTGAGCCTCGTTCGACAGGAAAGCCCCCGGCCGGCGCCGGGGGCTTTTCTTTGTGTATCAAATGGTTTCGAACATCCACTTCGGACACTACCCGGACAAAAGAAGAAGGCCTTTCTCGCCGGCCCCGAGCGCGGGCGAGAAAGGCCTTCCGTGACAACGACTACTCAGCCGAAACGGCCGGAAATGTAATCTTCCGTGGCCTTCTCGTCCGGGTTGGAGAAGATCTTCTCCGTGTCGTTGAGCTCCACCAGCCGGCCCGGCTGCCCGACGCCGGCGAGGTTGAAGAACGCCGTCTGGTCGGAAACCCGGGCTGCCTGCTGCATGTTGTGCGTGACGATGACGATCGTGTAGTCCTTCTTCAGCTCACCGATCAGGTCCTCGATCGCCAGGGTCGAGATCGGGTCCAGGGCCGAGCACGGCTCGTCCATCAGGAGCACGTCCGGCTGCACCGCGATCGCGCGGGCGATGCACAGACGCTGCTGCTGCCCGCCCGACAGGCCGCCGCCCGGTTTGTTGAGGCGGTCCTTGACCTCGTTCCAGAGGTTGGCGCCGCGCAGGGCGCGCTCGCCGATCTCGTCGAGCGTCTTGCGGTTCTTGGTGCCGCCCAGCTTCAGCCCGGCGACGACGTTGTCCCGGATGGACATCGTCGGGAACGGGTTGGGGCGCTGGAACACCATGCCGATCGTGCGGCGCACCTGGACCGGGTCGACGGCCGACGCGTAGATGTTCTCGCCGTCCAGCAGGACGTCGCCCTCGACGCGGGCGCCGGGGATGACCTCGTGCATGCGGTTCAGCGTGCGCAGCACCGTCGACTTGCCACAGCCCGACGGGCCGATGAACGCGGTGACGTTACGCGGCGGCACGGAGAGGGAGACACCGTCGACGGCGTGGAACTTGCCGTAGTAGATGTCCACGTCCTTGACGTCGATTCGCTTTGCCATGGCTACAGCTCACTTCTTCTTCGGGGCGACAAGGCGCGCGAACACGGTGGCGAGGAGGTTGATGATCGCGATGATGAGCACCAGCGTCAGCGCCGCGCCCCAGATCCGGTCGAAGCCGACCGAGCCGGGGTCCATCGAGTTGGTGACGCGCTCGTTGTTCATCAGCAGCGGGAGCGCCGCCTGCTCGCCGCTGAAGATGTCCCAGTTCGTGTAGGCCGAGTAGCCGACGAGGACCAGCAGCGGCGCGGTCTCGCCCATCACGCGGGCGAGCGCCATCATGATGCCGCCGATGATGCCGGACAACGCCGTCGGCAGCACGATCTTCACGATCGTCTTCCACTTCGGCACGCCCAGCGCGTAGGAGGCCTCGCGCAGGTCGTCCGGGACGATCCGCAGCATCTCCTCCGACGAGCGGACGACGACCGGGATCATCAGCAGCACCAGGGCCAGCGACACGGCGAAACCGCTGCGCGGCAAGCCGAACGTGGTGATCCAGAGCGCGTAGATGAACAGCGCGGCGACGATCGAGGGGACACCGGAGAGGATGTCGACCATGAAGGTGGTGGCCTTCATGAGCTTTCCGCGGCCGTACTCGACGAGGTAGATCGCGACGAGCATGCCGATCGGCACCGCGATGATCGCGCAGACCAGGCCCTGCAGCAGGCTGCCGATGATGGCGTGCAGCACGCCGCCGCCGACCTCGTCGGACAGGTAGTTGCCCAGGTCCTGCGACCACCAGTTGCTGTACGGGATGCGCTTGATGCCGTTCGCGACGACCGTGTACAGCACCCACACCAGCGGGACGACGGCGATCAGGAACGACAGCCAGACCAGCGTGGTCGCCAGCCCGTTCTTGACCTTGCGGGCCAGGCTGACCTGCTGGAACGCGGGAGTCGTGGCGGGGGCTTCGAGCGTGGTGGTCATGCTCACTCTCCCTTCTTGCCGATGACGGACCGCGCCGCGAAGTTGACGAGGAACGTGAGCACGAACAGCACCAGGCCGGCCGCGATGTACGCGCCCGCCGAGATCTCGTTGTTGAACTCGCTGTAGTTGGCGGCGATCTTCGAGGCGAACGTCGAACCGCCGTCGAAGAGGCTCCAGTCGAAGTTCCGGCCCTGCGGGATGAGCAGGATGACGGCCAGCGCGATCGTCTCGCCGAGCGCGCGGCCGAGACCGAGCATCGACGCGCCGATGTAGCCGGCCTTGCCGAACGGCAGCACGGTGGTGCGGATGACTTCCCAGCGCGTGGCGCCGAGCGCCAGCGCGCCTTCGAGGTGCGGGGTCGGCGTGCGCTCGAACACCTCGCGCGAGAGCGAGGTGATGATCGGCAGGATCATCACGGCCAGCACGATGCCGGCGGTGAAGATCGTGCCGCGCACGCTCGGCGCGACGTTGCCGGGCGCCAGCAGCGGGAACCACGAGAAGGTGTCGTTGATCCACTGCGAGAACGGCTCGATCGCCGGCGCGAAGACCAGGATGCCCCAGAGGCCGAAGATGATCGACGGCACCGCGGCGAGCAGGTCGATGACGTAGGCGAACGGCCGCGCGAGCCGCTTCGGCGCGTAGTGGGTCAGGAACAGCGCGATGCCCAGCGACACCGGCATCGCGATGATCAGCGCCACCAGCGACGTCGCCACCGTGACCTCGAGGAGGTCGAGGATGCCGAACGACATGTTCGCGGGGTCGTTGGTCGACCAGCCGTGGTTGGTCAGGAAGCTGGCCTTGTTGGCCTGCAGCGCGGGGATCGCCTGGATGAGCAGGAAGAGCCCGATCAGGCCGATCAGGGCGACGACGAAGATCCCGGCCCCGGTGGTCAGGTTCTGGAAGATGCGGTCACCGGGCCGCACCTTCTTCCGCTTCTCGCTCGCGGGCGGCTCGGGCACCGCCGTCGAGGTGGGTTGCTCCGAAATCGGATCCTCCGGGGGCGTGGTGGCGGACGACGAACGCCCACCGGGGTCGCCGGTGGGCGTTCGCGTCGAGGATGACTCGCTCATCAGCTACTTCTGACCAGCCTCTATCAACTCGGGTACCAGTCGCAACGCGGGGTCAGGAGATCGCCTGGACCGCGGCCAGGACCTTGGTCTGCAGCGACTGCGGGATCGGCACGTAGCCCTTGGCGGACAGCGGCTGCTGACCGTCGGTGGCGGCCACCGTCAGGAACGCCTTGACGGCCTTCGAGACATCGGCGTTCGCGTACTTCGAGCAGACGATCTCGTAGGTCGTCAGCAGCAGCGGGTAGGCACCCGGGGTGTTGCTGGCGTAGATGCCGTTGAGGTCGAGCGCGAGGTCGTTCGTGCCGTCCTTGAGGAACTTGGCCGAGTCGAGCGACTTCGCCACGTTCTCCGAGTTCAGCTCGACGCCGCCGGAGCCGCTGTCGATCAGGGCCGGCGTGAGGCCGTCCTTGGCGAACGCGCCCTCGACGTAGGTGATGGCGCCGTCGGCGGCCTTCACCGCGGTCGCGACACCGTTGGAGCCCTGCGCACCGTTGCCGACGCCACCGTTGAACTTCTTGCCGGCACCCTTGGTCCAGTCGGCCTTCGCCGCCGCGCCCAGGTACTTCTGGAAGTTGTCGGTGGTGCCCGACTCGTCGGCGCGGGAGACGACCTGGATGGCCTTGTCCGGCAGGTTCGCGCTCTCGTTGCCCTTGACCGCCTTGATGGCCGGGTCGTTCCACTTGGTGACGCCGCCGCTGAAGATCTTGGCGATGACCGAGGGGGTCAGCGTCAGCTTGTCCACACCGGACAGCTTGTAGGCGACGGCCACCGGGCCGACGACCATCGGGATGTTCCAGGCGGGGCTCGCGCAGCGCTTGGTGGCCGCGTCGAGGTCCGCGCCGGTGGCCGGCGAGTCCGAGCCGCCGAAGTCGATCTGGTTGGCGTTGAACTGCTTGACGCCGGCGCCCGAGCCACTGGGGTTGTAGTTGACCTGCTGGCCCGAGCACTTCTTGCTGTACTGCTGCGTGAAGATGTCGATCGCGTTCTTCTGGGCCGACGAGCCTTCGGCGGACAGCGGGCTCTTGCCGCCGCACGCCACGTCGGCCGTGCCGGTGGCGGCCGGAGCCGCAGCCGAGTTCGAGCTGCTGCTGTTCGTCGCCGCCGGGTCGGAACCACAGGCGGCGAGCACGAGCGCGGCGCTCGCCACGATGCCGACCGCGCTCAGGGGCCGCATGATCTTCACTGCATTTCCTCCATCAGGAGCATCACGGGTTCGGCAGCGGCGTGTTTCGCCGCGCCGGATCCGGACATTAGGCAGCCCTGGTGGACGGTCAGCCGTGAACAAATGAACGCAAAGTGAACAAGGCCCCGGATGTGAGCAGTGCGACTACTCCGAAAGGATGCCGTGTCCTGGCCGTGACCTGGGGGTTTGCCGACAGTGACGGACCGCTTGCACGGCGTCCAACGTGGTCACCGACCGTACTGGACGTCGGTCTCGTGACGCGTGAACCCGAGCTTGGTGTAGACCGCCAGCGCCGGGGCGTTGTCGCCCTCGACGTACAGGATCACCTGCCGCATCCCCTGCTCCGCCAGGTACCGCAGCCCGGCCAGCGTCAGCGCCCGGCCGAGGCCGCCGCCCTGGGCGGCCGGGTCGACGCCGACGACGTACACCTCGCCGACGCGCTCGCCGCCGAACCGGCCCGGCGTGGCCTCGTGCACCTTCGTCCAGTGGAAGCCGATCACCGCACCGTTCTCCTCGGCGAGGAAGAAGCCGGCGGGGGCGAACCACGACCGCCGCTCGTCGGCGCGGATGTCGTCCGCGGTCATCGCGCCCTGCTCGGGGTGCCAGTCGAAGGCGCGCGCGTTGACCTGGACGACGGCGTCCTCGTCCTGCTCCGGCACGAAGGTGCGCAGCGAGACTCCGTCGCGCAACACCGGCTCCGGCCAGTCCGCGCCGTCGACGGTGGTGTGCAGGATCAGCAGTTCGCGCTTGCGCTCCAGCCCGGTCCGCAGCGCGAGCTGCCGGGCCGCGGGGTGGTCGCCGTGGGCCCAGACGCGGAACCCGACGGCGGCGCGCTCGTCGAGCGCCTGGAGCAGCTTCGCGCCGTACCCGCGGTTGCGGTGGGCGGGGTGCACGAGCAGCTCGGCGACCTGGTGGCCGAAGGAGTCACCCGTGGTGTCGAGGTGCGCGTAGCCGACGACGTCGCCTTCGACGCAGGCGACGAGGTGCTCACCGCCGTCGAACTCGCCCGGCAGCGCGCCGTCGGGTTCGACCTCGGGCCGCCCGTCCGCCTCGCGCACGGCCAGCAGCAGCTGCCGCACGTGCGCGAGCTGCTGCTCGTCCAGCTCCTGAAGCCATTCCCCGTCTCCGCTCACCCCTGGACCGTACCCGGGACCGGAGCAACGCGAAGGTCGTGCGGGACGTCCTGGAGAGCGTGGGGGACCTAGTGCGCGTGTTCGGGGGTGTCGGCCGGGGCCTCGGCGGACGCCTGCACCGGCAGGTTCGGCCGCTGCTGCGCGCCCTTGGCGGGCCGCTCGAACTTGTAGCCGACGTTGCGCACGGTGCCGATCATCTGCTCGTGCTCCGGGCCGAGCTTGGCGCGCAGCCGCCGGACGTGGACGTCGACCGTGCGGGTGCCCCCGAAGAAGTCGTAGCCCCAGACCTCCTGCAGCAGCTGGGCGCGGGTGAACACCCGCCCGGCGTGCTGCGCGAGGTACTTGAGCAGCTCGAACTCCTTGTAAGTGAGCTCCAGCGTGCGCCGCTTGAGGCGCGCCGTATAGGTCGCCTCGTCGATGACCAGCTCGCCGACCCGCAGCTCGGCGTCGACCTGCGCGGAACCGCCGTCGCGGGTGGTGACCAGCCGCAGCCGGGCGTCGACCTCGGCCGGGCCCGCCGTCGGCAAGAGGATGTCGTCGGTGCGCCATTCGGCGCTCACGGCCACCAGGCCGCCTTCGCCGACGACGGCGATGATCGGGGTGGAGGCCTCGTCTTCGCCGGTGCCCTTGAGCAGCCGGCAGAGGCTCTTCGCCGAGGCCAGATCGCTGCGCGCGTCCAGCAGGATGACGTCCCGGTGACCCGCGTCGAGCAGGGCGGTCACCTCGGGGGGACGGACGCGTACGGTGTGCGGCAGCAGGTCCAGCGCGGGCAGCACCGACGTGGCATCCGCTTCCGCAGTCAGTACCAGAAGGTCCAGGCTCATGAGCCGCACCGCCTTCTCAAGTCGTCGCCTCACGGTGGCGTTAGTCGGTGCTAAGTGAGAATAGCGGCTCGACGGCCGGGTACCTAACCCTTGCTGGATCGATCACACCTGGAGAAACCCCCGGTGCGCCCGACGAACCCCGAGCAACCCCGACGAAACAGGAGTACGGACGCGATGGTGAGCAGGCCCGTGACCCGGGACGACCGACCCGCACCGAGGCCGGACGCGCGACGCCGCGGCCGCCGGGGCCGTCGCTGGGTGATCGCCCTGGTCGTGCTGGTGCTGCTGCTGGTCGGCGCCGACTTCGGGGCCGCCGCGTTCGCCGAGCACACGATCTCGCAGAAGGCGCGCGAACAGCTGCAGCTGACCGACGACCCGTCGGTCACCATCCACGGCTTCCCGTTCCTCACGCAGGCCCTGGGCGGTGACTACAGTCACATCAGCGTGTCGGCCGCCGGCGTGCCGGTCGGCGACAAGCTCCAGGACGTCGCGCTGAACGCCGAGCTCGAGGACGTCACCGCGCCGCTGTCGGACCTCACGAACGGCAACACCAAGGCCATCACCATCGGCAAACTGACCGGGGCGGTCACCATCAAGGCCGCCGACCTGGCCCGCATCTCGCCGCTGGACAAGATCAAGGACCTGCGGATCGAGCCCGCGACCACGGACTACGTCCAGAACGGCGACTCCGGGCAGGCCGAGCCGACGCCGACGACCACCACGACCGCCGCCGACGGCCAGCCGGTCGACGAGTCGAGCACCGGCGTCCGCATTTCGGGACACCTTCAGTTCGCGGGCAAGGATCTGGAAATCTTCTGCTTCGCGATGATCGAGGCGGACGCGAAGGCGGGAACGATCACCTTCGCGCCGAAGCGGCTGCAGTTCGGGAATGACCAGGAGACGACGGTCGTTCCCCAGGCGGTGCAGAAGGCGCTGCTGCCGAACTTCAACGCGTCGATCGCGACGAAGGACCTGCCGCTGTCGGTGACGCCGACCGGCGTGCGGGTGCAGAGCGGATCGGTGACGATCAAGGGCGAGGCGTCGAACGTGTCCTTCGCGGACCTGAGCAAGTAGGAGTGACCGGTGACGGGGCTGTGGGTGCTCGTGGCGGTGCTGGTGGCCGGGACGGCCGCCGGGCTGCTGCTGCGGGCCCGCAACGGCCGGGTGCGGGAGGCGCGGGACGCCGATCCCGTGCGTGAGCTGCCCGGCCCCGTCGCCGCCGTCCTCGACCCGGCGTCCGCCGTGACGCTGGTCCAGATCTCCACCACCTTCTGCGCGCCCTGCCGGCACGCGAAGGCCGTCCTCGCGCCGCTGGCCGAGCGCACCGACGGCCTGCACCACGTCGAACTCGACGTCACCAACCAGCCGGAGGTCGCGCAGGCCCTGGCCGTGCTGCGGACGCCGACCACGATCGCGCTGACCCCGGACGGCCGGGAGCTGCTGCGCGTCGGCGGCGTCCCGAAGGGCCCCGACCTCCTGGACGCACTCCGCCCGCACCTCACCACGCACACCCCCTGAACCCCACCTTTGTTTGCACTCGCACATTCACTTTCCCTAGGAAAGATGCGTCCAGGGGGTCGCGCGGTCCCAACAGGCGGGAATCGTCCCAAGGTATGAACGTGGTTCCCACTCTGAGGGAGCACTGGGTACCCTCGCACCCGTGACCAGGCTGACCACCTTCTTGACGCAGCGACGCGCGGTAGACCTCTGCCGCGTCCGCAGCAGCCTGTGTCGCCTTCAGCCAGACCAGCGCTGAACGACGTCTTCACCGCCTCGGTCCCCAGCCAGCCTGAAAACGCTGACGCGTGCCGTTCGCACGCATCCCCTCTGCTCCAGCTGGAGGAACCATGTCCGCCGGACCGGCCGTCGACCCGCGTGGCCCGCGGTTCGCCGCCATCCTGACGACGATCGTGCTCGCGGTCGTCCTGGTCACCCAGTGGTGGCCGTTGCTGGCGATCCAGACCGTCGTCTTCGCGATCGGCGCGTTCGTCGGGCTCAAGCCCGCGCCGTACTCGATCGCCTACCGCTACCTGGTGGCCCCGCGCCTCGGCCCGACGACCGAGCGGGAGGACGCGGCGCCGCTGCGGTTCGCCCAGGCCGTCGGGTTCGTGTTCGCGCTCGTCGGCACCATCGGCTTCGCCGTCGGGATTACGCCCCTCGGCATCGTCGCGACGGCCTTCGCGCTCTTCGCGGCCTTCCTCAACGCGGCCTTCAACTTCTGCTTGGGCTGCGAAATGTTCTTGCTCCTCAAACGCTTCAGTCCCGCCCGCGCGTCGTCCTGAAGATCCAACCCAGAAAGAGAGTTCATCTCCATGAGCCGTGAAGACGTCCTGGTCACCACCCAGTGGGCCGAGGAGAACCTGGACACCCCCGGCGTCGTGTTCGCCGAGGTCGACGAGGACACCACCGCCTACGACGGCGGCCACATCCGGGGCGCGGTGAAGTTCGACTGGCGCAAGGACCTGCAGGACGGGGTGCGCCGCGACTTCGTCTCCAAGGAGGGCTTCGAGAAGCTCCTGTCGGAGAAGGGCATCTCGAACGACGACCGCGTGATCCTCTACGGCGGCAACAACAACTGGTTCGCCGCCTACGCGTACTGGTACTTCAAGCTCTACGGCCACGAGAACGTCCAGCTGCTCGACGGCGGCCGCAAGAAGTGGGAGCTCGACGGCCGGGAGCTGAACTCCGACGACGTCAAGCGCGACACCACCGACTACAAGGCCAAGGACCAGGACCTGTCCCTGCGCGCGTTCCGCGACGAGGTCGTCCAGTCCATCGGCGCGAAGAACTTCGTCGACGTCCGGTCGCCGGACGAGTTCTCCGGCAAGCTGCTCGCCCCGGCGCACCTGCCGCAGGAGCAGTCCCAGGTCCCCGGCCACATCCCGGGCGCGCTGAACGTGCCGTGGGCGAAGGTCGCCAACGAGGACGGCACCTTCAAGTCCGAGGGCGAGATCGACGAGCTCTACAAGGAGCAGGGCATCGACGCCGGCAAGGGCACCATCGCCTACTGCCGCATCGGTGAGCGCTCGTCCATCGCGTGGTTCGCGCTGCACGAGCTGCTCGGCCACCAGGACGTGAAGAACTACGACGGTTCGTGGACGGAATACGGCTCGCTGGTCGGCGTGCCGGTCGAGTTGGGAGCCAAGTGATGGCGGTCGACGACAGCTGCGGCGCACCGGTCCAGGAGGCCACGCCGGCGGACTACGACACCAAGGGCCAGGTCGTCCTGGCCGGCAAGGTGACCGGCGCGGACGGGCCGGTCGGCGGCGCGTTCGTCCGGCTGCTGGACGGCGGCGGCGACTTCACGGGCGAGGTCGTCTCCTCGGCCGACGGTGACTTCCGCTTCTACGCGGCGCCGGGCGAGTGGACCGTGCGCGCGCTGCACCGCAGCGGCAACGGCGAAGCGTCCGTCACCGCTTCCGGGCCCGGCCTGCACCAGCTGGCCATCTCGGTCGCCTGAGTTCTGCTCTGCCGTGAGGGGCACCTTCAGGGACTTCATGTCCCTGAAGGTGCCCCTCACGGCTTTCGGCGGCAGCGGCGGTTTCCCCGACGGACAGCATGAGACGAGTTGACCTCGACCCGGGTTGAGATCGCAACCTGTTCAGGTGACCCTCACCGCTACTGAGACGCGCCGGACCGGCCTGCTCACCGCCGTCTTCCTGGGCAGCTTCATGGCCCTGCTCGACGTCAGCGTCGTGAGCGTCGCGCTGCCGACCATGCAGCGGACGCTGGGCACCAGCTTCAGCGGCCTGCAGTGGATCATCGACGGCTACACCGTCGCGCTCACCGCCGTGATCCTGTCCGGCGGCACGCTCGGCGACCGCTACGGCCGCAAGCTCGTCTACCTGTGCGGGCTGACGTTGTTCACGATCGCGTCGGCCGGCTGCGCACTGGCGCCGACGCTCGAGGTGCTGGTCGTCGCCCGGATCATCCAGGGCTTCGCCGCCTCCGCCGTGATCCCGGGCTCGGTCGCGCTCCTCGCGCACGCGTTCCCGGAGCCGGCCGCGCGGGCGCGGGTGATGGGCCTGTGGAGCACGGTCGCGGGCTGCGCGCTGGTGCTCGGCCCGCTGATCGGCGGCCCGCTGACCGACGCGTTCGGCTGGCCGTCGATCTTCCTGATCAACGTGCCGATCGGGCTGGTCGCGGTCGTGCTGGGCCGCCGCGGGATCAGCGAGTCCCGCGACCCGGCGCACGGCGCGCTCGACCTGACCGGGCAGGTGCTCGGCGCCCTGTGGATCGGCCTGCTGACGTTCGCCGTGATCGAGGCCGGCCGGCTCGGGCCGAGCACGTCCGTGCTGGTCACCGGGGCTCTCGGGCTCGCCGCGCTGACGGCGTTCATCGTGGTCGAGCTGCGCGCGGCGCACCCGATGCTGCCGGTGCGGCTGTTCGCCAGGACCCGGTTCTCGGTGGCCATCTTCGCCGCGTGGAGCCTCGGGTTCGCGGCCTACCCGGCGGTCTTCCTGATCGGCGTCTACCTGCAGCAGGCCCGCGGCGCGACGGCGACCGAGGCGGGCGTCCAGATGCTGCCGTACGTGCTGGCGAACGTCGCCGCGGCCTTCACCGCCGGCCGGCTTTCGGCCCGCTACGGCGCGGAACGGCTGCTGCCGGTCAGCTACTTCGTCGCGGCCGCCGGCTCCTTCGCGTTCCTGGTACTGGACGCGCGGAGCCCGTACTGGCTGGTGGCGCTCGCGTTCGCACTGGCCGGCGCCGGAGTCGGGCTGTCGGTGACGCCGTCGAACATCGTCGGGCTGGCCGGGCTGCCGGGGCACCGCAGCGGGATCGCGTCGGCGACGGTCAACGCCGCCCGCCAGACCGGCACCGCGCTCGGCGTCGCCGCGCTGGGCGCGTTGCTGGCCCGCGGTTCGACGCTGCCGAGCGGCCTGCACGCGGCGATGGGCGTGGCCGGCGTGGTGCTGCTCGCGGTGACCGTGCTCACCGCGGTGACCCTGCGCCGGGCCGGCTGAGCGGCGGCGGACTATCCTGCTGGGCGTGGAAGCACTGTTTACGACCTTGCTGGTGCTCGCCGGCGTCGCGATCACCTGGTTCGCCGTGTACGTCGTCTACCGGCTTTACGCGGACCAGCGCTGACCGATGGCCGACAGCGGCGACGACGCCATTGCAGCAGCGGAGATGCGCGCGGCGAGCACCCGCGCGCGCAACCTCCCGTTGTGGGACGACCTGCCCATCCCCAACGACACGGCCAACCTGCGCGAGGGGCCGGACCTCAACGAGGCCTGCCTCGCGCTGCTGCCGATGGTCGGTGTCTGGCGCGGTGAGGGCGAGGTCGACTACCCGACCATCGAAGGCCCCCGCAAGTTCGCGCAGCAGCTGACGATCGCGCACGACGGCCGGCCGTTCCTGATCCACGAGTCGCGGTCCTGGCTGCTCGACGACGAGGGCAACGTCATCCGCCCCGCCGCGCGCGAGACCGGGTTCTGGCGGCCGCAGGCGGACGACACGCTCGAGCTGCTGCTCACGCACAACACCGGGCTCGTCGAGCTGTACTACGGCAAGCCGCGCAACCAGACGTCCTGGGAGCTGGGCACCGACGCGGTGATCCGCACGGCCAGCGCGAAGGAAGTCAAGGCCGCCCAGCGGCTGTACGGCCTGATCGAGGGCTCCCTCGGCTACGTCGAGGAGCGCGCGATGATGGGCCAGGAGCTGCAGCCGCACACCTCGGCTCTGCTGCACCGCGTGGTCGGCTGACGGCACCCGGCATGCGCTGGCGGCGGTGTGGCGAGGACGCCGCCCTGCTGGACTGCGACTCGCTCGACCAGATGCGGGCGGCGCACGCGACGGTGCTCGCCGCGCGCCCGGACGGCGTCGTCGAACTCGTTCCCGGCGCTCGCAGCCTGCTGGTCGTCGGCGCGGTCGCCGCGGTACGGGCGTTGCTGGACGGCGCCGACCTCACGCACCCACCCGGCGGCAACCCGCGCGAAGTGACCCTCGACGTCCACTACGACGGCGAGGACCTCGCGCTGGTGGCCGCCGACGCCGGCTGCTCCGAAGACGCCGTGGCCGAGCTGCACACCGGCGCCGCCTACACGGTCGCGTTCACCGGCTTCGCACCCGGTTTCGGCTACCTGACCGGACTTCCCGCGCCGTTGCGGCAGCCGCGGCTGGACTCCCCGCGCACCCGCGTCCCGGCCGGGTCGGTGGGGCTGGCGGGCGAGTTCACCGGCGTCTACCCCCGCGAGTCCCCGGGCGGCTGGCGGCTGCTCGGGCACACGACCACGCCGCTGTTCGACGCCCACGCCGACCCGCCCGCGCTGCTCGCACCGGGCGATCGCGTGCGGTTCCGGAGCGTCCGGTGAGGTCACTGGAAGTCGTCTCGCCGGGCCCTCATGCGCTGATCGAGGACCTCGGCCGGCCCGGTTACGCGCACCTCGGCGTGGCACCGTCGGGTGCGCTCGACACGGCATCGCTGCGGCTGGCGAACCGGCTCGTCGGCAACCCCGAGGGCCTGGCCGGCATCGAAGCCTTGCTCGGCGGGCTTTCGGTGCGCTTCACGGCATCGGCGACGGTGGCCGTGACCGGCCCGTCGGTCCCGGTCGACGTCGACGGCCGTCCCTTCGGCTCCCACACGGCGGTCTTCGTCGGAGCCGGGCAGACACTTGCCGTGGGCACGCCCGGTGCCGGGTTGCGCTGCTACCTGGCGGTGTCCGGCGGGATCGACGTCGAGGAGGTGCTGGGCAGCCGGTCCCGGGACGTCCTGTCCGGCATCGGCCCGGCACCACTGCGGTCCGGCGACGTCCTGCCGCTCGGCCCGGTGCGCGGGGTCCCGGTGGGCGCGGACGTCGTCGTCCCGGCCGCGGCGCCCGCGAGCCTGGTGATCCCGGTGACGCCGGGCCCCCGCGACGACTGGCTGGAGTCCCCGGCCGAGGGCCTGTCGGCGTGGTGGACGGTGACGCCGGAGTCGAACCGCGTCGGCCTGCGCCTGGACGGCACGCCGCTGCGCCGGGCCGCGGAGTTCGCCGAGGCGGAGCTGCCCAGCGAAGGCGTGCTGACGGGCGCGATCCAGGTCCCGCCGAGCGGCCTCCCGGTGGTCTTCCTGAACGACCACCCCACCACGGGCGGCTACCCCGTCGCGGCAGTGGTCCGGACCGCCGCGCTGGCCGCGCTCGCCCAGGCCCGGCCGGGCACCCGGGTGCGCTTCCGGATGACGTGAAGCGCCCGCCCACCGCAACAGCCGCCCCTGCCGGCGGTTCCGCCCCAACCGCGCCACCGGTGCCGGGAAAGCCGTGAAGGCCTCCTTCCCGGCTCTTATGGCCGGGAAGGAGGCCTTCACGGCTTTCGGTGGGGTGGAGGGCGTGCTTCCGGGTGACGTGAAAGGTCTGTACCGCCACGCGGGTGAGACCCGGATCACCCGGTGCACCCGTCCGGGTAGCGCCCGGAACCATGTCGCGGCGCCACCCGTCCTGATAGCTGTGGAACAGGTGACGATCAGCGGTGGCACGGGTTTCCTGGACGTGAACGTGCGCGCGCGGGCGGAGCTGCCCCAGGCGTTGCGGATCGCGCTCGCCACCGGGCAGCTGCGGCGTCCGCTGGCCACCACGCTCGGCCCGGTGCTCGACCTGCTCGTCGACGGCGACTACCGCGTCAGCGGCCCGGAACGCGTGCCGGACGACCAGGATCTCACCCCCACCGACACCTGGCCGCCGTCCGACGAGGCGCGCGTCGGCTACTACCGGACCGCGATCCGCACCGGCCACCGCCCGGTCGCCGTGGTGCTGGCCGACGGCGAGCGCGAGCTGATCCTCGACGGCCACCACAAGATCGCCGCCTACCGCGCCGAAGAGATCGCCCCCGCGGTCGTGCGGATCGCTCAGGCGTACTCGGCCTCGTAGGCCGCCACCAGCTCCGCGTACACCGCCGACGAGTCGGGCAGCCGCGCGCCGTCCAGCGTGTGGACGCGCGTCAGCTTGCGGACCGACGAAGCCATGAACACACCGTCCCCCGCCACCAGGTCGGCCACGCGCAACGGCTCCACCTTGACCGCCCAGCCGGCCTTTTCGGCGCTGCGGAACAGCGCGGCCTGCGTCGTGCCCGGCAGGATGCCGACGCTCGACGGCGGCGTGAAGAGCGTCCGCCCCTTCGCCAGCACCACGGTCGACGTCGGGCCTTCGAACACCGAGCCGTCGGCGGCGGTGAAAATCACATCTTCGGCGTCCCGGCGACGGGCTTCGCGCAGCGCGGCCATGTTCATGGCGTACGACAACGGCTTCGCGCCCAGCAGCAGCCACGGCGCGCGCTCGGCGAGGTCCGGCGGGAAACCGCGTTCCAGGGTGACCGCGGCCACGCCGTCGGCGCGCGCCTTCAGGATCGACGGCGCGACCTCCGAACCCAGCGCGAAACCGGTCGGCGCCGCGGCGGGATCACCGTCGGAACCCCTGGTGTACACCAGTTTCAGCACCATCTCGGGGCTGCCGGTCCAGTGTTCGAGGACAAGTGAAACCACTCGCTCCCAGGCCGCGAGATCGGGCTCCGGCAGGTCGAGCATGGCCGCCGACCGCGCCAGCCGCTCCAGGTGCGGCCGCAGCTCACGGGGCTTGCCGCCGACCACGAGGATCGTCTCGAAGACGCCGTCGCCGCGGGTCAATCCGAGGTCGTCCACCTTGATCTGGGCGGTGTCCGGGTCGGCCAGGGTTCCGTCGAGGAAGACGAGCACGCGCATTCCCACACGGTACTCACCTAGGCTGGGGCGTATGCCGTACCGCTCGCCGCTGCTGGACGTGCCCGGATCCATCCCCCCGCCCGACGACCACCCTGAAGCCGGCGTCCCCTGGCACTGGGGAGACCCCTTCGCGGAGCAGCGCACCGCGACGCGCGGCGTCGTCGTGATCGATCGGTCACACCGCGAAGTCCTGGCCGTGACCGGCGAGGAGCGGCTGTCGTGGCTGCACCTCGTGATCTCACAGCACGTGACCGACCTCGCCGAGGGGTCCGGCACCGAGGCGCTGGTGCTCGACAGCCAGGGCCGGGTCGAGACGCACATGGTGCTCGCGCACCTCGACGGCACCGTCTGGCTCGACGGCGACCCGGAGCCGCGCGTGACCAGCGCGCTGCCGAAGGGCGGCCCCCAGACGCTGCGCGAATACCTCGACGCCATGAAGTTCTGGTCCAAGGTGGACATCCGCGACGCGACCGACGAGCTGGCCGTGCTCACCGTGCTCGGCCCGGACAGCGAACGCGTGCTGAGCGCGGTCGGCGCCGAGATCGGGCCGGAGCCGTACGCGGTCGTGGCGCTGCCCGGTGGCGGTTTCGCGCGGCGGATGCCGTGGCCCGGCCGGTTCAGCGTCGACCTCGCGGTGCCGCGCGCCGAGCTCGCCGGCTGGTGGAAGAAGCTCACCGACGCCGGCGCCCGCGCGGCCGGGAGCTGGGTGTTCGACGCCTTGCGCGTCGAGTCGCTGCGGCCGCGGCTGGGCGTCGACACCGACGATCGCACGATCCCGCACGAGGTGGGCTGGGTCGGGTCGGCCGCGCACGTCGCGAAGGGCTGCTACCGCGGCCAGGAGACGGTGTCGAAGGTGCACAACGTCGGCCGCCCGCCGCGCAACCTGCTGCTGCTCCACCTGGACGGTTCCCCCGAGATCCGGCCGGAGCCCGGCGACCCGGTGCTGCTCGACGGCCGCACGGTCGGCCGCGTCGGCACGGTGATCCAGCACCACGAGCTCGGCCCGATCGCGCTGGCCCTGGTCAAGCGGTCGACGCCGGTGGGTGCCGAGCTGCTGACCGGTTCCGAAGACGAGCTCGTCCAGGCGGCGATCGACCCCGACTCCGTGCCGTCGGAGCTCCCGGCGCCCGGGCGGGCCGCGGCGGCGCAACTTCGTGGCTGATCGAAAACCCCTGACAGCAGGATCACGCCCAACCGGGATAAACTGCGCTGTGATCGAAGTGCGGCCCGGCGGCAGGCGGCGGATCGACCGCGTGCTCGGCCCGGGATACCTCAGCGGCTTGGGTGACCTGCCGTTGAAGGTGCTCCGCGAGCGGCGCGACGAAGCCGCTCAAGAAGAGACCGATCTTTCCTACTTGCGCAGGCTGCTGCACGCCCGGATCGACATCGTCCGCGCCGAGCAGACCCGGCGCAGCTCCGGCGGCGAGTCCAGCATCGTCGACCAGCTGGCCACGATCCTCGCCGACAACGCGCTGGGCCCGGCCGCGGGCTCCGGGCGGCACCAGCAGCTGGAGCCCTCACGCGCCGGCGAGCACCGCCGGCACGCCGAGGCGCTGATCGGCGACACCGACCTGACCGACGTCGGTTCCCTGACGGACGAGAAGCTCGCCTCCGCTTTGGACACCTACGCCAGCGAAGAGGTTTCGGTGTCGTCGTTCCGGCGCGAGGTCCAGAACGTCATGGACACCTTGAACGCGGAGATCGCCCAGCGCTACCAGCAAGGTTCGGCCACAGTGGACGAGCTGCTCGAGAGCGAAGGCGGGCAAGAAGCCCAGTGACCAATCCCGTCCTGGCCGAAGTAGTCCGTTCCGATTTCGTCGAAAGCGTCCACCGCGGCGCGCTCGTGGTGACGGGCCCCGAGGGCGACGTCAGGCTGGCTCTCGGAGACGTCACCTCGCCGGTCTTCCCGCGTTCGTCGAACAAACCGTTGCAGGCCGTCGGGATGCTGCGGTCCGGGCTGGACTTCACCGGCGAAGACCTGGCGCTGGCCTGCGCGTCCCACTCCGGCGAGCCCCGGCACGTCAAGGGCGTGCTGGAGCTGCTGCAGGCGGCGGGCCTGACCGAGGACGACCTCGCGTGCCCGGCCGACTTCCCGCTGCACGTGCCGAGCATGCGCGACGCCGCCGAGCCGCGGCGCGTGATGATGAACTGCTCCGGCAAGCACACCGGCATGCTCACCACCTGCGTCCGGGCCGGCTGGCCGACCGCGGGCTACGAGGCGCCGGACCACCCGCTGCAGCAGGCGATCGCCGCCGCCGTCACCGACCTGACCGGCCAGCCGATCGCGCACACCGGCGTCGACGGCTGTGGTGCGCCGCTGTTCGCGTTCTCCCTGACCGGGCTGGCCCGCGCGTTCGGCCGGGTCGGCAGCGCGGCCGACGGTCCCGAACGGACGGTCGCCGACGCGATGCGCGCCCACCCCTGGCTGGTCGCCGGCACCGGGCGCGAGGACACCGAGCTGATGTCCGCCGTGGACGGTCTCGTCGCGAAGGGCGGCGCCGAGGGCGTCCAGGCGTTCGCGCTGCCGGACGGGTTCGCGGTGGCGCTGAAGATCGACGACGGTGCGAAGCGGGCCTGCGCGCCGCTGGCCGTCGAAGCGCTGCGGTTCCTCGGCGTGGACGTCGCCGGGCTCGACGAGCTCGCCCGCGGCTCGGTGCTCGGCGGCGGTCGCCGGGTCGGCGAGATCCGGGTGCCGGAGCTGCGCGGCTAGCTAGTTCGCGCGTTCCCGCGAGGCCAGGTCGCCCCAGAACTCCCGCAGGTCGGAGAACAGCTCGGCGAGCTCCTCGACGTTGCCCGAGCGCAGCGCGTCCAGGATGTCGTGGACCTCGTCGGCGGTGGTGTCGGCTTCGAGGATGGGGTCCGCGAACAGCTGCACGAGGCCGCCGTAGTCGAGCTCGACGATCGAGTCCGCGTGGAAGTTGTCCAGCCAGCGCCGCGTCTCGAACAGCACCCGGCCCGGCCCGGAGTCGCCGAAGGTCTGTTCCAGCAGGTCACCGGCCTCGCGCGCCCGGTGCTGGGCGTCGGCGAGGGTGCTCCGCCAGGACAGTTCGCGCTTCGGGTCGTCGCGGCCGGAGCCCAGCACGAGCTTGCGCTCCTCCGGGTCGACCAGCACGAACCACGGCAGCGGAACGGTCCAGGTGGTCGACAGCGTGTGCGCGGCGGAGGTGCTGAGGTCCGACAGCGCGGACTTCGTGCGGGCGCGGATCGCGTCCTGGGTGAAGCCGGCTTCGTCGAGGATGACGTTCTTCAGCGCCGGGTGCGCGTCGCCGAGGAAGGTCACCAGCGCGGCGGCCGAGCGGGCGCGCAGCTCCAGCGGGCAGACGAACGGGCCGTGCACGCGCTGGGCGGCCGGCACGTCGGCCGGATCGAGCACCAGGACGTCGGTCTGCAGGCTGGGCGCGGCCTTGCCGTTGGCGAGCTCGGCGGGCAGCAACCGGCGGGGCGCGGCGACCTGTGACTTGAGCCACATGGCCTGCTCGCGGGCACCCGCGTCGGTCCGCCCCAGCTTGGCCGCCGCGACGGCCGCGCGCAGCCGATCGTCGGGCGGCTCGCCCAGGGCGAGCAGGGGTTCGTACACCCGCAGATAGGCCACGAAGGGACGGAGCACGAGTAGATCGTGGCACGCCGACCTGCGCCGATCGTCACCGACCGGCCGGTAACCGGTGTCCGGCGGACACTGTCACCACCGGCACACCGTGCCACGTCGCATCGAACCCCCCGGACACGGTACGGTGTCAGCAGGAAAGAATTGTCGAGACGATGCGGGGCCGCCGATTCCCCCGGCCGCCCCGCCCCTGTGCGAGGGGGTCGAGCCATGGGGCGCGGCCGGGCTAAGGCCAAGCAGACGAAGGTGGCGCGCGAGCTCAAGTACAGCTCGCACGAGACCGACTTCGATGCTTTGCAGCGCGAGCTGTCGACTGGTTCCTCTAGTGGTCACTATGAGGAGCCCGATAGCAATGATCAAGATCCGTACGACGACGGGTACGACGAGTACCGTCGTTGAGCACGCGTAACCGCGCGAGGGCGTAGCTGGGCACAACCCGGCGACCGCCCTCGCGCGCTGCGTGCTGCCCAAAACCCTGTGGGCTGCGTAGCGGATGAAGGAGTGAGCCGGTGGTAAGTCGGGTTGGAGTCGTCGGGGCGGGACTGATGGGTTCCGGCATCGCCGAGGTGCACGCGCGGTCCGGATTGGACGTCGTGGTCACCGAGGTGAACCAGCCGGCGCTCGACGCGGGCAAGGCGCGCATCGAGAAGTCGCTCCAGCGCGGCGTCAAGAACGGCAAGCTCTCCACCGAGGACGCCGACGCGGCCCTCGGCCGGCTGCGCTTCACCACGGACATCGCCGAGTTCGCCGACCGCGAACTGGTCATCGAAGCGATCCTCGAGCAGGAACAGGCGAAGGTCGACGTCTTCCGCCAGCTCGACAAGATCGTCGAGGCGGAGGACGCGCTGTTCGCGTCCAACACGTCCTCGATCCCGATCATGAAGCTGGGCATGGCGACGAACCGCCCCCAGCAGGTGGTCGGCATCCACTTCTTCAACCCGGTCCCGGTGCTGCCGCTGGTGGAGCTGGTGCCTTCGCTGCTGACGAGCGAGGAGACGGCCCGCCGCGCGGAGGACCACGCGACGACGGCCCTGGGCAAGACGGTCATCCGGTCCCAGGACCGCGCCGGGTTCATCGTGAACTCGCTGCTGGTCCCGTACCTGCTGTCGGCGATCCGGATGATCGAGTCGGGCTTCGCCTCGGCGGAGGACATCGACCGCGGCATGGAGCTGGGCACGGCCCACCCGATGGGCCCGCTGCGGCTGTCGGACCTGATCGGCCTGGACACCATCAAGGCGATCGCGGACTCGATGTACGCGGAGTTCAAGGAGCCGCTGTACTCGTCGCCGCCGCTGCTGCTGCGCATGGTGGACGCGGGCCTGCTGGGCAAGAAGACCGGCCGCGGCTTCTACTCCTACGGCTGACCGACCTTCGTCGCCGCCCGATCCACTTTCGGTGGTCCGTGCGGCGACTTTGTCGTCTTGGGCCGGGCGGCCGGACTCGCTTGACTGTCAGGCATGCCTGAGCTGAGCCGCCGTACCGCCCTCGCCGCTTCCGCCGCCGGCGTCGTGGCGCCCGCTTTCGCGGGTGCTTCGCCCGCGGACGCCACCACGCGACGCCGTCGCGGCGTGACCACCTTCGTCTTCGCCGCGGGCGCCAACGGCGTCTCGGCCGCCCCGGACGAGCTGGTCCTGCGCGGGCACCGCGGCGTCGGCGTCGACCAGCCGGGGCAGCAGTTCCGGCTCGCCTACCAGGCACCCCAGGACCTGGCGGCGTTCGCGACGGAGCCGTCGGCGCTGGCCGGCGTCACGCTCGCCGACCAGGTAGCGGCCACGGTCGAGGTGGTCCGCCGCGCGGCGGCGCACGGCCCGGTGGTCCTGGTCGGCGCCAGCATCGGCGGCGCGGCGATCAGCCTGGTCGCCGACGCCGTGCCGGACCTGATCGACCTGCTCGTCTACGACACGGCGTTCTGCTGCGTCGACCTCGAGACCCCGGACGAGTACATGGCCACCCCGGAGGCGGCCGAGACCCGCGTCGGCGATCTCTTGGGGTTCGCCGCGGCCGACCCGTCGGTGATCGGCGCCGTCCGGTTCAACTGGCGCACGGCGGACCGCGCGCTGCTCGCGAAGGCCAAAGAAGCGTTCGTCGCCGACGGCACGGACGCCGAGTTCTACGCGTTCCTCAACGCCATGGCCCCCGACGACCTCCTCGGCAAGGGCGCCACCCCGGCCCGCGGCGACCGCGCGAGGTGGGGCCGCGTGCCCCGCGTCTACGTCCGGCACCTGCGCGACCGGATCATCCCCCTGGAGCTGCAGGACCGCATGATCCGCGAGGCCGACGCGGCCACGCCGGGAAACCGCTTTCACGTCGTCGACCTGGACACCAGTCACGTCCCGGACGCGGCGAAGCTGGCCGAGCTGGTCGACATCTACGACGGGTTGACGCGCTCCTGATCGAAGACCACGGGCGCGTCGAAGGCCGCCCGCCGCGACGCGCGGCGCAGGACGGCCAGGACGGCCGGCCCCAGCACGAGGATCGCGACGGCGTTGGTGATCGCGCGGCCGGTGTCCCAGCCGAGCGTCGAGGTCAGGACGGTGAAGACGGCGAACCGGTGCAGGTTGTCCAGCAGCGGCGCGCCGGGCACGTAGCCGAGGCCCGCGGTGGTGCCGCCGAGCGACGACCCGGCGAGGAACGGCCACGACCACAGGCTCATCAGCAGCCCGAAGAGGTAGGCCGCGACAACGCCGTACGCCACGAGCAGCGCGATCTCCGCCTTCCCGCGGGCGCGCGGCAGCAGCCCGGCGCCGAGCCCGATGAGCGACGACGCGAGCATCTGGAACGGCAGCCACGGCCCGACGCCCGCGGTCAGCAGCGCCGAGGTGAACAGCGACGTCGAGCCGAGCACGAACCCGAACCCGGGCCCGAACACCCGCCCGGCGAGCACGAGCAGGAAGAACACCAGCTCGATCCCCCCGGTCCCGGCGCTGAGCGGTCGCAGCCCGGCGTTCACCGCGGACAGGACACCGAGCAACGCGAGCGCTTTCGCATCGATTCCCCCGCGCGACAGTTCGGCCAGCACGACGAGGATCAGCACGGGCAGGGTCGCCATGAAGACGAACGGCGCATCGGCGGTGTGCGCGGACACACTGGGCGCGGGGTGCGCGAAGAGCGGCCAGCAGAACATGACGAGGCCGAGCACCGCCGCGACGGTGAGCACCAGCGCAGGACGCGGCCGGAGGCGGATGGCCCGGGGCGGCGGGTCGAGGAAGCCGGTCACGTCAGCACCTCGCACGAAGTCGCGCGGGACCGCGCCCGCCCACCGACACCGGCTCGCGAGCCGACCGGCGATGCGAAGATGCGCGAAACCGCTCCCGGCGCGCTCAGGCACCGCGCGGGGTCGACGCACGGCCACCCGCATGAATGCGCGCAGGAGCGTGCCCGCTCACGGACCCCGGCTCGTGAGCCGAACGGCGCCGCAAAGGTGCGCCAAGCAACTCCCGGCGCGCTCAGGCACCGCGCGGGGTCGACGCACGGCCACCCGCACGAATGCGCGCAGGAGCGCGCCCGCCCACCGACACCGGCTCGTGAGCCGACCGGCGGCGCGAAGGTGCGCCAAGCAACTCCCGGCGCGTTCAGGCGCCGAGCGGGGTCGACACACGGCCACCCGCACAAATGCGCGCAGGAGCGTGCCCGCCCACCGACACCGGCCCGCGAACCGACCGGCGGCGCGAAGGTGCGCGAGGGCGCAACAGGCGAGCGACGTCGAGAGGCGGACGTCATGACAGGGCCTCCGCTACTTCGTCCACCGTCAGCCACTCCTGGGGCGCCAGCACCTTGGCCACCTGGGGCGCGAAGGCCGGGGACGCGACGATGACCTCCTTCGTCGGGCCGTCCGCGACCACCTCGCCCTCGGCCATGACCACCACCCGGTGGGCCACCGATGCCACGAACTCGACGTCGTGGGTGGCCAGCACTATCGCGTGGCCCTGCGAGGCCAGCTCTCGCAGGATCGCCGCGAAGCGCCTTTTGGCGTGGTAGTCGAGGCCGCGCGTCGGCTCGTCGAGCAGGACCACCGGGGGTGCCGCCGCCAGCTGGACGGCCAGCACCAGCGCCAGTCGCTGCCCTTCGGACAGGTCGCCGGGGTGCGCTTCACCGGCGACCGCGGGGGCCAGGCGGTCCAGCAGGGACCTCGCCGTGCCTGCCGTGGCGCCGGATTCGGTGTCGGCCTGTGCGCACTCGGCGTCGACCGAATCCAGGTACAGCAGATCGGCGGGTGACTGCGGGACCAGCCCCACACGCTGACGGGCCGCCCTCGGCTTGAGCGACGCAGGATCCACGCCGCCGACGTCGACCTTCCCCGCCGACCGCGGACCGCTGCCCTGCACCGCCCAGAGAAGCGACGACTTGCCGGAGCCGTTGCGTCCCATCAGCGTGACGATTTCCCCCGGCCCGACGCGCAGGTCCACCCCACGCACCGCCAGGACATCTCCGTAGCGGACCACCACCCCTCTCACGTCCAGTGCTCGACCGGTCACCGAGAGGGTACGACCCACCACCGACAATTTCGGACGATGTGACTGAAGCCGCGATCGCAGCGGCCCCGCGACCCGCCGCGCGTCCCGCACCGACAGCGGCAACGGCGACCAGCCCGCGAGCCGCCCCAGCTCGACGATCGGCGGCGCGATCTCCGCCGTCGCCAGGATCTCCGCCGGCGGCCCGGACCGCACCGAGCCGTCGCCCGGCAGGTACAGCAGCCGGTCGGCGTACTGGACGACCCGCTCCATGCGGTGCTCCGCGACGACCACCGTGGTCCCGAGGTCGTGCACCAGCCGCGTGATCGCCGCGAGGACCTCCTCGGCCGCCGTGGGGTCCAGCGCGGACGTCGGTTCGTCGAGCACCAAGACCCGCGGGTGCGCCGTCAGGACCGAGCCGATCGCGACGCGCTGCTGCTGCCCGCCCGACAGCGTCCGAAGTGGACGGTGGCGCAGCTCGGCGATGCCCAGCAGGTCCAGGGTTTCTTCGACGCGCTTGCGCATGACGTCCGGCGCCACCGCCAGCTGCTCCATCGCGTACGCCAGCTCCTCCTCGACCGTGTCGGTCACGAAGCCGGCCAGCGGGTCCTGGCCGACGACGCCGACCACCGCGGCCAGCTCGCGCGGCGGGTGGGAAGACGTGTCCAAGCCGTCGACCAGCACCCGCCCGGCCAGCCGTCCGCCGGTGAAGTGCGGGACGAGCCCGTTGATCGCGCCGAGGAAAGTCGACTTGCCGACGCCGGTCGGGCCGGCGACCAGGCACAGCTCGCCCTCCTCGACCAGCAGCGAGACGTCGGACAGCACCGGCCGCGCGGCGTCCGGGTAGGTCACCGTGACCTGCGAAAACTCGATCACCGGACCACCTCCGACAACGACGGCGGGCGGGGTGCGACGAACGCGGGCAACGCCCCGAGCAGCAGCGACAACGCCGGTAGCAAGGACACCTCGGGCCAGCTCAGCGGGCTCAGCGACGGGTAGAGGTTCCCCGGATCGATCCGTGCGGAGAAGAACAGCAGCGCGCACGCCCCGACGCCGGACGCGACGACCAGCGTCTCCGGCCGGCGCCACGGGTCCGGCCGGTAGGCCGTCCGCCGGATGCGCCGCCCGCCCAGCACGAACCCGGCCGCGGCCACGACCAGCCCGAGGGCCAGCAGCGGCACGCCCAGCCACGACGACGTCCCGTCGAGCACGCCGTAGACGCCGACGCACACGCCGACCAGCCCGCCGAGCACGCAGCCGGCGATCGCCGCGCGCACACCGGCGCTCAGGTACGCGCGGCGGCCGTAGCCGCGCGAGTCCATCGCCGCCGCCAGCAGCAGCGAGCGGTTCATCGCGTCCTCCAGCACCGGCACCACGATGCCCTTGACCGCCCGCAGCCCGCGAGTCCGCCCCGCCCGCAGCCGCCGGGCCCGCCGCACGCGCTGCACGCTCTCGACCAGCTGCGGCGCCACCGTGAGCGCCACCGTCACGGCCGTGCCGACCTCGTACAACGCGCCCGGCACGGCCTTGAGCAGGCGTTTCGGGTTGGCCAGGGCGTTCGCCGCGCCGACGCAGAGCACCATCGTCGCCAGCCGGAGGCCGTCGTAGAAGCCGCCGAGCAGCTCCTCCGCCGACGTCGAGCCGAGCAGCGACACGCCCGCCGCGAACGCCGGCAGCGGGATCCGCGGCAGCGTGAACAGGATGTGCCCGCCGTCCTCGCCGCCGATCAGGATCCGGAACAGCACCCGCGTCGCGACGATCACCGCGCCGACGTAGGCGTACAGCCGGAACGCCAGCGCCCACGGCGCGTCGCTCCGCCGGTTCGCGACGACGAAGCCGATGATCGCGATGAGCAGGCCCAGCAGCAGCGGGTTCGTCGTCCGGCTGGCCGCGACGGCCAGCGCGAGCGCCCAGACCCACCACGCGCCCGGGTGCAGCGCCCGGCTGGTCACGTCCGGCGACGTCGTGCGGCGACCCAGGCCGCGCCACCGATCAGCAGGATCGCCGCGATGGCGATGACCACGCCCCACGGGAAGGAACTGCTGGTGGCCGCGGGCGCCGGGGACGGGGTCGAAACGGCCTGGCGGATCGGCGCCACCCGCGGCGGCGCCGGCAGGTCGTTGGCGGTCTTCGGCCGGGCGAACGACCAGCCCTCGAACCCGTCGGCCGCCGGCTTCGACGTCTGGGCGCCCTCCTGGCTCGACTCCCACTTGCCGCCGGCCGCGGCGTGCCAGTAGCTCCAGTACGCCGTCGCCGACGGCATGCCCGCGCACGACTCGACGTCCGGACCTGGTTTGCCGTCGATCCGGCAGGCGATGGCGAGGCCGTACTTCTGCGAGCCCGCGACGTCGATCCCGGCACCCTGCAGTGCCGCGATGCCCGTCGCGGGGGTGCCGGGGGCGCAGCGGACCAGCGGCTGCGGGGCCAGGTCGCCGAAGTCCACGACCACCGTCACGCCGCCACCGGCCGGGCAGGTGCCGTCGGTGCCCGTCGCCGACGCGGGCGCGGCCCCGGCGAGGCAGGTGGCCAGGAGGAGCAGGCAGACCGCGGCGATGCGGGACGGCAGGGTGATCATGCAGGCACTTTAGCCAGGACGGCCGCCGTCGCAGGTGCGGTTCCGGCGCGACGCCGACCACACCTAGACTGCGGCGCGTGGGACAGCGCATCGCGGAGGGACAGCTGCGGGTCGGCCTCGTCGGCGCCGGCCCGTGGGCCACGACGGTTCACGCGCCCGGTCTGGCGGATCACCCCGGCACGGCGCTGACCGCGGTCTGGGCCCGGCGGCCGGAGGCGGCGCAAGCGCTTGCGGACACCCACTGCGCGACCGCCGCCGAGAGCATCGAAGACCTGTTCGCGCAGGTGGACGCCGTGGCGTTCGCCGTCCCGCCGTCGATCCAGGCCGAGCTGGGCGTCCGCGCGGCCGAAGCCGGGAAGCACCTGATCCTCGAGAAGCCGATCGCCGCTGACCTGGCGGGGGCGCAGCGGCTGGCCGACGCGGTCGCGGCCGCCGACGTCGCCGCCCTCGTCGTGCTGACCCTGCGGTACTCGGCGCAGACCCAGGAGTGGCTCGCCGGGCTCGCCCAGGCGGGCGGCTGGGCCGGTGGCGGCGCGCGCTGGCTGTCCGGCGCCCTGCTCGGCGGCCAGTACGCGGCCTCGGAGTGGCGTCAGGACGACGGCGGCGCGCTGTTCGACATCGGCCCGCACGCCCTCGACCTGCTGGACGCCGCGCTCGGGCCGATCACCGACGTCGTCGCGGCGCGGCGGAGCCCCGGCGACACGTGGCAGCTGATGCTGGCCCACGAGAACAACGTGGTCAGCACGGCCACGCTGGCCCTGCGGCTGCCGGTGCAGCCGACCGTCGTCGAGGTCGCCGTCTGGGGTCAGCACGGCTACCGCACGCTCGGGCGCAAGCCCGGTTCGGCGTCGGAGTCCTACACCGCGTTGCTCGACGACTTCGCGGCGATGATCGCCAGCGGCACCACGGCCCACCCCTGCGACGTCCGCCGCGGCCTGCACCTGCAGGGCCTGATCGAGCGCGCTCGCGAGCTGGCCGGCGAAAAGTAGTACACAGGCACCCCCTGCGAGTTTCCGTTGTGAATCAAGGGGTTTACGAAGCATCCCCCGATTCATCCACAGGGTTGTCCACAGCATCCACTGTGGACAGTGCGCCTCCCGACCGAACCACGGAAAGTTCCGTCGCGCCACCGGAAAGATCACCGAATAGTGCGCCTCCCTCAGCATGCCGAGACGATCTTGTGATGCGAAGGTGATCTTGGGAGGGCCGTTTCCAGCGCACAGACGATCTTTGGGTGCTCAAGGAGGGAGGCGCATGGAAACCCTGCTGCGCGCCTTCTGGGGGATGATTCCGGTTTCGGCCATCGCGCTGCCGTACGCGCTGCTCGGGTGGCCACTGCTCGCGGCTCGACGGCGGCGAAGACTCCCGCCCCGGTACGCGAGCGCGACCGCCGGCGTCGACAGCGCCGCCGTCCTGGTCGCTTTCCTGGTGTTGTGCCTGGTCACGATGCCTGTCGGCGGCTCCGGCCAGAGCACGCTCGACCTCGTCCCGGGCGCCGACATCACCGCCGCGTTCGGCGACGACGGCTCACTTTGGCAGGTGATCGGCAACGTCCTGCTGCTCTGCCCGCTCGGCGCGCTGCTCCCGCTGCGGCTGCGCGGCCTGCGCACCCTCCTCCGGATCGCGCTGGTCGCCCTGCTCGCCTCCGTGCTGGTGGAAGGTACGCAATATCTGATCCACACCGGCCGGGTGACGTCCACCGACGACGTCCTGCTCAACACCGCCGGCGCGACGCTCGGCGCGGCCCTGAGCAGACGCGTTTGGCGCTCACTGGACCCGCCACCGCCACCGCCGGTGGTCATCCCGACACAGCAGCGCCGCACGGTCTGCGAAGCCCCGACGCTCACCATGCGGGTCCCGCGATCGGTCTGGGACGCGCGGTACGCCGCCATCGCCCACCCCGACCGGCAGTAACCGGGTTGCGAGCCGTGCGACACTGGCTCCGAAGAGCCCTTTCGACTCGAGGAATGAACGCCTATGCCTGGCGCCGTCTCCGGCGTCGGCCTCCGCTAGGCCCGACGCCCAGCGATCCACCCGCACCGAGCTGCGGTTCCTCGACGTGCTCTCGAAAGGGCTTCCACCAGCAATGTCCGCTATCCAGACGTATGTCCGCAAGACGGCGCCCCGCGGCCGGGAGACCGAGCAGGTCGGGCCGTTCCTGGCCACCTACTCGCCGGACAACGACCACCCGATGCTCAACTACGCGATCCCGGACGACGGCGCGCGGCCGTCGGCGGCCGAGATCGACGCGCTGACCACGGCGTACCGGCGGCGGGGCCTGCTCCCGCGGCTGGAGTACTTCACCGACGTCGCCCCCGACCTGGAGAAACTCCTGGTCGAGGCCGGTTACCAGCTCGAACGGCAGGTGCCGTTGATGACGTGCACGCCCGCCGAGCGGGTCGGCAAACCGGTCCCGGCGGGGGTCCGGCTGCGCGCGCCGGAGTCCGCTGACGACATCCGGCGGCTGCGGTCGGCGCAGAACACGGCGTTCGGCGAGTCGCCGGAGGTGCCCGACAAGGAGGTCGAACGCCTGCGGTCCGGCATCGAGGCCGGGGTGCGGCACCTCCTGGCGGAGGACGTCGCCACCGGCGCGGTCCTCGGCGGCGGGCTCACGCTCGCGATCGTCGACGGCACCACCGAGGTCGCCGGCATCGCCGTGCTCGAGCCGTACCGCGGCCGCGGGATCGCGGCGGCGATCACCGCCCGGCTCACCCGCGAAGCACACGAGTCCGGCGCGCACACGGCGTTCCTCACCCCCGGTGACCTGGGGATCGGGAACGTCTACGCCCGGGTCGGCTACCAGCCGGCCGGGGAGTGCGTGCACCTCTCGCTGGGCTAGCCGCTCAGTCGTTCAATCAGTCGTTCAAGCGGCCGGAGCGGCCGCGCTTCACGTCGCTCCGGCGCTTCTTCGACGCCAGGCGGCGCTCCTTCGAACCACGTGACGGCTTCGTGGGGCGCCGCTTGGCGGGCGGCGGGGCCGACGCGTCGCGCAGCAGGTTGGCCAGGCGGCCGCGCGCGGCTTCACGGTTCTGCAGCTGGGAGCGGTGTTCGCTGGCGGCGATCGTCAGGACGCCGTCGACCAGCCGGCCCTCGAGCCCGGCCAGCACGCGGTCCCGCAGGTGCTCGGGGATCGACGGCGACGCGGCGACGTCGAACGACAGCTCGACCCGCGAATCGGTGGTGTTCACGCCCTGGCCGCCCGGGCCGGACGACCGCGAGAAGCGTTCGTTGAGCTCGGCTCCCGGGATCGTGAACCGGGAGCCGATCACCACGTCGCCGGCTGCCATGACACCAGTGTGACAGCCGCGTTCAACCTTGTTTCTAGAAGCGCGGGTGGTCGCCCGAAAGCACCGCGCGCGGGCCGTCGACGTCGTTCGCGGGCTGGACGTCGCCCAGCACCCACGCCGGGACGTGCCGCGCGGTCAGCATGGCCAGCGCCCGGTCGACGTCCTCGGCCCCGACGATCGCGACCATGCCGACGCCCATGTTGAACGTCTTCTCCAGCTCGGCGCGCTCGACCCGGCCGCGGTGGCCGATCAGCGCGAACACCGCCGACGGCGACCAGGTGCCGCGGTCGAGCTGGGCGACCAGGCCGCGCGGCATGACGCGGGCGAGGTTCGCCTCCAGGCCACCGCCGGTGATGTGCGCGAACGTCCGGACCTCGGTCTCCGCGGCCAACGCGAGGCAGTCCTTCGCGTAGATCCGCGTCGGCTCCAGCATCTCCTCGCCGAGCGTGCGGCCGAACTCCTCGACGTGGCCGCCGAGCGGCATCCGCGCGATGTCCAGCAGCACGTGCCGGGCCAGGGAGTACCCGTTCGAGTGCAGTCCCGACGAGCCGAGCGCCAACACGACGTCACCCGGGCGGACCTTCTCCGGCGACAGCAGCGCGGACGCCTCGACCACGCCGACGCCGGTGGCTGACATGTCGTAGTCGTGCTCGCCCATCATGCCGGGGTGCTCGGCGGTCTCGCCGCCGAGCAGCGCGCAGCCGGCCTGGACGCAGCCTTCGGCGATACCGCCGACCAGCGCGGCGATCTTCTCCGGGTGCACCTTGCCGACGGCGATGTAGTCCTGCAGGAACAGCGGCTCGGCGCCGGTCACGACCAGGTCGTCGACGACCATCGCGACCAGGTCGATGCCGACGGTGTCGTGCTTGTCCAGCGCTTGCGCGACGGCGATCTTGGTGCCGACGCCGTCGGTGGAGGAGGCGAGGATCGGTTCCTTCCACTTGTCGAGCTTCAGCGAGAAGAGCCCGGCGAAACCACCGACACCGCCCAGCACCTCCGGCCGCGTGGCCCGTTCGGCGTGCGGCTTGAGCAGCTCGACGGCTTGGTCGCCGGCGTCGATGCTGACGCCGGCGGCGGCGTACGTGGCGCTCGTGGACTCGCTCACGGTAGAAGGACTCCCAACTGGAAGGACTAGGGACGCCGGAGAGCGTCCTCGGCACCGTACCCGGCCGGGCTGACCGGGGTCGCCGCGCCATTGACCGCGTCGAGGCTCTCCAGCAGGTTCTTGCCGATGAGCGCGTCGTCGGGCAGCGCGATCGGGTACTCGCCGGAGAAGCACGCCGTGCACAGCCGCGTCTTCGGCTGTTCCGTCGCCGCGACGAGGCCGTCGAGCGAGATGTAGCCCAGCGAGTCCGCGCCGATCGAGCGGCGGATGCCGTCGAGGTCGACGCCGTTCGCGACGAGCTCGGCCCGCGACGCGAAGTCGATGCCGTAGAAGCACGGCCACCGGACGGGCGGCGACGCGATCCGGACGTGCACCTCCAGTGCGCCGGCCTCGCGCAGCATCCGCACGAGCGCGCGCTGGGTGTTGCCGCGGACGATCGAGTCGTCCACGACGACCAGCCGCTTGCCGCGGATGACGTCGCGCAGCGGGTTCAGCTTGAGCCGGATGCCGAGCTGGCGGATGGTCTGCGACGGCTGGATGAACGTGCGCCCGACGTAGGCGTTCTTCACCAGGCCGGTGCCGTACGGGATGCCCGAGCCCTGCGCGTAGCCGATGGCGGCCGGCGTGCCGGACTCCGGCACCGGCATCACCAGGTCGGCGTCGACGGGCTCCTCGCCGGCGAGCCGCCTGCCGATCTCGACGCGCGTGGCGTGCACGCCGCGGCCGGCGATCGTGGTGTCGGGCCGCGCCAGGTAGACGTACTCGAAGACACAGCCCTTGGGGTCCGGGTTGGCGAACCGCGACGAGCGCAGGCCTTCGGCGTCGATGGCGATCAGCTCGCCCGGCTCGACCTCGCGGACGAACGACGCGCCCACGATGTCCAGGCCCGCGGTCTCGCTGGAGACGACCCAGCCGCGTTCGAGACGGCCGAGCACCAGCGGGTGCACGCCGTGCGGGTCACGCGCGGCGTACAGCGTGTTCTCGTCGGCGAACACCAAGCAGAACGCGCCCTTGAGCGTGGGCAGCAGTTCCATCGCGGCGCCTTCGATGCCCTTGTCGGCGGCGTTCGCGGCGAGCAGCCCGCAGATCAGGTCCGAGTCGCTGGACGAACCGGTCAGCCCCGCGTGCGGCTTGAGGCCCGCGGCGATGGTGCGTTCACGCAGCTCCGCCGTGTTGACGAGGTTGCCGTTGTGCGCGAAGGACAGGCCGCTGCCCGTCTCGGTGGTGCGGAAGATCGGCTGCGCGTTCTCCCAGATGGTCGCGCCGGTGGTCGAGTACCGGCAGTGGCCGACGGCGATGTGGCCCTGCAGCGACTGCAGGATCTGTTCGTCGAAGACCTGGCTGACCAGGCCGAGGTCCTTGAAGACCACGATCTGGGAGCCGTCGGAGACGGAGATGCCGGCGGCCTCCTGGCCCCGGTGCTGCAGGGCGTAGAGGCCGTAGTAGGTCAGTTTGGCGACTTCTTCCCCGGGAGCCCAGACGCCGAAGACGCCACACTCCTCGCGGGGTTCCGGGTCGGGCTGGTCGGAGGACACGTGCTGTGGGTCGGAAACCACCGAGGTGCTCCCAGGAAGACGCGGTCAGGCCGAATTCAGTGTAAACGGTCCGGACATGAGTCAGGCCCCGCCCGACGTGGTTCTGACCACTTCGGACAGGGCCTGAAGTTCTTCGTGCGCTAGCAGGCATCCGGCAGCGCGAGCATTTCCGTGAGCACCCGGGCTCCATCACCGCTGCGGCGCCACAGCCACCGCTCGGGTTCGAAGATGTTCTCTTCGGTACCGGGCATGCGCGTCGCCACCACGTCGTCCTCGGCGTTGAGCCGGACCACGTCCACGACGTTGTCGTGCACCCGCACACCGACGACGGCGAGAACTTCACCGCGGTCATCGGCGGGGTGGACGAACTGGTAGCCACGGGCGACCAGTTCCTGCAGTCCGGTCTCGATGTCGTAGACGGGAGCGACGGGGGCCTCAGCCGAGGACATCGTCGAACTCACCGTCCTTCGCGCCCGCGAGGAACGCGGCCATCTCCGCGCGGGTGTAGACGAGCGCCGGGCCGGTCGGGAAACGCGAGTTGCGCATCGCGATCTCGCCGGTGGTCAGGGGTGCGACCTCGACGCAGTTGCCGACGGCGCCGCTGTAGCTCGCCTTGCGCCACTGGGCACCGGACAGCCGATCGGCCGGGATGCCGTTCTCGAATCGCTCTGCCATGGTCCCAACCTCTCGATGCGGGATACCTGAGGCGGTGCAAATGCATGTGCATCTGCCCGCGTAGAGCACGCTAGCACGTGTGCCTGCAGCGGTAAATGCACGTGCAGAAGTTCTTGCAAAGTTCTCCCACAGTGAAGGATCACCTGGTCACACTTCACCTAACGGGCGAGGGAAGTGTTCCCCAATGGGCTAGTCGCTACGGTTGGTCACCGATCAGCGGGACCCCGTCGATACCGTCGAACGCGGGCCTTCTAGATCTCTTGACGGCGCTTCGCGAGCATGGACCGGCTCCGGTCGGGCGTCTCCGCGTCGACCGCGAGCATGTCCAGCGCGCGGCTGTACTTCTCGATCTCTTCGCGCTTCTCGATGTAGTGCGCGCCGGTGAGGTATTCGACGTACGCGATGTTCGGCAGTTCCGGCTCGCCGAACCGCATCAGCGAAAACGCGTGCTCCGCGGACAGCCCGCTGCGCGAGTACGGCAGCACCTGGATCGACACGTGCGGCAGCGCACTCATCTCGAGCAGGTATTCGATCTGCCGCTTCAGGACCTTGACGCCGCCGATCGGCCGGTGCAGCACGGACTCGTCGAGCACCATCCAGACGCGCGGGGCGTCCGGCCTGCTGAACATCTTCTGCCGCCGCATCCGCAGCGCGACCAGCTGGTCGACCCGGTCGTCGGCCATGTCCGGCCGGCCGTGGCTGAAGATCGCCCGCGCGTACCCCTCGATCTGCAGCAGGCCCGATACGTAGAGCGGCTCCCAGATCTGGATCCGGGCCGCGGCCTCTTCCAGGCCGACGAGGTCGGTGAACCAGTTCGGCATCGTCTCGCCGAAGCGGCGCCACCAGCCTGGTTCGTTCGACTGCTTGACCATGTCGAGGAACGTCTGGCGCTCGGTGGACTCCTCGACGCCGTACATCGTCAGGAGGTCGGTGACGTCGCGTTCCTTGAAGCCGACCCGGCCCAGCTCGAGGCGGCTGATCTTCGATTCGGACCCGCGGATGTTGTAACCGGCCTGCTGCCGCGTGATGCCCGCTTCTTCACGGAGTCGACGCAGCTGCGAGCCGAGGATCATCCGGCGCGCCGTCGGGCCGATGTTCTGTTCAGCACTGGACGCGTTCACCGCGTTCATTCCCGGACCTTCCGCGCGTCAGTCACCAGGGGGCTCTAGCCCGACTACCGAAAGTACACGTTGGGCCGTCCTGCGCAAAGAGGTGACCCGGTTTACCGCATGCTTGTGTAGTCCTACTCTACGTAGAGTACGAGACTTTCGACACAGAACTTGCGAGGTTCAAGATGCCCGACGCCGCGACCCGGACCGAACGAGTTCCCGTTGGAGTCGACCCGACCCGGGCCAGCATCGCGCGGGTCTACGACGCGTTCCTGCTGGGCAAGGACAACTACGAGATCGACCGGGAGGTCCTGAAGCAGGTCCAGCAGGCCGCCCCCGAAGCGCAGGACCTGGCCTTCGAAAACCGGGGTTTCCTCATCCGCGCGTGCCGCTTCCTCGCGGGCCAAACGGGTATCACCCAGATTCTCGACCTGGGGTCCGGTCTCCCGACCGCCGAGAACACCCACCAGGTCGTCCAGCGGATCAACCCGGAGACCCGGGTCGTCTACGTCGACAACGACCCGGTGGTCCTCGCCCACGGCCGGGCGCTGCTCGAGGAGAACGAGCACACCCACTTCGTCGCCGAGGACATCTTCGAGCCGGCGCGGATCCTCGAGAACGAGACCGTGCGCGAGCACATCGACTTCACGCAGCCGCTGATCATGTTGCAGATGGGCACCTTGCACCACTTCAAGGGCGAGTACGACCGGCCGGCGGAGATCATGCGGGAGTACGTCGACGCGCTGCCGTCCGGCTCCTTCGTCGGGCTCAGCCACTTCTTCGACCCGGAGAACGAAGACTCCGCGACCGCGCGCCGCATGGAGGACTTCTTCGTGCACAGCCCGATGGGCTCGGGCACGTTCCGGACGCAGAAGGACATCGAGGCCCTGTTCCCCGGCCTCGAAATGGTCGAACCCGGCGTGACCCTGTGCGCCGACTGGTGGCCGGACGGCCCGCGCCTCAAGGAGCTCAACGTCGCGCAGCGCACCATCGCGGGCGGCGTCGGCCGCAAGCCGTAGTCAGACGCGGACGAGCGGGAGCCACTGCGCGAGGTCGGCCCGGGTGCCCGAAGCGGACACCCGGCCGTCGGCCACCGCAGTGGTCCAGTCCACTCGGCCCGTCGCGAGTTCCAGCCAGGTGCGCGGGTCCGTCTCGATCACGTTGGGCGGGGTGCCCCGGGTGTGGCGCGGTCCGTCCACGCACTGCACCGCCGCGAACGGCGGCACGCGGACCTCGACCGTCCTTCCGGGAGCGTCGGCCGCCAGCGCGCGCAGGCTGAGCCGGACGGCGGCGGCGAGCTCCGCGCGGGCCGGGTCGGGCCCGTCGCCCTGCAGCCACGGGGAAATCGCCTGCACCGCCGCACGTAACTGTCCGGGGTCGACCGAACGCGAAGAGGCCATGGGCAAACAGTAGAGTGGCGCACCAAGAGTTTTCCGGCACACCCGAGAACGTGGGGATCACGATGGCGCAGCGGGACGAGGCAGATCGGATGGTTTCGCAGCAGCCAGCCGGAAACGGACCGGATCGCCCCGGCAAGCACGGCAAGCACAGCCGGTCGGCGCGGCGCGGCGGCCAGCAGGCCCGGCGCTCCGGCAAGCACGGCACCCCCGAGATCACCGAGGAGATGCGCGCGAACGCGCGCGCCAACCCCGACAGCTGGCTCTACGTCATCGACGAGGCCTTCGACCCGAACGGCCCGGTGCCGTCGTGGGCGGTCGTCGGCGCGTACCCGGTGAACGCCGCCGGCGACGTCGTCGCGGACTTCCACCCGAACGACCGCTACCGGCCCTCGCCCAAGGCCCTCGGGTTCCCGGAGCCGTCGAACGACCTCGAGCACCTGCTGCAGCTCGTGCGCACCGAGCACCGGCCGCCGTCGGACCTGCCGAAGATCGTCCTCGACTCGACGCTGTTCGTCTACGCGATGTCGCCGGTGCAGCGCACGGTCATCGGCTTCCACAACACCGACGGCCGGGTCATGGTGCCGGCGTACACGCGCAAGACCCTGGTGCCGCGCGAGTGGCCGCACGCCCGCGCGGTCGTCGGCCGCGACATCGTCAGCCTGCTGGGTGGTCACCCGGTCGCGATCAACCCGCACGACCTGATCACCGCCGTCGTGCCGGCGGAACACCTGGTGAAGGCGCTCGCGGACGAACAGCAGCGCTGACGGCGTCACCCTTCAGCCCCTCACACTTTCGAGTGGCACCGGGTAGCCGATCCGGCGACACGGGTGCATCGTGAGGCTCAATGAGACTCACGGGACTGGTGGGGGGCAAGAGGGTGCTGGGCCGTTCACGAAGAGGCCGTTCGCTGCCGCTCCTCGCCGCCGCCGCGTTCCTGGTCGCCGGGCAGACCCCGGCGACCGCCGTCGACCTGTACGAGGGCGCCGAGGACCACTACGCCGGTTCGCAGATCGCCAAGGTCGAAGGGATCGAAGCGCTCCCGGACGTGCTGTACGCGGCCGACGACCAGCAGCTCGGCCACGACGTCAGCGGGCACCAGGGGCCGGTCGACTGGGGCGGCGCGGCGGGGGCGGGCGCGAAGTTCGTCTACGTCAAGGCGACCGAGGGCACCGGCTTCGTCAACCCGCAGTTCGCCCAGCAGTACAACGGGTCCTACGACGCCGGGCTCATCCGCGGCGCCTACCACTTCGCCCGGCCGGACGTCTCCGACGGCGCGTCCCAGGCCCGGTACTTCCTCGCCCACGGCGGCGGCTGGTCGGCCGACGGCCGGACGCTGCCGGGCGCGCTCGACGCGGAGTACAACCCGTACGGCGAAACCTGTTACGGCAAGGACGCCGCCGGAATGGTCCGCTGGCTCAGCGACTTCTCCGAGACCTACCGCGCGGCCACCGGCCGGTACCCGACGATCTACACGTCGACGAGCTGGTGGAAGCGGTGCACGGCGAACAACGGCGGTTTCGGCGCCAACCCGCTCTGGATCGCCCGCTACAACACCTACATCGGCGAGCTCCCGGCCGGCTGGACCGTGCACACGATCTGGCAGTTCGCCGACAAGGGGACACTGCCCGGTGACCAGAACTGGTTCAACGGCGCGGCCGAGCGGCTGCGGGTCCTGGCGCTCGGCTGACCGCGGTTCGCCGGCTACCGGAACGGCCCGGGCGTGCCCGGCCGACCGATTGCGGGCGCGTTCGCTCGGCTGAACGGCGCAGCTCATCGGTAATAGGTGTTAACCAGTCACCAATTGATGATCGACTTCCGCAGAAAATCACCCACGCGTATACCCAATTTCACGGAACTGAGTGACAAACCCCGGGTGCGTCGCTAACAATCGTGCTCGGACGGCTACCTGCAGTAAGCCGTCCTCAGCGAGGGTATCTGTGAAGGGATTCAACGATGTCCACTTCCCGAAGAGGGCGGCTGTTCGCTGCCCTGGCCGTCTCCGCCACGCTGCTCCTGCTCGGCAGCACGGTCCAGGCGACGGCCGCCACCATCTCCCCCGAGGTCGACCCGGTGACCGCGATCAACGCGGACATCGCCGTGCACAACCACGACATGGGCTCGCAGATCCGGCGCGTCGAAGGTGACAAGTCGACGCCGGACACGCAGAAGGCGGCGCAGCAGCCGCAACCCGCTCAGGCCATCCCCGGCCAGGTGCTGGCCACGGTGGCCGGCATCGACGTCGCCAGCTACCAGGGCAACGTCGACTGGGCGAGCTGGTGGAACCAGGGCAAGCGGTTCGTCTGGACCAAGGCCACCGAAAGCACGAGCTACACCAACCCCTACTTCGCCCAGCAGTACAACGGTTCCTTCAACCAGGGCTTCCTCCGCGGCGCCTACCACTTCGCCACCCCGAACACGGCGAGCGGCGCCGCCCAGGCGAACTACTTCCTGGCCCACGGCGGCGGCTGGTCGAGGGACGGCAAGACCCTGCCCGGCGCCCTCGACATGGAGTACAACCCGTACGGCGCCACCTGTTACGGGCTGAGCAAGGCGGCGATGACGTCGTGGATCCTCGACTTCCACGACACCTACCACGCCAAGACCGGCCGGTACCCGGTGATCTACACGTCCCAGAGCTGGTGGAACCAGTGCGTCAGCGCCGACTTCTCCAGCACGGCCCCGCTGTGGGTCGCGCGGTACGCGTCGTCGGCCGGCGCCCTGCCCTACAACTGGGGCTTCTACACCGTCTGGCAGTACACCTCGAGCCCGCTCGACCAGGACACCTTCAACGGCGCCCTCGACCGGCTCCAGGCCCTCGCCAACGGCTGACCCGCACCACCCCGGCTCCCGGATCGTGACGACTTCGCGTCGTCGCGGCCGGGAGCCGGTTTCATGCCGTACCGTCCGAGCTTGCAGAATGCTGCTCACGACTCCTGGGGGAACCGCACGCGTCCGCCGGGCGTCGGATGCGCACGAACACCCCGCGCCCGGAAGGCATGACCGATGACCTACCCGCCTCAGCCGGGCCAGCCCGGCCAGCCCGACCCGTACGGCCAGCAGCCGCAGTCCGGCGGCTTCCCGCAGCAGCCGTATCCCCAGCAGGGCGGGTGGGACCCCAACCAGCAGCAACAGCCGTACCCGACGCAGCAGTACCCGCAGGGCTGGGACCCGAACCAGCAGGGTTACCAGCAGCCGGGCACCGCCGGTTACCCGCAGCAGGGCTGGGGCGACCCGAACCAGCAGCAGGGCTGGGCCGATCCGAACGCCCAGCAGCAGCAGGCGTGGGCGGACCCGAACGCCCAGCAGTACGGCCAGCAGGCGTGGGACCCGAACGCCGGCGGCCAGATGTCGGGCTGGGACCAGCAGGGCGGCTACGGGCAGGGCTTCGGCGGGCCGCCGGCGCCGCCGAAGCAGAGCAAGACCGGGATGTGGATCGCCGTCGGCGCCGTCGTGGTGCTGGTGCTGGCGGGCCTGGGCATCACCGGGTTCGTGGCGCCCGGGTTCTTCCTCTCGAAGGACGACAACACCGTGGCGTCCCCGGGCACGAGCACCTCGGCCAAGCCGTCGACGCCGAAGAGCACCCCGAAGAAGTCGACGACGCCGAGCACCAAGACGTCGACGCCGGGCGGCGGCTCGGGCTCGGCGCAGGGCAAGGTCGTGCTGCAGGGCTTCATCGACAAGCTGAACGCCGGCGACAACAACGCCGCGATCGCGATGGGCTGCTCGGACTCGAAGGACCTGCTCGACTCGTGGCTCAAGACGTTCCTCAAGTCGCCGCTGCAGCTGGAGCTCGGCGACGTGCCGGACGACGAGTACCTCGTCGAGGGCCAGGTCACCGGGACGTCCGCGGGCAAGTCGGTCAAGGGCACGCTGAGCGCGACGAACTTCGACGACAAGGGCTTCTGCGTCAGCACCATGCTGGTGTCCTGAGCGGGTGAAGCTGTGGCGATCACCGCTGGCGTGGACGTTCGCCGCGTCGCTGGTGCTGCTGCTCGGGGTCGGCGGCTGGTTGCTGACCGACCCCGCCACCAGCCGCAGTGACGCGCTCAAGACCGGCGGCCTGGCCGGCGGCGCGATCGTGGCGCTGTACGCGCTCTGGCTGAACGACCGGCGCCGCCGCGTCGAGGAACGCCGCCAGGACATCGAGCGGCAGCGGCACGAGCTGGAGTCGCAACGCGCGGAGCAGGACCGCGAGCGGGTGGCGGACGAGCGGTTCGCGAAGGCGGTCGAGCTGCTCGGGCACGCGGCCGACCAGGTGCGGGTGGGCGCGCTGCACGCACTGGCGGGCCTGGCGCGGAGCCGCCCAGCGTACACGCAGACGGTGCTGGACGTGCTGTGCTCGTACCTGCGGCGGCCGTTCGAGCACGTGCGGTACCAGGACGGCCTCGACCGGCACGACCGCGACGCCAAGCGGGACACCCCCGAGCGGGAACAGGAACTGCAGGTCCGGTTGACCGCGCAGCGGCTGATCCGGGAGCTGCTGCCGGCGGCCGACCAGGCGGACGCGCCGGACTACGACCTCGACCTGACCGGTGCGGTCGTCGAATACTTCGATCTCTCCGGGTGCCGGATCGGCGGGATGGTGCTGCGGTACGCGGCGCTGCACAGCAGCACCAACCTGAGCGGCTGCCGCTTCACCGGCCGGGTCTACTTCACGGCGGCGGGCACCGACAAGGGCCGGCTCATCGGCAACTTCCGGTGCCGTGGCGCGGTTTTCGAGAGCCACGCCTGGTTCAGCGGTACCCGGTTCGCCGAGCTGGCGGACTTCACCGCGACGACCTTCGCGGGGCGGACCACGTTCAAGGACGCCGAGTTCCTCCGCGACGCCGTCTTCCACGACGTGTGCGTGACCAGCGAGCTGGATCTGCGCCGAACCCGCTTCGACGGGCAGACCGATCTGCGGTTCGCGTCACTGCCCGAATCCGTTTCGCTGTACAACACGCGGGTTCGGTCCGAAAAGGACGTTCAGCTTCCGGACGGCTGGAGAAGCGAGGAACTGCGCGACGGTGAAAAGCGGATCGTCGCCGAAGCCGGCTGAGCAGCCCCCGTTTCCACGCCAGCGGAGGGCACCGACAGAAATCGGTGCCCTCCGGTCAGCTGTCCACAGGTCTCAGTCGAACAGGGCCGGGAGGGTCTTCTCCCACGCCTCGCGGAGCTCGTCGAGCGTGAACTCCGTGATGTCCTGCAGCTCCAGCTTGCCCGACTCGGGGTCGACCACGCCGGTCTTGCGCCACGGGAGGCCCCGCGCGGTGCACATCTCCGTGAAGCGCAGCTCCTCCGTGCGCGGGACCGCCACCAGCACGCGGCCCGACGACTCGGAGAACAGCTGGACGAACGGGTCCTGGTCGGCGTCGAGGAAGAACCGGGCGCCGCACTGTCCGATGAGGACGGTCTCGACGAACGCCTGGATCAGGCCGCCGTCCGAAAGGTCGTGCGCGGCCGAGATCATGCCGTCACGGGAGCCCGCCACCAGGATGTCCGCGAGGAGCTTTTCCCGGGCGAGGTCCACACGAGGGGGTACGCCGCCGAGGTGGCCGTGCAGCTCGCGGGCCCACGCCGAGCCGTCCAGCTCGTCGTGCGTTTCGCCCAGCAGCAGCAGGGTTTCGCCGGCTTCGGCACCGATGCCGGTGGGGATGCGGCGGGTGACGTCGTCGATCACGCCGAGCACGCCGATCACCGGCGTCGGCAGGATCGCCGTCGAGCCGGTCTGGTTGAAGAAGCTCACGTTGCCGCCGGTGACCGGGATGCCCAGCTCGACGCAGCCGTCCGCGATGCCGTGCACGGCCTGCTCGAACTGCCACATCACGCCCGGGTCGGTCGGCGCGCCGAAGTTCAGGCAGTCCGACACCGCGACCGGGGTCGCACCGCCCGTCGCCACGTTGCGGTACGCCTCCGCCAGCGCCAGCTGCGCACCGCGGTACGGGTCGAGGTAGACGAACTTGCTGTTGCAGTCGGTCGCCACCGAGACACCGCGGCCGCTCGACTCGTCGATCCGGATCATGCCCGAGTCCGACGGCTGCGAGAGCACGGAGTTGCCGCGTACGTACCGGTCGTACTGCGACGTCACCCATTCCTTCGACGCCTGGTTCGGCGACGAGATCAGCTTGAGCACGTCCGCGCGCAGTTCGTCCGGAGTGGCCGGACGCGGCAGGTTCGCCGAGGTGTCGGCGATCAGAGCGTCCTGAAAGGACGGTCGCTCGATCGGCCGGTCGTACACCGGGCCCTGGTGCGCCACGGTGTGCGCCGGGACGTCGACGACGACCTCGTCGTGCCAGGTGATCACCAGGTGCTCGCCGTCGGTGACCTCGCCGATGTCGGTGGCGATGACGTCCCACTTGCGGCAGACGGCCATGAACGCCTCGACGTTCTCCGGCGAGACGACCGCGCACATGCGCTCCTGCGACTCGCTGGAGAGCACCTCCGCCGGCGTCATCCCGGTGGCGCGCAACGGAACCCGGTCGAGGTAGACGTGCATGCCGCCGTCACCGGCCGCGGCCAGCTCCGACGTCGCGCAGGACAGCCCGGCGCCGCCGAGGTCCTGGATGCCGACGACGAGGTCGGCCGCGAACAGCTCGAGGCAGCACTCGATGAGCACCTTCTCGGTGAACGGGTCGCCGACCTGGACGCTCGGCAGCTTCTTGCGGCCACCCGACGACTCGTCACCCGAAAAGGTGTCACTCGCCAGGACGGAGACGCCGCCGATGCCGTCGAGGCCGGTGCGGGCGCCGAACAGGATGATCTTGTTGCCGGTGCCGGACGCGAAGGCCAGGTGCAGGTCCTCGACGCGCATCGCGCCGACGCACAGCGCGTTGACCAGCGGGTTGCCGCTGTAGGACGGGTCGAAGACCAGCTCGCCGCCGATGTTCGGCAGGCCGAGGCAGTTGCCGTAACCGCCGACGCCGGCGACCACACCGGGCAGCACGCGCTTGGTGTCGGGGGCGTCGGCCGGGCCGAAGCGCAGCGCGTCCGCCACCGCGAGCGGCCGCGCGCCCATCGCCATGATGTCGCGCACGATGCCGCCGACGCCGGTCGCGGCGCCCTGGTAGGGCTCCACATAGGACGGGTGGTTGTGGCTCTCCACCTTGAAGGTGACCGCCCAGCCCTCGCCGATGTCGACGACGCCGGCGTTCTCGCCGATGCCGGCCAGCATCTTGGCCTTCATCTCGTCGGTCGCGGTCTCGCCGAAGTAGCGAAGGTGCTTCTTGGAGGACTTGTAGGAGCAGTGCTCGCTCCACATCACCGAGTACATGGCCAGCTCGGCGTCGGTGGGCCGGCGGCCGAGGATTTCCCGGATGCGGGCGTACTCGTCGTCGGCGAGCCCGAGCTCGCGATAGGGCTGGGTGTGGTCCGGGGTCGCCCCGGCCCGCTCGGTGGTGTCAACGGTGCTGGTCACGGTGTCCGTGTCAGGGTTCGCCACGGCCGCCAGGGTACGTGCCGGGCCCGGGTGCCCCGGACACTGGGCCGCCCCACCGGATCTCGCCGTTCCGGGTGTGACGGAGCCGACACCGCGCCCCCGGTCGCCACCGGCCGGAGCGCCCCAATGTGGCGTTGGGTGCGTCCAACGCACCCAATGTGGCGTTCGGTGCGTCTGACGCACCGAACGCCACATTGGGGCGCATGGGGCCGGACGACGCTGGGCCGTGGTCGCGAAAATCGGTCGCCAACCCCGGGTCGTCGGCTTAACGTCGGGAATCGTGCTTTCCGCCACATATCCCTTTCCGCCGCTGCGGCTGCCCGCACGGCCGACCGCGAGCCGGTTCCTGCTCGCCGTGTTCCGGGCTCGCCTCGGCACGGTGCTGGGCTCGGCGACGATCGGCGTCGTGTGGGCGCTGCCGGGCGCCCTGCTGCCCCTGGTGATCGGCCAGGGCATCGGCGCCATCACCGCGCACGACGGCGCGGGCGTGGGGCGCTGGGCGCTGGCCGCGGCCGTGCTCGGCGTCGTGCAGACCGTGTCCGGGACCTGGATGCACTTCATCAACTACGGCCTGTGGCTGCACGGCGCGGGCTCCACCCAGCGGCTCGTGTCGGCGCACACCACGCGCGTCGGCGCCGGCCTGCGCGAGCAGACGACCACCGGCAACCTGGTCGCGATCGCCACCACCGACATCAACCACATCGGCAACACCGTCGAAATGGCCGGCCGGGCGTTCGGCTCGCTGCTGGCGTTCGTCGTGGTCGCGATCTGGCTGGTCTCGACGTCGCCGCTGCTCGGCGTCGTCGCGCTGGTCGGCGTGCCGCTCGCGGTGCTGGGCATCGGGCCGCTGCTGGCCCCGCTGCAGAAGCGCAAGGCGAGCCAGCGCGAGATGCGCGGCGAGGTCAACGCCCTCGGCGCGGACATCGTGTCCGGCCTGCGGATCCTGCGTGGCATCGGCGGTGAGCGGCGGTTCTCCGGCCGCTTCCGCGAGACCAGCCAGCGGGTGCGCCGGGCCGGCGTCGAGGTCGGCAAGGCCGAGTCGTGGCTGGCCGCGGCCGAGGTCGCGATGCCCGGCCTGGTCACCGTGGTGATCACGTGGCTGGGCGCGCGGCTGGCCGTGGGCGGCACCATCGACCTCGGGCAGCTGGTGGCGTTCTACGGCGTTTCGATGTTCCTCATCTGGCCGGTCTCCGCCGCAACGGAAGCCGTCGGGTCGTTGACGTCCGGCCTGGTGGCGTCGCGGAAGGTGGTGGCGCTGCTGGCGCTGCACCCGGCGCTGGCGGACCCCGAAACGCCGGTGCGGCTGCCCGACGGGCCGCTGGACCTGGCGGACACGGAGTCCGGGGTGCGGGTCGTGGCCGGGCAGCTGACGGTCGTCGACTTCGGCGCCGGCGGCGAGGCGGTGGCCGACCGGCTGGCCCGGTTCGCCGACCCGGCCGCGGGCGAGGAAGTGCTGGTCGGCGGGGTCCGGGCGGACCAGGTCGCGCTCGTGGAGCTGCGGCGGCGGGTGGTGTACGCGCACAACCAGGACATCTGGTTCTCCGGCGTGCTGCGCGAGCAGCTGACACCGGCGCGGCCGAGCGGCGTTGACATCACCGAAGCGCTGTACGCGGCCGACGCCGACGACATCGTCGAGGCGCTGCCCGACGGCGTCGACGAGGTGATCGGCGAGCGCGGCCGCGAGGTGTCCGGCGGCCAGCGGCAACGGCTGAACCTGGCCCGCGCGCTGGCCGTGGACGCGGACGTCCTGGTGCTGGACGAACCGACTTCGGCGGTCGACGCGCACACGGAGGCACGCATCACCGAGCGCGTCGCGGCCCTGCGCCGCGGCAAGACGACGGTGGTGTTCAGCCAGAGTCCATTGTGGACACATGTGGCCGACGAGGTATTCACGACGAAGGTGGTGACGGTGTGAAGCGGCTCCCCACGGCGTCCCGGCGGGACGTCCGCCGCTGGGCGTTGCGGACGGCGGCGGCCCACAAGCGCGAGGTCGCGCTGCTGCTCGGCGCGCTCGCCGCGTCCACGCTGATCGGGCTGGCCGGCCCGCAGCTGCTCGGTTCGCTGGTCGACGCCGTCGCGGCCGGGACCACGACCACGCACGTCGACGTGCTGGCGGGCGTGTTCGTCGTGATCCTGCTGCTGCAGGCGCTGTCGCGGAAGGTCGCGCGGATGCGCGGCGCGGTGTTCGCCGAGCTGGTGCTGGCCGAGACCCGCGAGGAGTTCGTCGGCACGGCGCTGCAGCTGCCGCTCGGCACCGTCGAGGCGGCCGGCACCGGCGACCTGCTCAGCCGGGCCACCACCGACCTCGGCCGGATCGACCACGCGGCGCGGTTCGCGGCGCCGGAGATCCTGGTCGCGGCGGTGACCGTGGTGTTCACGGTGGCGGCGATGGTGCTGACGTCACCACTGCTGGCCCTGGGCCTGCTGGTCGCGGCACCGCTGCTGATCAGCGTCAACGTCTGGTACCAGCGGCGGATCCCGGCGCTGATGCAGGCGATGCTGGACCGCTGGGCGGACCTCACGACCAGCGTCCACGAGACGGCCGAGGGCGCGCGGACGGTCGAGGCGCTCGGGCTGACCGAACGCCGGGTCACCGGCGCTCACGACGACCTGGACCGGAGCATCCTCGGCGAACGCCGGATGCGGGCGCTGCAGCTGCGCTGGCTGCCGTCGCTGGAGATCAGCTACGTGCTGCCGCTGGCCGTCATGCTGCTGCTCGGGCTGCTCGCGTACACGCGCGGCTGGGCCGGGCTCGGTGAGATCACCACGATGCTGCTCTACATGCAGGCGATGGCGAACCCGCTCAACTCCGCGTTGTTCTGGCTGGAGGACCTGCAGGTCGCGGCGGCCGCGGCCCGCCGGATCCTCGGCATCCGCGAGGTCGCGGTCGAGGAGACCCCGAAGGTGACGCAGGTGCCGCGCGGGCGTGACATCGACGTGCACGACGTCCGGTTCGCCTACACCGCCGACCGCGAAGTGCTGCACGGCATCGACCTGCGCGTCCCGCGCGGCGAGCGGCTGGCGATCGTCGGCCCGTCCGGCGCGGGCAAGTCGACGCTCGGGCGGCTGCTGGCCGGCATCGCGGTGCCGTCCGCGGGCTCGGTGCGGATCGGCGGCCAGGACGTCTCGGCGCTGGCCGACGACGTGCTGCGCGGCGAGGTCCTGCTGCTGACCCAGGAGCACCACGTCTTCTCGGGGACGCTCCGGCAGAACCTGGCCCTGCCGGCCCGCCGCGCGGGCGGCGACTGGCCGGACGCCGAGCTGACGGCGGCCCTGGAGTCGGCGGGCGCGTCCGGCTGGGTCGCGGGCCTGCCGGACGGCCTCGACACGAAGATCGGCTCGGGCGCGTACCCGGTGCCGGCGGCGGTCGCGCAGCAGCTGGCGCTGGCCCGGGTCGTGCTCGCGGACCCGCACACGCTGGTGCTCGACGAGGCGACGTCCCTGCTGGACACGGGCTCGGCGCGCGACCTGGAGCGTTCGCTGAACAGCGTGCTGGCCGGACGCACGGTGATCGCGATCGCCCACCGCCTGCACACCGCGGCGGCGGCCGACCGCGTCGCGGTGGTCGAGGGCGGCCGCATCACGGAGCTGGGCCCGCACGCGTCACTGCTGGCGGCGGGCGGTTCGTACGCCCGCCTGGTGGCGGCGGCGAGCTGAGTCCGGAATGTCCGGACTCGCCGACGTGTTGCTCCCCGGTAGATGACCGGCTACCTGGGGAGTGACATGTCGTCTTTCGTCATGACGGCTGTGGAGCGCGAAGCGTTCCTGAGCGGGGTGCACGTCGGGGTGCTGGCGGTGGAGCGCGCCGGACGCGCACCGCTGGCGGTCCCGGTCTGGTACGACTACGCGCCGGGCGGCGAGCTGCTGATCTGGATGGAACGCGACACGGTCAAGGACCGCGCGATCCGCGCGGCGGGCCGGCTGAGCCTGGCCGCACAGGACGAGACACCGCCGTACAGGTACGTGACGGTGGAGGGCCCGGTGATCGCGAACGACGAGCCCCCGACGCGCGACCAGGCGTTGCGGATAGCAGGCCGGTATTGGCCGGCGGAGCAGGCGAGGGAGTACGTCGACTCGGCGCTGGGCCCGCAGTCGGTGCTCGTGCGGGTGCGGCCGGAGAAGTGGCTCTCGAACGACCAGAGCAAGACCTGATCGGCACGCGTGATCAGCGGGACGACACGCGTACCTGGATGAACGAGTCGCGCACCTGGGGAGTCGGGTCGCGTGCCGGGAGGGTCGGCGCGGTGGCCGGGGGAAGTGGAACCTCCCCCGGCCGGTGCGTCAAGCCTTGATCAGCGCGTCCACCGCGCTGTAGAACATGCCGAGACCGTCGTCGGACGGGCCGGTGAGCGCGTCGATCGCGTGCTCCGGGTGCGGCATGAGCCCGACCACGCGGCCGTTCTCGCTGCGGATGCCCGCGATGTCGTTGCGGGAGCCGTTCGGGTTGCCGCCGACGTAGCGGAACACGACCCGGTCCTCGGCCTCCAGCGCGTCCAAAGTGGACTGCTCGGCCACGTAGCAGCCGTCGATGTTCTTCATCGGGATAAGGATCTCGGCGCCCTGCTCGTAGCGCGAGGTCCACGCCGTCGAGGTGTTCTCGACGCGCAGCCACTGGTCGCGGCAGATGAAGTGCAGACCCTGGTTGCGGATCATCGCGCCCGGCAGCAGGCCGGCCTCGCAGAGGATCTGGAACCCGTTGCAGATGCCGAGCACCGGCATCCCGGCCCGCGCGGCCTCGATCACCGACGTCATCACCGGCGCGAACCGGGCGATGACGCCCGCGCGCAGGTAGTCGCCGTACGAGAAGCCACCCGGGACGACCACGGCGTCGACGCCGTGCAGGTCCTCGTCGGCGTGCCACAGGGGCACGGCCTCCGCGTCGGCGTAGCGGACCGCGCGGGCCGCGTCGCCGTCGTCGAGGGTGCCCGGGAAGGTGATGACGCCGATGCGGGCGCTCACGCGCCGACCCGCGTGATGGTCCACTGCTCGATCACCGGGTTCGCGAGGAAACCTTCGGCGATCTTCTCGAGCGTCGCGTCGTCGACGGAGTCGTCGACCTCGATCTCGAAGTGCTTGCCCTGGCGGATCTCCTTGATCCCGGTGAAGCCGAGACGGCCGGCGGCGCCGAGCGCGGCCTGTCCCTGCGGGTCGAGGATTTCGGGCTTGGGCATGACGTCGACGACAACTCGGGCCACGGCAGGCTGCTCCTTATTCACGCAGGTCGTGGGTACCCGGCGAGCATAGTTCACCCGGTTCACCGGACCCGCGCCCAGGTGGCGAGGGCCACCGGAAAACCTAGACTGGCCCACGGCGCGGCCCTGCGCCATGATGAGTCGTTGACATCGCGCCAACAGCGAGTGGAGGCACCGTGGCCGTCCAGGACTCCTTTGACTACGTGATCGTCGGTGCGGGCAGCGCCGGGTGCGTGCTGGCGAACCGCCTCACCGAGGATCCGTCGGCGCAGGTCCTGCTGCTGGAGGCGGGCGGCGAGGACACCGCCGACGAGGTCCGCATTCCGGCCGCGTTCGCGTCGCTGTTCAAGACCCGGTGGGACTGGAACTACGAGACCGTCGAGCAGAAGCACACCGGCAAGTCCGCGTACTGGCCGCGCGGGAAGATGCTCGGCGGCTGCTCGTCGATCAACGCCATGATCTACATCCGCGGCAACCGCGCCGACTACGACGGCTGGCGCGATTCCCACGGCGCCGAAGGCTGGGGCTGGGACGACGTCCTCCCCTACTTCAAGCGCGCCGAGGGCAACCAGCGCCTCGGCGGCCCGCTGCACGGCACCGACGGCCCGCTGCACGTCGAGGACCGCCGGTTCACCCACGAGCTGTCGAGCGCGTGGGTCGACTCCGCCGTCGCGTGGGGCCTCAAGCGCACCGACGACTTCAACGGCGAGAGCCAGGAAGGCGCCGGCAACTACCAGGTGACCTGCAAGAAGGGCCGTCGCTGGTCCACTGCGGACGCCTATCTGCGCCCGGCGCTCGACCGGCCGAACCTCACGGTGAAGACCGGCGCGCAGGCCACCCGGATCGTGTTCGAGGGTACCCGCGCGGTCGGCGTGTCCTATGTGGACAACGGCGTCGAGCGCACCGCGCGCGCGTCGGCCGAGGTGCTGCTCAGCGGCGGCGCGGTCAACTCACCGCAGCTGCTGATGGTCTCCGGTGTCGGCCCCGCCGAGCACCTGCGCGAGCACGGCATCGACGTCGTCACCGCGCTGCCCGGCGTCGGCGAGAACCTGCACGACCACCCGGCGTGCGGGATCATCTGGTCCACCCGCGGCACCACCGACCTGGTGAACGCCGCCACGCCGGCCGGACTCGTGCGCTACCAGCTGACCAAGCGCGGGCCGCTGGCGTCGAACATCGGCGAGGCGGGCGCGTTCTTCCCGACCGGCGACGGCCTGCCCGCGCCGGACATGCAGATCCACGTGGCGCCGACGTTGTTCTACGACAACGGGATGCGCGAACCGACCGTCCCCGGTTTCACGTCGGCGGCGACGCTGGTGGACGTCGCCAGCCGCGGCCGGCTGCGGCTGAAGTCGGCGAATCCGTTGTGGAAACCGGAAATCGACCCGGCCTACTACGCGGAGCCGAAGGACATGGACGCGATGATCGCCGGACTGAAGGCGCTCGTCGAGATCGGGAAGTCGGGGCCGCTCAAGCGATTCCTCGACAAGCCGTTCCTGCCCGCGCGGCACGACCTGACCGACGCCGAGTTCGTGGAGCACATCCGCGAGAACACGCAGACGCTGTACCACCCGGTCGGCACGTGCGCGATGGGCACGGGCGAGCAGGCGGTGGTCGACCCGCAGCTGCGGGTGCGCGGGGTCGAGGGGCTGCGGGTGGTGGACGCGTCGGTGATGCCGGTGGTGCCGCGCGGGAACACGAACGCGCCGACGATCATGGTGGCGGAGAAGGCGGCGGACCTCATCCGGGGGCGCTGAGGACGGAGTTGACCGGCAGCGGAGCGCCCTCGGCACAGACACCTCCGAGCCGCCACTTCGCGGCGTTTCAACACTTCGATCACATCTACACCAAGCCACCCCGGAGACCGTAACAACAGCCTGTCGCACGCGACCCACTCTCCAGAGGTTCGACATCTGTCAACAGAGCTGGGTGGTAGCGTGTGGACGCGGGTAATTCACATATGCAGAACAGTTGCCGTCGCATTTCTGTTTACCACTGTCATTGCAAGCAGTTCCTGGTTTGTTCATCAAGTGAGCACCCAGCTTTCACCCAACAGGGAAAAGCCTGACATTGTCCACGAAGTACCGCCCTTGACGCTCTTGCCAGGCCCACATCCACCTCGCTCGGAGTCATGCAGATTCCTGATCGACGGAACATCGGAAAAGCTTACCGCAACCGGAAATTGTGACGTCACCGTCGACCAAAAAGATCCAATACTCACAAGCATCAGATCAGGCAGCAGCGACGTCTACGCACTCATGTCCGCGGTTACTGCGGTCGACATACTACAAGACGGCCTTCCGACAGTAGATCTACTGCCCGGTTCACCCGTGGCTCAGATACACGTTAAGGGATCTCTTAGTTATTCCATCAGCACTACGAATCAGAGCTCGAACATAGTTGAGCTACCTCTCGAACTGAGCGAAGAGAAGGACACTAATCGCCTGTCAAATCGCGTAACAAAACGCAGTATCACGATCGAAACAGTTGGATTGTCCATTGTCGGCTCTCAGGGTCCGGTGCCTACGAAGCAAGGACCGACTACAATCACATTTGACGGGAAGCCTTCCGTCGACACATATGTATTAGCCAAGTCTGAAAAGGATTCCAATAACGCTTGGATGATTCCCGAGACCGACGAGTTCATTAATCACGGGTCATCTTTTGCCGCCGAGTACGCCGCGTTGGCCGTCATCTATTTTTTCCCGTATTTTATCGTACTGCGCTGGGTCGGCAAATCCCGTGACCCGGACAGCAGGGCTCTTCGAAACATGTCGACCGCCACCGTCGCGGGAATTTTCGCCCTAGGATCAATGATCGCGTTAGCGCAATCGCCGATCGCGAGCATCTTTGGCGTTTCCACACTGGAGTTCAGTGCAGTCGGCGCCAGCCTGGCCACATTCAGTGGCAGCCTGATCGTTGCGACCGCATGGCGAGCCGGATACGGCGGCGCCATTCTCTCAGCCCGACGCGGATTGCTACTTTCGGGCACATTTTCCGTCATACTGCTCACGCTATTTTGGGTATTGAACACACGAATTTCCGCGACCGCCGGCGAACTCGAAGCCCTGGTCGCCGTGGTAGCGTCGTGCACGTTGACACAAGTTGCACTCGGACGTACAAAGAATTTATCCATTGGGTCATTGATAGGCTTCATATCTGCGATCGCATGCTTGATGGCATTTATTTTCAGAGGAACGGACGGCACACCTCTGGCATGGCTGGCAGACATTATCGCCGGACTTGGAATGATTCCGTTGTTTGCCATGGCACTATCTGTCACCAATCTGTCCAGGCGCTGGCGCACCCTCTTGTCACTGATGCTGGCAGCACTGGCCTACGTCCCACTCGTCTACCTGACTTTCGAATCGGGCAACCAGAAATACTGGCCGTTGGGCTACGTTGACATTATCGGTCCATGGACAAGAAGCACCACGCAGACCATTGGCATGACCTGGCTGATGGTCGCCAACCTGACTCTTTGCTTCCTGGTTTTTTCACAGATGAAAAGATTGTCCGGACTCAACACCATCGACGCCCGAATGGTTCGTCTGCCACTGATCACCATTTCGATCGTCTTCATTCCGACCACATTTCTGCCGGGCGTACCCAACGCACTGGCGTTCACCTTTCTGTTGATTGGCTTTCTTCTAGCCATCCCCGCTCGATCGGCGACGATCGCGGACCGGTCGATGGACGCGCACCACATAGCTTTTCAAGCAGAAACGCGCCGACGCTTATCACAATCCGCCGCCGCGCGGTTTTACCATTCAGCACAAAGCGACCTGGCGACCGGGACCATGGATGCTGACAGTTTTTTGGCGAGATATGAAAACTTGACAAGCCTGGACCCCACTCGGTCAGGGTCGGCATCGAGCAAATATTCGAGTCCGCTGGGGTCCAACTGCGGCGAGCCCGCTTGGCAAAACCTGCTGTGCGCCTTGCGCTTGGCCTTGCCGATCTGCTTACCTTCCGTGATCTTCGAGGCTTGGGCCTACATCAGCGGCACCAGCTTCGACTACAAACCGGTAGTTGATGTTATCGGCGACCTGCGCCATATCTTGAGATGGTTTGCCTACGCGGCAATATACGGCTACGCGTATCCTTGGCTGCGAGGCAGCAACCCGATTCGAAAATCGATCGTCTTTTCGATTACCCTGGGAATACCTGAGGTGATTACCGCCCTGAGCACACCCACCCTGGAGCAGAACCTACTGGTGGCCGGCATCGTACGAGCCGGGCAGGTCATATTTTTCTGCATCTTTCTCGGCATGCTCTGGGAACGCGAGATCGCACGACGCGCCACGACGGCTTGGTCTCAAATTCGCGACTTCAAAAAACTTCGCTCGCTGGCGGCGCCGACAATTACCGTGTTAGTTGCGGCTGCTACCGCCGCCGCGACCGTGCTGGCCACTGCTGCCGTGACTCCCAAGTCCGCTGAACCTCCTGGTTCGACCGCCAGCCAGGACAAAGACGGCAAAAAGCCATGATGCGGCCCCCGGCCCCGGTATCCAGTTTACCGGGGGCTACCGACAGTTCCGGGGCTGCGGACGGCAGTTGTCCACAACCCCGGAGCCGGTCAGCGCTTGCCGTGGAGGATGGTCACCAGCTTGGCGACCATGGCGTCCGTCGAAGGCTTGCGGGTGAACGACGTCAGCGTGAGCGGCGCCGTGAAGCGTTGGCGGGCGATGGCCTTGGTGCGGGCGAACTCGCGCAGGCCCTCCGGGCCGTGGATGCGGCCGAAGCCCGAGTCGCCCACGCCGCCGAACGGCAGGGATGCGATGCCCGCGAACGAGAGCGGGGCGTTGATCGACGTCATGCCCGTGCGCAGCTTTTCCGCCAGCTCGACGCCGCGGGACTTCGAAAACACCGTCGACCCCAGGCCGTACTTCGTGTTGTTCGCCTTCTCGATCGCTTCGTCCATGTTGCGGACCTTCGCGATGGTCACCGTCGGGCCGAACGTCTCCTCCGTGACGGCTTCGGAGTCCTCGGGGACGTCGATCAGGACCGTCGGCTGCGCGTACCGGTCGCCGACCGAGTCCTCGCCACCGAGTACCGCCTTGCCGCCGCGGGCCACGGCGTCCTGGATGTGGCGCCTGATCACGCCGAGCTGCGACGGCATCGTCACCGGGCCGTACTGGGCGGCCTCGTCCGAGCCCGCGCGGACGTCCTTCGACTTCTCGACGACCTTCGCGACGAACTCGTCGTGCACCTTCTCGTGGACGTACACGCGCTCGACGCCGATGCAGGTCTGGCCGGAGTTGGAGAACGCGCCCCAGACCGTCGCGTCGGCCGCGGCGTCGAGGTCGGCGTCCGCGTCGACCAGCACCGGGTCCTTGCCGCCCGCCTCGATGACGACCGGGGTGAGCGTCTCGGCGGCCGCGGCCATGATCCGCTTGCCGGTGGCGGTCGAGCCGGTGAAGGCGATCTTGTCGACGCCCGCGCCGACCAGCGCCGCGCCCGTCTCGCCGAAGCCGGTGATCAGCTGCAGCACCGGCTGCTCCGGGACGATCTCGGCGAACGCGTCGACCAGCCACTTGCCGACGCCCGGGGTGTACTCGCTGGGCTTGAAGACGACGGCGTTGCCCGCCGCGAGCGCGTAGGCGATCGAGCCGAGCGGCGTGAACACCGGGTAGTTCCACGGGCCGATCACGCCGACGACGCCGAGCGGCTGGTACTCGACGGTGGCCGCCTGGTTCGACATCAGCAGCCCGGCCGAGCGCTTCTGCTTGCCGAGGATCTTCTTCGCGTGCTTGCCGGCCCACGCGATGTGCTCGATGGCCAGGACGCTCTCGAGCTGCGCGTCGGCGATCGGCTTGCCGGTCTCGTCGCGCACCACCTGGCACAGCTGCGGCAGCCGCCGCGTCAGCACGCCCTTCCAGCCGCGAAGCCGCTCCGCGCGGCCGGCGAAGCCGAGATCAGCCCACCACTTCGCCGCGACGCGCGCTCGCACGACGGCGGCCTGCACGTCCTCGGCGCTGTGCACCGGGTAGGTCCCGACGACCTCGTCGGTCGCCGGGCTCAGCGAGTCGAAGGTCTCGCCGAGGGACGTCGGCTTAGGCTGGACGGCAGTCATCGGCGTCTCCCGCAAGGTCGAGGTTCAGCCCAGGTTACGACGTTACTGACGTGGTGCCAATAGCGCCCGCGGGCTTCGCCACCAGCATTGCACCGGCGATCGCCGCAGCAAAGACACCGAACACCGGCGCGAGCCACAGCGGCAGCACGCCCACCGCCAGCGAGCCGAGCCCGAAGCCGCACGCCTGCACCGTGAAAGACAGCGAGAAACCCGCTGACCTGCGGTTCTTCGGCAGCAGCCGCTGCAGGTTGACCGAGGTCGCGGCCACCAGCGGCCCGGTGCACCCGCCGATCACGGCCACCGACGCGATCAGGCCCGGCCAGCCGAAGTCGCCCGCGAGGGCGAGTCCCCCGACGATGAACCCGCCGAGGAACAGCCGCGGGTCGCCGGTCTTGCCGCGCCACGCGTAGAGCGCGCTGCCCACGATGCTCGCGCCGCTCAGCACCGCGATCACCACCGGCGCGGCCGTGTCGGGCGCGCCGAGCCGCTGGACGAGCGGCAGCGGCGCGACCTCGATCGTCGACAGGAGCAGCCCGACGGTGAACGCGCAGCACAGCCACGGCAGGTAGGTGCCGACGCCGGCGGGCGGCACGTCCGGCCCGGTTTCCTCCCGTTCGCGCTCAGCCGCGCGGCGCGGGACGAGCACGGCGGCGCCCACGCAGGCGGCCGCCATCGCGGCGAGCGGCACGAACGGACCGGCCAGGTCGAGCAGCGCGACCAGCGCCGGGCCGCCGATGAGCACGCCTTCCAGCAGCATCGCGTCGACGGAGATGGCCCGCGGCAGCAGCGCGTCGTCGACGGTGTCCGCGAGCAGCGTCCGGAACCCGCCGGACAACGCGCCCGCGGTGGCGCCGGGCAGCAGGACCAGCGCGAGCAGCACGGCGGTCGGCGCGTTCGCCGACGCCGCGAAGGCGAGCACGGCGAAGCCGGCGGCGGTCAGGAGCAGCAGCGCGGGCAGGCCACGCGTCACGCCGACGCGGTCCAGCAGCCGCCCGACCGGCACCGCGCCGGCCATCTCGGCGACGACGTAGACCGACATCAGCACCCCGCCGAGCCGGTACGAGCCGGTGGTGGCCGTGGTCAGCAGGGTGAACGCGAGCGGCGCCATGGTCGCCGGGAGCCGGGCGAACTGGACGCCCGCCGACCAGCGCCAGTAGGCGCGATGGGTGAACAACGACATGGGAGCACGCTCTTACGACGGCGGTTTGCGCCATACTGATTCGGGCACGAGCGAATCCGGGGTCGCCATGATCGAGCTGGTCCTGAGCGCGGCCGGCAGCCAGCGCGTCCGCTTCGCGATCTCGCCGCTGGAGGAGGTCCTCGGCGCCGTCCAGACGCTGCTCGGCCTCCGCGGGCACCCGGCGCACCTGCCGTGGGTGTCCGCCGCACCCGCACTCGACGTCCCCGAGCTGGCGGCGGTCCTGAGCGCGCGGCACTACATCACCGAGTTCCTGAGCCCGCCGCCCGCGGGGCCGGAAACCACCGCCGAGGCCCAGCTGCAGGTGGTCCGCGAGACGCCGCCGCACCAGGTCGCGCTGGAGCTGGCGATGGTCGACGCCGACCTTTCGCCGCTCCCGGCCGACCCGGCGACCGCGCGGGACCTGCTGGCCGGCCAGCTCGAAACCGTCTGGAACGCGCTGCTCGCCCCGCGGTGGCCGCGCCTGCGCGAGCTGCTGGCCGCCGACATCGCGTACCGGACGCGGCTGCTCGGCTCCGGGGGCATCACCGCGATGCTGGCCGAGCTCCACCCGCAGGTCCGGCTGACCGGGACGTCGGTGCTGGTCGACGTCCGCTCCCGCGAACGGCTCGAGATCGACTCCCGCGGGCTGCTGCTCATCCCGGCGGTGTTCGCGTGGCCGAACGTCGGGGTGGTGACGGTGCCGCCGTGGCAGACGTCACTGCTCTACCCCGCCCGCGGCGTCGCGGCGCTGTGGACGTCGGCGACGGCGCCGCCGGAACCGCTGGCCGAGGTGCTCGGCCGGACCCGGGCGCTGCTGCTGACCGGCCTGGACGCCCCGGCCGCGACGGCCGACCTGGCACGCCGCTTCGGCCTCGCCCCGGCGACGGTGTCGGCGCACCTGACGGCGTTGCGCGCGGCCGGGCTGCTGACGTCGGAGCGCAGCGGGCACCGGGTGCTGTATCGCCGCACCGGCCTCGGCGACGCGTTGCTGACCGGCAAACTCTGACTAGGGTGGAATCACGACCCGTGAAGGAGAATCATCGATGCGTATCGTCCATTTCGGACATGCCTGTGTGCTGCTGGAGACCGGCTCGGAGCGGATCCTGATCGACCCCGGCACGTTCTCCACGGACTTCGAGCGCGAGCGTGAGCTGGCCGCCGTGCTGATCACGCACCAGCACTTCGACCACCTCGACGTCGAGCGGCTGCCGAAGGTGCTCGAAGCCAACCCGGGCGCGAAGCTGATCGTCGACCCCGGCTCGGCCGAGGCCGTCGGGAAGCTGGGTGTCCCCTTCGACGTCGCCAACGTCGGGGACGCGTTCGCGATCGGGGACACGTCGATCAAGGCCGTCGGCGGCGAGCACGCCGTGATCCACAGCGACATCCCGACGATCCCGAACATCGGCTACGTCTTCGACGACGGCGCGTTCTTCCACCCCGGCGACTCGTTCTTCGTACCGGAGCAGCACATCGACGTCCTCGGCCTGCCGACCGGCGCGCCGTGGCTCAAGGCCGGCGAAGCGGTCGACTACCTGCGCGCGGTGGCGCCGCGGATCGCCGTGCCGATCCACGAAGCCGTGCTCGCCAACCCGGGCATGCACTACGGCCTGTTCGGCAACCTCGCGCCCGAAGGCACCGAGGTGAAGGTGCTCGACCGCGCGGAGCCGGCGAAGCTCTAGGCCGCGACGGTGCGCAGTGAGCCGTAGGTCGCGCCGAACGCGCGGTTCTCCAGGGCGACGTCGACGGCGTCGAGGAGGGCCTGGCGGAGGCCGGGGCGGGTGAGGTCGATGGCGTCGACGCCGAGCCGGACCAGGCCGCCCCGGCGCGCGGCGCGCGCGGCCGCCAGCACCAGCGCGAAGCAGCGGACGGTCTCGGTGCGCTGCGACTGGCTGGTGAACTCCTGGACGCGGGCGCGGCGCACCTCGCCGGTGACGAGGTCGCGCACCGCGCCGAGGTCCGCGCACAGGCGGAAGCCGTGCTCGCCCAACGCCTGGAGCGTGCCCTGGGAGGCGATCCAGCGCGGCGGCGCGAAGCCGTCCACGGCCAGCCCGGCGGCGTCCAGCGCGGCCTTCGCGGCGATCAGCCGCAGCCGCGCCTCGTGCGCGGGCAGCGTCGCGAACTCCGCCTTCTTGCCCAGGTACACCGTGCGGTGCGTGGGCGTGACGACGTGGTCGTAGCCGTGCAGCAGCACGGAATCACCGCGGCGGGCGCGGGTGCGCACCCACTCCGTCACCGGGCCTTCGCCGGTGCGGGCGGCGTACAGCACCGACAGCGGCACTTTGCGGCGGTCGAGCTCGGCCGCGAGATCGGCGCACCGGTGCAGCGTGCGCGGGGTGATGCCCGACAGCGAAACCAGCAACTGAGCGTCCACGCCACCATTGGGACGCACGCGTCTGACGTCGGCGTGAACTGCGCAGGACGGGCGGGCGGCCGTTGCCGGAAGGGTCAGCCGCCTTCACCCAGGCGCTGCACCGCCACGGCGATGCGGTCGCGAAGGTCGGGGTCGACGACCACGCCGTCGGCGACCGCGGCGCGCGGGACCGGGATCCGCGCGCAGGCTTCCTCGACGATCTCGGCGCCCGCGTAAGTCAGCACCTTGCGCAACGAGTCGTGTGCGTCGCCGCCGCCAGTCGGCGCCGCAACGGACGAGGCGTTGATCCAGGCGACCGGCTTGCCGTAGATCTCACCACCGCCGACCGTCCAGTCGAGCAGGTTCTTGAACGACCCCGGCAGGCCGCCGGCGTACTCCGGGGTGCAGATCAGCACCGACGTCGCGGCCGCGATGGCCGCGCGCAGCGAAGTGACGGCGGGGTGCAGCGGGTCGCGGTCGTCATCGGGGTTGAAGTGCGGGAGATCGCCGAGTCCGGTGAACGTCGTGGTCTCCGTGAGGGTCGCGACGGTCCCCAGTACCGCCGCATTGCCCGAGCCTGCTCGCAGGCTGCCGCAGATCAGCAGGATCACGGGGCCAGTCTGCCAGGCACAGCCCGGTGATGCGGTGATAAGCCTCGATGTAGCGGTCCCGCGTGGCCGTCACCACTTCGGGCGGCAACGGCGGCAACGGGGACGCGCAGTCCCAACCGGACACCGGGTCGACGAGCCAGTCGCGCACGTGCTGCTTGTCGAACGACGGCCGGCCGGGCCGGTGGCCGTCGGCGGGCCAGTAGCGCGCCGAATCCGGCGTCAGCACCTCGTCGGCCAGGACCAGGCCACCGTGCGCGCCGATGCCGAACTCGAACTTCGTGTCGGCCAGCAGCAGGCCCTGCTCCGCGGCCCGCGCGGCACCACGGCGGTACAGCTCGAGCGACGCCTCGCGGACCTCCTCCGCGAGCGCGCGGCCGAGGACCGCGACGAACGTGTCGAAGTCGATGTTCTCGTCGGGTTCGCCGGGACGGGCCTTTGTGGACGGCGTGAAGATCGGCTCGGGCAGCCGGGCCGAGTCGGCGAGCCCGGGCGGTGGCACGACGCCGCAGACCGCGCCGTCACGGCGGTAGTCCGCGTAGCCGCGGCCGGTCAGGTAGCCGCGGACGACGGCCTCCACCGGCAGCATCTCGAGCCGCTCGACCAGCATCGCCCGGCCGCGCACGGCGTCGGGGATCCCCGGCCCGTCGCTGGCCACGAGGTGGTTCGGCAGGACGTCGGCGAGCTCGCCGAACCAGAACACGCTCATCGCCGTGAGCACCCGTCCCTTGTCCGGAACCGGGGTGACGAATACACGTTCAAAAGCCGAAATGCGGTCGGAAGCAACGATCAGGAGCCGGTCGTCGCCCGCGTCGTACAGGTCGCGGACCTTGCCGGTGACGAGCTTGGGGTGTCTGGGGAGGGGTGTCACGCACTGAACCCTAACGGGCACGCTCCGCCACCGAGGATGATGCTGCACATGCCGCTGACATGGGCCTCGATGACCACCGACTACGGGCTGCGCGACGGCTTCGTGGCGGCCTGCCACGGCGTGATCGCGCGGCTGGCGCCCGCCGTGCGGGTCATCGACGTGACGCACGAGGTGCCACCCCAGAACGTCCGCCACGGGGCCATGGCGCTGGCGCAGACGGCGCCCTACCTGCCGGAGGCCGTGCACGTCGCCGTCGTCGACCCGGGCGTCGGCACGGCGCGGCGCGGCGTGGTCGTCGTCGCCGAGGGCGGGCTGCTGGTCGGGCCGGACAACGGCCTGCTGCTGCCCGCCGCGCGGGCCCTCGGCGGGGTCCGGGCCGCGTACGAGCTGACCGAGCCGTCGCTGCGGCTGCCGGTGACGTCGGCGACGTTCCACGGGCGCGACGTCTTCGCACCCGCGGCCGCACACCTTGCATCGGGCGTCTTGCCGTCTGCATTCGGCAACGCCGTCGAGACGCTGGTGGAGCTGCCCGAGCCGTTCGTGGCGGCGTTCCCCGGCAAGCTGGTGTCGGAAGTGCTGACGGTCGACCACTTCGGCAACGTCCAGCTGGCCGCGACGCCGGCGGATCTCGAGCTGAGCGGGCTGACCGGCGCGGTTTCGGTGCACAGCGAACGGGTCGCGGTGATCACGGCGGTCGGGCGGACGTTCGCGGACGTGCCCATCGGGGCGAGCGTGCTCTTCGCGGACTCGGCGGGCCGGCTCGCCGTCGCCGTCAACGGCGGCTCGGCGGCGGCCGTGCTCGGGCTGGGCCCGGCCCAGGAGTGCACGATCACGTCGTCGCCGACGGCCACCTGAGCGGGCGATCTGCGGTCGTCATGCCGAACACCACGCCGCCGTCGGGGTCCCGGCGGTAGGTGGCGAGGGTGCGACCAGCAGCGCGTGCCCGTCGGCGAACGCGGCTGTGCCCGGCGTCTCGCCACTGGTGACGCGCTCGTGGTCCGGCGCGACGCCGACCAGCGCCGAGGGCAGGCCGAGCACGGCCGAGAACCACTCGGCGGCTTCGGCGCTCTGGTGGACGCCGTCGACGTGCCAGGAGAAGGTCTACGCCGGGTGCCGCGGGCCGTCACGCCGGACGTCGAGGACGAGGTCTTCGACGTCCGGTGCGGACAGCAGGAGCCGGTCGCCGCGCACCTGCGGCCGAACCGTGGCCGGCACCGGATAGCGTCGCTGGCTGCGGAAGTCGCCGTCCGGCGCGACGACCTGGAACACCCGGTCGTGCGCCAGTCCGGCCGGCCCGACGTCGGCGACCGGCACCGAAGTACCGGCGCACCCCTTGACCGGGTAGTACGTCAGCCGCGCGATCCTCACCGTGCCCGCAGACTACCGGCGCACACGCGGCCGACGCGCTTCCGTCAGAGCACCTGCGAGAGGAACCGTTGCAGGCGCGGGCTTTGCGGGTCGTCGAAGAGCTGTGCCGGCGGGCCCTGCTCCACGATCTTGCCCGCGTCCATGAACGCGACCTCGTCGGCGACGCTGCGGGCGAAGCCCATCTCGTGGGTGACCACGATCAGCGTCAGCCCGCGTTCGGCCAGGCCCGCCATCAGCGTCAGCACGCCCTTGACCAGCTCCGGGTCGAGCGCGCTGGTGGCCTCGTCGAACAGCATGACCTCGGGGTCCATCGCCAGCGCGCGGGCGATCGCGACGCGCTGCTGCTGCCCGCCCGACAACGCGCTCGGCCGGTACGGCGCCTTGTCGGCCAGGCCGACGTCCGCCAGCCGGGCGCGGGCGATCGCCGCCGCTTCCTCCTTGCTCAGCTTCTTCACGCTGCGCAGCGGCAGCACGATGTTGTCCAGCACGCTCCGGTGGCCGAAGAGGTTGAAGTGCTGGAACACCATGCCGACGCGCTGGCGCAGGGCGTCCGGGTCGGACCGGATCACGGACTCGCCGTCGAGCAGCAGGTCGCCGGAGTCGGGCTCCTGCAGGCGGTTCACGCACCGCAGGAGCGTCGACTTGCCGGAGCCGGACGGCCCGATCACGCAGGTCGTCTTGCCGCTCGGGACCTTCAGGTCGACCCCGCGCAGGACTTCCAGCGTGCCGAAGCTGACGTGGATGTCCCGCAGCTCCACACTGGACGAACGCACCGCTGTCGTCGTCACCACGCGCTCACCCTTCCGCCGGGACCGATCTCCACCGGGTCGCCTTCGTCTGGCTCGTCGGCGCGGACCTTGCGCCCCGTCCGGAGCTTCTTGTCGATGTAGTTCACCAGGTGCGTCAGCGGCACCGTGATCACCAGGTAGACGAACCCGGCCGCGACCAGCGGCGACAGGTTCCCGGTGTTGGCCGCCAGGTCCTGCCCGATCCGGAACAGCTCGCGCTGCTCGGACAGCAGGCCGAGGAAGTACACCAGGCTGGAGTCCTTGACCAGCGAGATGAACTGGTTCACCAGGGCGGGCAGCACCCGGCGGACGCCCTGCGGGATGACGATCAGCAGCATCGCCTTGCTGTAGCTCATCCCGAGCGCGCGGCTGGCTTCCAGCTGTCCTTTTTCGACACTCTGGATGCCGGCCCGGAAGATCTCGCCGATGTAGGCGGCGGCGATCAGGCTCAGCGCCAGGATGCCCAGCGGGTACGGGTTGGTGCCGACGACGTCCCGCGCGAGCGTGCCGAGACCCTGGCCGATCACGAGGATGGTCAGGATCGCCGGCAGGCCGCGGAAGATGTCGGTGTACACCCGGGCCGGCCAGCGCAGCCACGCCTTGGTGGACAGCCCCATCACCGCGACGACCATGCCGAGCACGGTGCCGATCACCGCGGAGGTGAACGCCAGGATCAGCGTGTTGAGCAGACCGGTCTTCAGCAGGTCGGGGAAGACCTGCCAGATGTACTCCCAGTCGAGGAAGGTGTCGAAGAACTGGTCCATCGCTTTGCTACTGCCCCGCCTTGAATTCCGCGGGAACGGGCGCGGTGGCTTCGAACTGGTCGTGCACCTTCACCCAGGTGCCGTCCGCGATGACCTTCTTCAGGCCGTCGTTGACCTTGGTGATGAGGTCGGTGTTGCCCTTCTTGAAGGCGAACCCGTGCGGGATGGTCGTGGTGATCGCCTTGGTCACCTTGAGCTTCGCGTCCGGGTTGTTCTTCGCGTAGTCCTCGGCGGTGGCCTGGTCGAACACCGCGCCGTCGACGGCGCCGGTCTTGAGCGCGGCCAGCGCGGCGGCGTCGTTCGGGAACCGGACGGCCTGCGCGGTCGGCGCGTTCGTGCCGAGCCAGGTGTCCGACACCGTGCCCTGGACGACGCCGATCCGCTTGCTCGCCAAGGAGTTCTCGTCCGTGATGCCGGCGGTCTCCTTGGCTTCGATGCCGAGGGACTGGTAGTTGTACGGCGCCGAGAAGTCGACGGTCTTCTTGCGGGCGTCGGTCTGCGAGATCGCCGAGCTGCCGATGTCGAAGGTGCCGTTCGCGACCTGGCCGAGCAGCGCGGAGAAGTCCGTCGCGACGAATTCGAGCTTCAGGCCCTCTTTCTGCGCGATGGCCTTGAGCAGCTCGTTGTCGAAGCCGGTGAAGGTGCCGTTCTCCTGGTAGGCGTTCGGCTTCGAGTCACTCAGCGTGCCGACGCGCAGGGTCTTGTCACCGCCGCCGCTGTCCGAGCCGCCGCCACACGCCGTGAGCGCGGCCAGCAGCGTCGCCGCGATCGCCGTGACCAGTGTCTTCTTCATGGGTCTCCTAACCCTGGAACCCGGCCGGCACCGGAGCGGTCGGCAGGAACTGCTGGTGCAGCTTAAGCCAGGTACCGTCGGAGATCACCTGCTTGAGCCCGGCGTCGATCTTGCCGAGCAGTTCGGTGTTGCCCTTCTTCACCGCGAAGCCGTGCGGCACGTCCGTGACGAAGCTCTTCACGACGACGAGCTTGGCGCCGGGGTTGTCGGTGACGTTCTTCTCGGCGATGCTCTGGTCCAGGATGTACGCGTCGACGGCGCCGGTCTTCAACGCGGTCAGCGCGGCGGCGTAGTCCGGGAAGCGCACGGCCTGCGCGGTCGGCACCGTGGTGCCCAGCCAGTGGTCGCCGACGGTCGCCTGGATGACGGCGACCCGCTTGCCCGCCAACGCCTTCTCGTCGGTGACCGGCGTGCCCTGCTTGGCCTGGATGCTCATGGTCTCGAAGTCGTAGGCCGCCGAGAAGTCGACGGTCTTCTTGCGCTCGTCCGTCTGCGCGATCGCCGAGCTGGCGATGTCGTAGCGGCCGGACGCGACCTGGCCCAGCAGCGCGGAGAAGTCCGTCGCGGCGAACTCCAGCTTCAGGTTCTGCTTGGCCGCGATGGCCTTGAGCAGCTCGTTGTCGAAGCCGGTGTAGTTGCCGTCCTTGAGGAAGATGTTCGGCGGCGCGTCGCTGAGGGTGCCGACGTGCAACGTCGGGGAAGCGCTGTCCGAGCCACTGCCGCACGCGGTGAGCGTGAGGGCCGCGGCCAGTACGGTGACGATCAGCTTCTTCATGTCACGCACCCAGGTTCTTCACGGGCAGGCCGGGGCCGCCCTGCTGGAGTTCCTTCGACAGCGGCGTCGTCTTGTAGAACTGGCCGTAGATACGCGCGACCGTGCCGTCCGCGATGGCCTTCCCGAGCCCGTCGTTCAGCTTGTTCAACAGGTCGGGGTCGGTCTTGGCGACGGCGAACGCCGACGGCGTGTCCTTGTCCTCGACGGTGTAGCCGAGCTCCAGCGGCACCGCGGGGTTCTGGTCCAGGTACTTCTGGCCGATGTCCTGCGGCACGACCCAGCCGTCCAGCGTGCCGTTCTTCAGCTGCGCGAAACCCGCGTTGTAGTCGGGGAAGCGGACGACCTGGGCCCCGTTGGTCTTGCCCGCGAACTCGTCCTGCACCGAACCCTGGACGACGCCGAGCCGCTTGCCCGCGAACGCCGCCGGTTCCTTGAGGTTCGCGCCCTTCTTCGTCACGATCGTCGTGAAGCCGGTGTTGTAGCCGTTGGAGAAGCTGACCGTCTTCTTGCGCGCCTCGGTGCTCGAAATCGTCGAGCTGCCGATGTCGAACTTGCCGGTCGCGACGCCGGCCAGCAGGCCGGAGAACTCGGTGCCGACGAACTCGACCTCGAAGCCCTCACGCTTCGCGATGTCGCGCAGCAGCTCGTTGTCGTAGCCGGTGAACCGGCCGTTCTCCAGGTAGATCGACGGCGGGGCGTCGCTCAGCGTGCCGACGCGCAGGGTCTTGCTCGCGGCCGAGGAGTCGGCACCGCCGCAGGCGGCCAGGGTCAGCGTCAGCGCGCCCGCGGTGACGACGGCGGCGATCTTCGACAGCGTGGATCTCATCGCTTCTTCCAGAGGTTGGCGCGCCGGTGGCGCGAGGAAAGCACGTCAGGTCATCTGGTAGACGATCTGACGCTCCGGGTTCAGCGGTCGAGATTAGGGATTTCGCCCGTTCGTGTGGATTCGTTCCAGTCCGTGGACTCGTGCGTCAGCTCACAGGATCGGCTGGGGCGCGTAGCCCGCCGCTTCGGGGAACTGCTCGAGCACCTGCGCGACGCGCTCGGCGACCTGCATCACCTGACGCCCGGCCGTCCCGGTGAACGAGATCCGGTCGGCGAGCAGCTTGTCCAGCTCACCGCGGTCGAGCGGGATGCGCTCGTCGGCCGCGAACCGGTCGAGCAGGTCGTTCTCCGCGCGCCCTTCCCGCATCTCCAGCGCGACGGCGACGGAGTGCTCCTTGATGGCTTCGTGGGCCGTCTCACGTCCGACGCCCGCGCGGACCGACGCCATGAGCACCTTCGTCGTGGTGAGGAACGGCAGGTAGCGATCCAGCTCACGTTCGATGACGGCCGGGAAGGCGCCGAACTCGGCCAGCACCGTGAGGAACGTCTCCAGCAGGCCGTCGAGCGCGAAGAAGGCGTCCGGCAGCGCGACGCGGCGGACGACGGAGTCGGAGACGTCACCCTCGTTCCACTGGTCGCCTGCCAGCTCGCCGATCATCGACAGGTAACCGCGCAGCACGACGGCGAGGCCGTTGACGCGCTCGCAGGAGCGGGTGTTCATCTTGTGCGGCATGGCGGACGAGCCGACCTGGCCGGGCTTGAAGCCCTCGGTGACCAGCTCGTGGCCGGCCATCAGCCGGATCGTCTTGGCCAGGCTGGACGGCGCCGCGGCGACCTGGACCACAGTGGACAGCACGTCGAAGTCGAGCGAGCGCGGGTAGACCTGGCCGACGCTGACGAATCGCCGACCGAAGCCGAGGTGCCGCATCACGCGGTCTTCGAGTTCATCCAAAGTGGACTCGTCGCCGAGCAGGTCGAGCATGTCCTGCGCGGTGCCGACCGGGCCCTTGATGCCGCGCAGCGGGTAGCGGCCGATGAGGTTGTCGAGCCGCTCGAAGGCGACCAGCAGCTCGTCGGCAGCCGTGGCGAACCGCTTGCCGAGGGTGGTGGCCTGCGCGGCGACGTTGTGCGAGCGCCCGGCCATGACGGTGTCGGTGTGCTCGACGGCGAGCACGGCCAGCCGGGCGAGCACGGCGGCGACGCGGGCGCGGACCAGCTCCAGCGACCGGAGCAGCTGCAGCTGCTCGACGTTCTCGGTGAGGTCGCGCGAGGTCATCCCCTTGTGGATGTGCTCCTGCCCGGCCAGGTCGCTGAACTCCTCGATGCGCGCCTTGACGTCGTGGCGGGTGACGCGCTCCCGGGCCGCGATCGACCCGAGGTCGACCTGCCGCAGCACGCGCTCGTAGTCCTCGACGACACCGTCGGGCACGTCGACGCCGAGGTCCTTCTGCGCTTTGAGCACGGCGATCCAGAGCTGCCGCTCCAGGACGACCTTCTCCTCCGGAGACCAGAGCGAAACCAGCTCCGGCGACGCGTAGCGGGCGGCGAGCACGTTGGGAATGCGGGGCTTGTCCGTCACGCCCTCACGATACCTGCGCAGGTCAGGCGAGGGTCGCGCGGATCGTGAGGGCGGTCGCGGTGCCTGGGGCGAGGGTGGTCAGCGGGCCGAGGACCTCCAGCTCGACGATCCGCGCCGGCGGGTCCAGACCGCCCAGGGAAGCCAGCGGCGACGGGAGTGGGTGCTCCAGCCAGATCTCCAGCGGTGAGCCCTCGTCCGGGTACTCGCCGGCCGGGTCGACGTCGAAGGACAGCGTCAACGCGCCGTAGGACACCCAGCCCGCTGTGCCCGGCACGCCCAGCTTGCCGACGACGTCCTGCGGCGGCACGACCAGGCGGTCACCGTCCACTGTGTACTCCGGCGTGCCCGTGCCGGCCACCAGCGCGACGACGTCCGGCCGCCGGAGCCCGGCGGTGACCGCGCCGCCGCCGGGGCACTGTGTCACGTTCCACAGCGCCCAGCGCACCTGACGCGAGGAGACGTTCTCCGCGCGCAGGTCGAGCCGGTAGCCGTCGTCGAGGATCGTGATCGCGCGCGTGAACCGCAGGCCGGTGCGCGGGTCCGGCGCGCTGGTCATGGTGACCGTGTCGCCGTCGGCGGCCACGGCGTACGGGCCGGAGTCCAGCACCGGATCCGGCGGGCCGGCCCACTGGTCCGGACCGTCCCAGCCCTGGGGCGCGGGCCACGTCTTGTCGCCGCCGTAGTTGATCCAGTCGCCCATCCGGCCCGAGTTCGGCGCGTAGTCGCCGCGCAGGTCGGCGCCGAGCAGCGCCGGGTCGCGCCAGAGCAGCTCGACGCCGCGGTGGCGCACCGACAGCAGCCGGCCGCCCAGCTCCGGCACCAGGCCGAGCCGCAGGTCGCCGCGCTCGAGCCAGGTCACCATTCGGCGAGGCCGCCGTCGTCGTGGCGCCACACCGGCGACCGCCAGGCGTGCCCGATCTCGTCGGCCCGGCGGACGGCGGCTTCGTCGACCTCGATGCCGAGGCCCGGGCCGAGCGGGCGGGCCGCGTAGCCGTCCTGGAAGGTGAAGATCGACGGGTCGACGAGGTAGGAGTGCTCGGTGCCCTCGTGGTAGTGCATGCCCAGACTCTGTTCCTGGATCAGGAAGTTCGGCGTCGCGAACGACACCTGCAGCGACGCGGCGAGCGAGATCGGCCCGAGCGGGCAGTGCGGTGCGAGCGACGCGCCGTACATCTCGGCCAGCGCGCCGATCCGCCGCAGCTCGGAGATGCCGCCGGCGTGCGACGGGTCCGGCTGCACGACCGCGACCCCGGCGTCGAGCACCGGCTTGAACTCCCAGCGCGAGTAGAGCCGCTCGCCGACCGCGATCGGCACGGTCGACGCCTCGACGACCGAGCGCAGCGCGTCCCCCTGCGTCTCCGGCAGGATCGGCTCCTCGACGAACATCGGCTGGACGTCTTCCAGCATCTTGACCAGCCGCCGGGCCATCGCGGGCGAGACGCGGCCGTGGAAGTCGATGGCGAGGTCGCGGTCCGGGCCGAGCGCCTCGCGCGCTTCCCACGCGCGGGCGACCGCCGCGTCGGCTTCGCGGGGTGACGCGATCGCCGTCAACGGGCCGGCGACGTTCATCTTCACCGCCGTGAACCCCGCCTCGACCTGCGCGGTCACCGCCTCGCGGATGCCGGAGGGCCGGTCGCCGCCGACCCAGCTGTAGACCCGGACGCGGTCGCGGACCGGGCCGCCGAGCAGCTCGTGGACCGGCGCGTCGCGGACCTTCCCGGCGATGTCCCACAGCGCGTGGTCGAACCCGGCGAGCGCACTCGAGAGCACCGGCCCGCCGCGGTAGAAGCCGCCGCGGCGCAGCACCTGCCAGTGGTCCTCGATGCGCAGCGGGTCCTGGCCGATCAGCAACTCGGACAGCTCGTGCACGGCCGCGCGCACGGTCTCCGCGCGGCCCTCGACCACGGGCTCGCCCCAGCCGCTGATGCCCTCGTCCGTGCTGACCTTGAGGAACAGCCAGCGCGGCGCGACCAGAAACGTTTCAACCCCGGTGATCTTCACCCGTGTCCCCCATCTGCGTGCCCGTTCATGCGGAATCCTTGGCGGCGGACCAGCCGCCGTCGACGGTCAGCTCGGCGCCGGTGACGAACGACGCGGCGTCCGAGAGCAGGAAGGCGATCACGTCCGCCACCTCCGCCGGCTCGCCGAGCCGCCCGGCCGGCGTCGCGCGGGCACTGCGTTCGCGGTCCTCGGGCGAGATGCGGCTCCAGGCCTCGGTGAGCACCGGCCCCGGCAGCACGGAGTTGACGCGCACGGCCGGGGCGTACTCCACGGCCAGCTGCCGGGCCAGCGCGACCAGCGCGCCCTTGCTCGCGGCGTACGCGGGGTGGCCCGGCAGGCCGAAGTGCGCGTGCACCGACGAGACGAGCACGATCGCCCCGCCTCGCGCCCGCAGCGACGGCAAGCAGGCCTTCACGGCGAGGTACGCGCCGGTCAGGTTGACGTCGAGCTGCCGCCGCCACTCGGCGCGGTCGATCTCGTGCAGTGGCCCGGTGCTGGGCACGTAGGCGTTGCTGACCAGGGCGTCCACCTCACCGACGGCCGCCCAGGTCGCCTCTTCGGTGACGTCGCCCCGGATCGGCGTGACGCCGTCGGGGAGTTCGGCGATGTCCACGCCGAGTACGCGGTAGCCGTCGCCGAGCAGTTTCCGGGCGGTCGCCGCCCCGATCCCGGACGCCGCTCCGGTCACCACTGCGGTACGCGTGGACATCGCCTCTCCCTGTCTCAGAACTTCGCTACGTGCACATGGTCGTCCGGCCCGCGGGCGGCGAGCCACAGCGACGCGCCGTCGGAAGCCGCGCCGAGGGTTCCCACGATGCTCCCGCTCGGGTACTCCGGCCGTTTGAACCAGCCCGCCCAGGTGCCGGACCACTCGTTGGCCCACAGCGAGTAGTCGCTCGCGGACGCGATGAGCGCGACCTTCGCGCCGACGGCCACGAGTGTCGGGCTGCTGCTGACCGTGCCGCCGATGCCCGTCCAGTCCGACCACGTGGCGCCGGTCTTCGTGCGCGTCCAGACGCTGTCGTCGGCGGTGCGGACCGCGACGACCGTGCCGCCGGTGGACGTCGCCGCGCCGGGCCGGCCGTAGATCGGCTGGCCGCCGGGCGCGCCGAGACCGGACCACTGACCGGCACTGGTCCGCTGCCAGACCTGGCCGTCGGCGCCACGCGCGAAGAGCGTGCCGTCGCCGGTGACGGACGGCGAATCGGTGAGCGTCCCGCCGAGCCGCTTCCAGTCGCCCCAGCGGCCCTTCGTGTAGGTGCGCTGGTAGGCGGCGTTGTCGAGGCCGCGGACGTAGACGTCGATGCCGTTCGGCCCGGCCACCGCGGCGGGCTGGCCGAGGAACCTGCCACCGATCTGACGCGCGCCGTCGAGGCCCTTGACCTGCAGGGAGCCGTTCCGGTCCCGGAAGAACGTCACCGTCTTGCCACCGGTGCGGACGATTGCCGGGCTGGCGGACGCGTCGCCGCCGAGGTCGTCGCCCGGGACGAGGTCGGTGCCGTGCAGACGCAGGAACGCCGTGCCGTGCGCGGGCACGGTGACCGTGTACGAGCCGGTCGCGCTGCCGCGGTCGGCGCGGGCGCGCAGGTCGCGGACGGACACCCGGCCCTTGAGCCCGGCGTCGGCGAAGTTCAGCGTCATCTGCGTCGGCGTCTCACCGCGGTTGAGCAGCACGACCGCGCGGTCGCCGTCGCGCGAGAGGACCTTGCTGTAGGTGTCGGTGCTGCCGTTGTTCGCGACGCGGACGCCCTGGGTGCCGAGGCGGTCCTGGTTGACGCCCACGATCTCGGGGTTCTTCAGCGTGCTGATCATCGACGCGGGCAGCGTGCGCGGGTCGGAGCCGAGGATCAGCGGGGAGGCCATCTCCGCCCACATGACGAACTGGGTGGTCGACTCCTCCTCGTTCAGCTCGTAGGTGCCCTGCTCGGTCTTGCGCATCGGGATCAGGTAGTCGGGGTCGTTGTAGTGCCCCGGCCCGTTCGCCTCGGGGTGCGCGGCGTTGGCGTCCATGTTGCGCAGGACGTCGGTCCAGATGCCCTCGTACGGCGTGCCGAACGCGATGTCCGTGCTGGTGCGCCAGGAGTCGGCGACGAGCGGGCCGTAGCTGTAGGCGATCCCGGCGACCTGGTCCGGCCCGTGCGGGGTGCCCCACTCGTCGGTGACCGGGTTGCAGACGTTGAGCACCATCGGCCGGCCCGCCTTGGCGAGGGCCTTGCTGAACTGCGAGAACGCGTCGGCGGGCTTGAGGTTCTGGGCGATGCCGCAGAGGAAGTCGACCTTGACGGCGTCGAACTTCCAGCTCGCGAACCGCTTGGTGTCCTGCTCGTAGTGGCCACCGGAGCCGGCCGCGCAGTTCTTGCCGTCCGACGCCCCCGCGTCGGTGTAGATGCCGGCCTTGAGCCCGCGGGCGTGCAGGTAGCCGACCAAAGTGGACAGTCCACTCGGGAACTTGGCCGGGTCCGCGAGGAGGTTGCCGCTCTTGTCCCGCGGGTCTGCGGCGGTCCAGCCGCCGTCGATCCAGACGTAGCGGTAGCCGGCGTCGCGCAGGCCGCTGGAGACGAGGAAGTCCGCGACGGACTCGACCGACGCCTCGCTGGGCGCGCCCAAGCCGTAGTAGGTGTTCCAGCCCATGTACGGGGTCTTCGCGACCCCGCTGTCGTAGTAGTCGGGAGCGCCTTGGTCGACGGCCGGTGTGGCCTGGGCCGGGATCGCGATGGCGGTGAGCGCGGCGGCCGCCGCTGCTACTACCGCTAGGGATCTCTTGAGGAGCATGTTGCTGGACACCCTTCTCCGATGAAACAGCGTCAGCTAGCCGGGGAGCAGCATGCCGGGGCGTCTCATCCTCCGTCAAGAATAAATCCTAAATTAAGATTTCACGCGCTATGCTCTCGTCGATGAACACCGAAGTCGTCACTCTCGGCGAGGCGATGCGGCTGCTGCTCGCCGAGCCCGGCGTCGCGCTGCGGCGCGCGCACACCTTCACCTCGTCGGTCGCCGGCGCCGAGACGAACGTCGCGGTCGGCCTGGCCCGGCTCGGCCACGGCGTCCGCTGGCTGAGCCGCGTCGGCGACGACCCGTCCGGCGCGCACGTGCTCGCGACGCTGCGCGCGGACGGCGTCGACGTCTCGCGCGTCGAGGTTGATCCCGAGCGCTTCACGGGCTTCTTGCTCCGGGATACGGAGACCGTCGAGTACCACCGAAGCGGCTCCGCTGCTTCGCGCCTGTCAGCTGCGTACGTGCGCGAAGCGGGCCTCGATGGCGCTCGGCTCGTACACGTCTCCGGGATCACGGCGATGCTGTCACCCGGAGCGAGTGAAGCCGTCGAAGCGCTCTTCGCGCTCGCACGCGCTTCGGGCGCCTGGGTGTCCTTCGACCCGAACGTCCGGCTGAAGCTCGGCCGCCCGGAGCGCTGGCGCGAGACCGTCGGACCGCTGCTGACCAGGGCGGATCTGGTCTTCGCCGGTGAGGACGAACTCGAGCTGCTCGGGCAGTCGCCGGACGCGCTGCTCGCCGGCCGGGCGCGGACGGTGGTCGTCAAGCAGCGGGACAAGATCGCGCGAGCCGTCACGGCGGAGGGCTCGTGGAAGCAGGAAAGCCTGGTCACTCGGGTTGTCGACCCGGTCGGCGCGGGGGACGCGCTGACGTCGGGGTACCTGTCGGCGTGGCTACGCGGCGCGGCGCCGGCGGAGGCGTTGCGCGCGGGCGCGGCCTGCGCGGCCCGGGTCGTCGGCACGCGGACCGACCTCGAAGGCCTGCCGGACCGGAAAGAACTGGCACTGATCAGCACGGAGGTGGACCGATGACCTACCGCTGGGAGATCACAGCGCATGCGCTGCGCCAGGGCGTCGTCGGGATCGTACGGACGCACGACGCGGAGTCCGCGGTGGAGGCGGCGCGCGCGGTCATCGAAGCCGGGCTGCGCTCGGTGGAGCTGCCGCTGACCAACCCGGGCGCGCTGGACGCGATCTCGGGGCTCTCCGCGGCCTACCCGGACGCGACGATCGGCGCCGGCACGGTGCTCGACGAGGCGTCGGCGGTCCTGGCCATCCGCGCCGGCGCGCGGTTCCTGGTGTCGCCGTCGGTGGACGCCGCGGTGATCCGGACCGCGCACCGGTACGGCGTCGCGGCGTTCCCCGGCGCGGGCTCGGTGACGGAGATCGTGCGGGCGCTGGAGGAAGGCGCCGACGCGGTGAAGGTGTTCCCGGCGTCCGCGCTGGCGCCGTCGTGGATCTCGGACGTCCGGGCGGCGCTGCCGCAGGCGCCGCTGGTACCCACCGGCGGCATCGGCCCGGACGACGTGCCACGCTGGCTGGCGGCGGGCGCGGTGGCCTGCGGGGTCGGCTCGGCGCTGACCCGCGGGACCACCGAGGCGATCGCCGTCCGGGTCGAGACGTTGTTGAGGAGCACGCATGGCTGAGCTGGTCTTCGTCGGCTGCTACACCGGCGAGGCGGGAAACGGCACCGGGATCACGACGTTCTCGCGGTCGTCGTCCGGCTTGACCGAAGTCGCCTCGCTGCCACTGGAGTCGCCGTCGTGGCTGGTCCGGCACCCGTCGCTCCCGGTGCTGTACGCGGCGAACGAGACGGCTTTGGGTGCCGTGACGGCACTGTCCATCTCTCCTTCCGGGTCGCTCTCGGTTTTGGGCGCTATCGAGACGGGCGGAGCCCACCCGTGCCACCTGGCGGTGACCCCGGACGGCCGGTTCCTGTTGTGCGCCAACTACACCGGCGGCAGCCTGGCGGTGTTCTCGCTGTCCGCATCGGGCGCCTTGGTCTCCCGGACGGCCTTGGTCCAGCACACCGGAAGCGGCCCCGCCGCCGACCGCCAGGAGGCGGCACACGTCCACATGGCCGTCCCGTCGGCGGATTCGACGGTGGTGAGCGCGGTCGACCTGGGCACGGACGAGATCCGCAGCTACACGCTGTCTTCTGACGGTTCCCTGTCGCCACTCGCCGTCTCGTCCCTGCCGCCGGGCACGGGCCCACGTCAGCTGGTGCGGCGGCCGGGCACGGACCTGGCGTACGTGGTCGGCGAGCTGGCCGGAACGCTGGTGACGGTCCGCGAGACGTCACCGGGCGCGTTCGACGTCGTGGCTGTGACGCCGTCGACGCTGTCATCGGTGACGCCGAACCTGGTGGCCCACCTGGAGCTGGCGGGCTCGCGAATGTACGTCTCGAACCGCGGCCCGGACTGCGTCACGGAGTTCGCCCTCGACGACGCGGCCGCGGTGTCGGACCAGCCGTCCGGCGCGAACCCGCGACACTTCGCCCTGGTGGACGGCACGTGTTACGTCGCGGCCCAGAGCGACGACGCGATCACGGCGTTCACGCTGACCGCGTCGGGCGACGCGGAGCTGCGCCGCTACCCGACGGGGTCGCCGACGTTCGTGCTGCCGGTCTCGCTGCCCTGAAAGCCGTGAAGGCCTCCTTCCCGGCTCTTATGGCCGGTAAGGAGGCCTTCACGGCTTTCGGCGGAGGATGACCACGTCGGCGTCGTGGTCTGCGGTCCAGTCGAACGGGAGGCCCGCGTACCTGAGGTGCGTGCCCGAGTAGTGCGCGCCGGAAGTGTCCACATAGGACGATTCTGGACGCACCGAGAGGCGTACTCGCGACGAGCGGCCCGGGACCAGTGGTGCTCCGGTCAGGGTGCCCGTGTTCCACGCCAGGACCACGATCGTGTCGCCGTCTTCCGAGGTGTACTGGGTGGCCGCTGTGGGGGCGGTTGGGCCGTGGATTACCTGGGCCGTGCCGTGGTGGATCACTGGGCGGATCTGCTTGTAGAGAGAAACCAGCGAAGCCGCTTCTGCGTGTTGAGCAGGGGTCCAGCGTGACAGGTCCGCGCCGATTCCCAGCACTCCGGCCATCGCCGTGACGAAGCGGAAACGCAACGAACGTGGGCGCGGGTCGAAGACGCCCGGCGCGTCCGTCACCCAGGAACTCATCAGGTGCGGGGCGTGCATCAGCAGGAAGCCGTCCTGGATGGTCAGGCGGTCCAGCGGGCCCGTGTTGTCGCTCGGCCAGACGACGTCCGTGCGCGCGACCGTTGCCAGGTCCGTGCGGCCGCCGCCGCCTGCGCAGGCCTCGATCGTTACGTGTGGATGCCGAGCGCGCAGGTGGTCCAGAACCGAGAGGTAGCCCTCGACGTGCTCGGCGTCCAAGTCGGCGAAGGGGGAACCAGGGCGGCCGCGTTCCGTCGGCGGGCGGTTCATGTCCCACTTCAGGTACGAGATCGGGTACGTCAACAGTAGCGAGTCCAGAGTGGACTTGATGAAGGAGACCACAGCGGGTTGGCCCAGGTCCAGCAGCAGCTGGTTGCGGATCAGCGTCAAGGGACGCCCGTCGATGCGGTACACCCAGTCCGGATGCGCGGCGTAGAGCTGCGACTTCGGGCTCACCGCCTCCGGCTCCACCCACAGGCCGAACTCCAGCCCCAGGTTCCGCACCGAGTCGACGAACGTGCCGAACGACTCGTCCGCCGGGGTCCAGTCACCCAGGCCGCCGGTGTCGTCGTCGCGGCCGGTGAACCAGCCGTCGTCCACCACGAACAGCTCGACGCCGATGTCGGCCGCGTGCTTCGCCAGCTCCAGCTGGTGCTCGCTCCGGACGTCGAAACCCGTTGCTTCCCAAGAGTTGTAGAGCACCGGACGCGAGCGCTGCCACCGGGAACCGGCCAGCACCCGGTCGTAGTCGTGCCAGACCGACGCCAGTCCCGGCAGTCCGTCCACACTGGACGCCAGAGCGACCGGCGGTGTTGACAGAGAGGCGCCGGGCTCTAAGAGCACCGGGCCCGGGGACGGCAGCCGTCCGGCTCGGATGCGCGTCAAGCCGGACGGCTCGACGTCCGCCTCGATGGACCACGAACCCGGCCAGGCCAGCGAGACGCCGTAAGCAGGGCCGCCGGAAACGTCCTGCACCGCCAGCCACGGGACGTGCGCGTGGCCCGGCACGCCGAACCGGCTCTCCATCCGGAACCCGCCGGCGGGCAGCGACACCGACTGCCGCGTGAACTCCTGTGACCACTGACCGGTCAGGTACGTCAGCTGGGCGCCGCCGACCGTCGGGACGCACACCCCCGCCGAGCCCAGCCGGTCGAACTCCAGCGTCGATGTTCCGGTGTTGGTGAACTCGACCCACCGCGTGAGGGCGTCCGTGTCGGGCACCGGCCGGTAGCACAGCACCGCGCGCAACCCGGTCACTTCGTCCACAAAGGCCAGACGCAGATCCGCATCCGACGCGGCACCGTCGAACCGCCACCACGAACCGCCGCGCACGGCGACGTCCGCGCCGGAGAACGGGCGCAGGCCCAGCGGTGCGTACTCGACCGGGGCCGCGTCAGCCTCGGTTATGAAGTGCACCGAGCCCGCGTTCGTGAACACCGACGGGCCGTCCTCGATCCCGGACGGCCCCCAGGCGACCAGTTCGGCCCATCGGGAAGAGGGGTCCAGCGCCACGGTGTACGACGTGGTCGCGAGCGGCACGGTCCACGTCACTTGATCGCCCCGATCGCCAGGCCCGAGATGAAGTGCTTCTGGAACCGCAGGAAGACGGCGACCGTCGGGACGGCCGCGATGACCGAGCCCGCCGCGATCACGTTCCAGTTGGACACGTACTGCCCCTGCAGGCCGAGCAGCGCCGGCGTCACCGGCATCACCGTGCCGGTGCGCAGCACGGTGATCGACCACAGCAGGTCGTTGAACGTCCAGGTGAACGCCAGCGCGCCGAGCGCGGCCAGCGCCGGGCGGGTCATCGGCAGGATGATCCGGCCGAAGATCTGCACCACGCCGGCGCCGTCGATCAGCGCCGCCTGCTGGATCTCGTCCGGGATCGACCGCATGAACCCCTGCAGCACGAACGTGTAGAAGCCGAGCCCGAAGCCGACCTGCACGACGATCAACGCCGTCAGCGTGTCGTAGATCCCCAGCAGCTCCGACAGCTTCGCGACCGGCACCAGCAGGATCTGCGGTGGCAGCAGGTTGCCCGACAGCATCACCAGGATGATCGTGCGCCGCAACGGAATCCGGTAGCGGCTCAGCGCGAACGCCGCCGCCGCGCTGAGCAGCAACGACAGCACCACCGTCGGGATCGTGACGATCAGGCTGTTGAGCATCGCGTGCCCGCCGCCGCCCTCGCCCCACGCCTGCCCGAAGCCGTCGAGCGAGAACGACGCCGGCAGCGCGCCGAGGCCGTTCGACGCGATGTCGGAGAACTTTCGGACGCTCGTCGTCAGCACCAGCACGATCGGCAGCAGCCAGAGCACCGAAAGCCCGCCCGCGAGCAGGTGGAACCCCGCGGTCCGCGTCCGCCTCACGAGTCCTCCCGGAATGCGCGCACGAGGTAGGTGACGATCACGCCGAACGCCAGCACGAAGATCACGACGGCCAGCGCGGACGCGTAACCGAGCCGCAGCGACTGGAACGCCGTCGCGTACATGTACGTGCTGAGCACCTCGGACGAGTGGTACGGCCCGCCCTTCGTCATCGACCAGATGACGTCGAACGACCGCAGCGAGTCGATGATGATCACCGACAGGACCACGGAGTTGACGCTGCGCAGCTGCGGCCAGGTGACGTTGCGGAACTGCTGCCACGCCGTGGCCCCGTCCAGCTTGGCCGCTTCGTAGAGCACCGGGTCGATGCCCTTGAGGCCGGCCAGGTACAGCACCATCACGTACCCGAGCTGCCGCCACAGCGCCGGCACGAGCACCGCGTACAACGCGGTCTTCGGGTCGGCGAGCCAGGCGTGCTGCCAGCTGCCGAGCCCGATCGCGGCGAGCAGCCGGTTGATCACGCCGTCCGGCTGGTAGATCACCTGCCAGATCAGCGACGTCGCGACCAGCGAGAACACCACCGGCGTGAACAGCGCGGCCCGGTAGAACCCGACGCCCTTGCGTTCCTTCTGCAGCAGCGTGGCGAGCGCGAGCCCGCCGACGGCCGAGAGGCCGCCGAAGAGCACGAGCCAGATCACCGTGTCGAGCGCGGCCGTGCCGAAGATGTCGTCGGAGAACATCTCGGCGAAGTTCCCCAGGCCGACGAACTGCGGCGCCGAGACGCCGTCCCAGTTCGTCAGCGCCAGGTAGAACCCCTGCAGCGCGGGCCAGAACACCCAGAACCCTTCGACGACGAGGGGCACCAGGACGAACGCCAGCAGCACGGGCGAGACCCGGCGACGACGTTTCGGCGCCCGCGCGGCCGTCTTGGGCCGTTCCGCGGTCAGCACCGCCATCTCAGGACTGCCAGACCTTCTGCGCGGCGGTCTGCCAGTCGGCCAGGATCGAGTCGAGCTCGTTCGGCTTCTGGATGAACCGGATCAACGCCGCGTCGGCGGTCGGCTGCAGCGCGTCGGAGGAGTCGCGGTTGAAGAACTGCGTGATCTCCTTGGCGTCGGTGAGCAGCTTCCGTCCTTTTCGGACCAACGGCGTGCCGTTGTCCTTGGCGTCGGGGTTGGTCGGCAGGACCGTGCCGGAGGAGTTCTTGATGTACAGCTCCTGCGCTTCTGCCGTAGCCGCGTACTTGAACCACTCCTTCACCTCGGCGACGTGCGGGGTGCGCGCGCTGGCGAAGAAGCCGTCGGTCGGGCCCTCCTCGGCGACCGGGACGGCCGGGTCGAGGATCGGGAACTGGAAGAAGTCGAGGTCGTCCAGGGCGTCCTTCGGGGCGGCGTCGGCGAAGAACGTGCCGGTCAGGATCATCCCGGTGCGGCCCTGGAGCAGCACGGTCGTGGCGTCCTGGAACGCGATCGCGGTGCCGTTCGGGTCGGTGTAGGGGAGTGCCTGGCGCCAGGGGTCGAAGATCTTCTTGACGCGCGGGTCGTCGAAGCGCTGCTTGCCGGCGAGCAGCTCGCGGTGGAACGGCGCGCCGTTGATCCGGATGTTGAGGTAGTCGAACCAGGCCGACGCGGTCCACGGCGTGGTGCCGCCGGCGCCCATGCCGATCGGCGCGATGCCCTTGTCCTTCAACGTTTCGCACAGCGCGAGGAACTCGCTCCAGGTGGTCGGCGGCTGCACGCCCCACTTCGCGAAGTTCGACTTGCGGTAGAAGAAACCCCACCAGTAGTACGACGTCGGGACGAAGACCTGGTGCCCGGCGCCGTCGCCGGAGAGGTTGCGGAAGGCCGCGCTGTAGTTGCCCATGGTCTGCCAGACGTCGCCGACGTCGAGCAGCAGGCCCTTGCGCGCGTAGCCCGACAGCAGCGAACCCGGGTACCACGTGAAGGTGTCCGGCGGGTTGGCCGCGGTGAGGTAGCTGGGCAGCTGGGTGCGGAAGGTCTCCGACGCGACGGTGTTGACCGTCGCCGTCGCGCCGCCCTTCGCGCCGAACGCCTGCGCGAGGGCCTCGATGGCCTTCTTCGCCTCGGGCGAGGACAGGTTCGACTGGACGGTGACCGCGCCGGCCGCCTGCTTGACCGGGCCGCTGGACGCGGAAGTGGCGCAGGCGGCGAGGAAACTGCTCGAGCCGATCGCGCCCAGCCCGGCCAGGCTCGCGTTGCGCAGGAAACGACGGCGGGACAGGCCGGCACTCGTCATGTCGTGACCCCTTTGTCATGGTGGGCGCCCGCTCGGGCGTGACTTGCTGCCAAAGAGTGCAACCGGGCGCTGTCGCTGTCAAGATGTATTCATAATTTATGACGACTTCGCCGTCAGCGTAGGATGCGCTCAGCTAGACCGCCGCCAGCTGAGAGGGCCCTCCATTGACCGAACACCGGCCACGCGGGCTGCACGGCCAGACCGTGGAGGCGCTGGCCAGCCGGATCCTCTCCAACGAGTGGGGCGAGGGCACCGTCCTCGACCTGCCGGCGCTGCGCGAAGAGCTCGACATCAGCCTCACGGCACTGCGTGAGGCCCTGAAGGTGCTGGCCGCGAAGGGCATGATCGACGCGCGCCAGAAGCGCGGCACGTTCGTCCAGCCGCGCGAAAAGTGGAACATGCTCGACGCCGACGTCATGCGCTGGCAGACCGCGGCCGCCGACGACCCGGGCCTGCTCGACGAGCTGACCGAGGTCCGCGCGGTCGTCGAACCGGCCGCCGCCCGGATCGCGGCGGAACGCGCGTCCGACGAGGACATCGAGTCGCTGCGGGAGGCGCTGTCGGACATGGCCGCGGCGGAGGGCCCGGAAGCCAGCGTCCAGGCCGACCTGGCGTTCCACCGGCGGCTGATGACGGCCACCCACAACAACTTCCTGATGCGGATGGAGCGGATCATCGCGATCGGCCTGGCCGAGCGCGACAAGGTGGTGCACGGCGCTTCGGCGGCGGAGGACCCGGTGCCGTCGCACCGCAAGGTGCTGGACGCGATCATCGCCCAGGACCCGGCCGCGGCCGAGCAGGCGATGCTGGCGCTGGTCACCAAGTCCCGCGACGACCTGGCGAAGGCTCAGCGCACTACGCGGTCATGAACCGTCCAGGGCGGCCTGGAGCATGCGGGCCGCGGCGGCGCGGGGCGCCGGGTCGACGGCGATCAGCGCGTTGACGACCGCGCCGTCGACCAGCGCCACGAGCTTCTCCAGCTCGGCCTCGCGCACCGGCGTGCCCGAGCGGGCGAAGATCTCCGTCAGCAGCTCGTTGAGCTGGGCCGACAGCGTCCGCATCAACGGCCGCAGGTACGGCCGGCGGCCGGTGGCGACGAGGCGCTCGTAGCGCAGGAGCACGGCTTCGGCGTCCGCTTCCTCGTCGCCGCTCTCCGGGCCCAGCAGCATGTCGAGCACCAGCTCGACCATCGCCTGGACGCCGCGGTTGCGCGTCGCGAGCTCCTCCAGCCGGCGGCGGCCGGTCTCGAGCTCGGCGTTGCCGTGGTGCTCGACGGCCGCGGCGACCAGGTCTTCCAGCGAGTCGAAGTAGTACGTCGTGGACGCGAGTGGCAGCCCGGCCCGCTCGGCCACCGCACGGTGCCGCACGGCGTCGAACCCGCCCTCGACGAGCAGCTTCGCGGCGGCCTCGACGAGCGCGGCACGCCGTCGTTCCCCCTTGGGAGTTGCCGCAGCGGTCATGGCCGTTCATTCTGCCAAGCGGTCCGGCGGCGTCTCAGAAGCGGGGCGCGAGTTCGCTCGCCAACCGGTCCACGTCACCCGCGTACGGGGCCGCGTTCGCCGCGTCCGGCACGCTGACCAGCACCAACGTACCGCCGGACGCCGTCGCCACCCGGGCCGTCACGGTGCCCGCCGGCTGGGACTTGAAGGCCACCGAAATGCCCTTCGGGTACACCGCCGCGGCGACCTCGCCGCCCGGAACCGGGAACCCCGCGGACCGCGACGCCGTCGTACAGGCGCTGCCCGGGGACGCCTGGGCGGCGGCGACGTGGCCGGGAAGCTCGCCAGCGAGGGCGATGGCGAGCTCCCCGTCCACCTCTTCGCACCCGGAGGCGCCTTCGGCCAGCTGGCCGGTCTTCCCGTCTCCGCTGCCCCCCTGCTGGGGCGGCGTGGACGAGAAGTTCGGTGACTCCCCGCCGACTTGAGGACGTGCCGGGCCGAGGCCGGGTTGCCCCGACTGCGCCGACACGGCGGCGTTGTCCTTCGCCGAGGTCAACCCGGGAGTACCCCCCGAGAGCAGTCCGTAAGCCCCGAAGCCGACGACCACCAGGGCCGCGGCGCTCACGCCGGCGGTGATCCGGTTCCGGCGCCGCAGGGTCTGGCGGCGGGACTCGCGCACGACGTCACTCTGGTCGAACGAGGGCGACGGCGCGTCCCCGGGCGCGGCGGAGAACAACGACCGCAGCTCCTGCTCATCCATTGGTCTCCACCTCCCGTTCCAGGACCTGCTTCAGGTTCGCCAGCCCGCGGGCGGTCTGGCTCTTCACGTTGCCTTCGCTGCAGCCCAGCGCCTGCGCCGCGCCGGTCACGTCCAGTCCTTCGAAGAACCGCATGACCAGCACCGCCCGCTGCTTGGGCGGCACTTCCGCCAACGCCGCGAGCAGGTCTTCCCTGGTCGCGACGAGGTCGTCGAGCCCGGGTCCGTCGTCGACGCGTTCCGGCAGCACTTCGGTCTGCCACTCGCGCCGCCACGGGCGCCGCGATTCGTCGATCGTCGCCCGCACGAGCGTCTTGCGCACGTACGCGTCGGTCGCCGCGCGATCCCTGATCTTCGTCCACCTCCGGTGCAGCGCGACGAACGCCGTCTGCGCGAGGTCGTCCGCCCGGTGCCAGTCGCCGCAGAGCATGTACGCGGTCCGGCGCACGGCGTCCCGCCGGGCGGCGAAGTACTCCGCGAACTCCTGTTCGTCGCGCTGATCCACGCGCTGTCGTGCTCCGCTCTGTTGTCGTCGGTGGGTAGGACGGAATCAGGGGCGTCCACGGTTGCACGGACCACCCGGGTTCGACCACTCAAGGGCTCATTGATCCCCGTCCGGCCGGTGTGATGTGATCACTCCGTGACCTTCACGCTGCCTCCGCTGGACTTCCGTTCCGACACCGTCACCCGGCCGGACGACACGATGCGGGCGGCGATGGCCTCCGCTGAGGTCGGGGACAACGTCCTCGAACGCGACCCGACCGTCGCCGAGCTCGAAGAGAAGGCCGCCCACGTCCTGGGCATGCCGGCCGCCCTGTGGGTGCCGAGCGGGACGATGGCCAACCTCGTCGCGCTGAGCCTGCACCTGCAGCGCGGAGACCGGTTCCTGGCCACGCGCGGGGCGCACGTGCTCGCCAACGAGCTGGGCTCGGCCGCGTGGCTGGCCGGCGGCATGCCGGAGGCGCTGGAGCACGACGGCGGCCCGGGCCGCCCTTCGCCGAGCACCCTCAAAGCGGCGATCGGACAACCCGGGCCATACTTCACATTACGGACATCTCTCCTCTGTCTCGAGAACACGCACAACTCCGCCGGTGGCGCGGTGACCCCGCCCGACGAGCACGCCCAGCTGCTGGCCGTCGCGAAGGAGGCCGGGCTGACCGTGCACCTCGACGGCGCCCGGCTCTGGCAGGCCGCGGTCGCGCTGGAGGTACCGCCGGCGGCGTTGACGGTCGGCGTCGACACCGTGTCGGCCTGCTTCAGCAAGGGCCTCGGCGCGCCGGTCGGCTCGGTCGTCGCGGGCAGCGTGGACTTCGTCGAGCGGGCCCGCCGGATGCGGCAGATGCTCGGCGGCGGCGTCCGGCAGGGCGGCGTCCTGGCCGCGGCCTGCCTGATCGCCCTGGACCGCGTCCCCGACCTGGCCGCCTCGCACGAGAACGCGCGGCGGCTGGCCGAAGGCCTGAACGAACACGGCTGGCCGACCAACACGCCGGACACGAACATCGTGCTGGCCGAGGTGCCCGACGTGCCGACGGCACTGGCCTGGCTCGACTCGCTGGGCATCCGCACCGGGCCGATGGCGGGCAAGGTCCGGTTCGTCACGCACCGGGACCTGAGCGCGGCCGACATCGACGAAACCCTGCGCCGGATGGAGAAGCAGTGAACTGGATCGTCTTCGACTACGGCGACGTGCTCAGCAAGCCGAGCGCGGCCCGCCCGGAGCTGGCCGCCAAGCTGGGCGCGCCGCTGCCCGAGTTCGAGCGGGCCTACTGGGACCTGCGGATCCCCTACGACGCCGGCAGCACGCCGCTGGAGTACTGGCAGACGGTCGGCGACGCGCTGGGCCGGCCCGTCGACGAGGCGCTGTCGGACGAGCTGACCCGGATCGACGTCGAGGGCTGGGCGCACCTGGAGCCGTCGTCGAAGGACCTGCTCGAGGCGCTGGCCGAGGCGGGCGCGTCACTGGCCCTGCTCTCGAACGCGCCGTCGGTGTTCGGCGAGTGGGTCCGCGAGCAGGACTGGGCGCGGTTGTTCCAGGTGACGCTGTTCTCCGGCGACGTCCGGTGCGTGAAACCGGACGCGAAGATCTTCGAGCTGCTGCTGGAGCAGCTCGGGGCCGAGCCGGGCGACTGCCTGTTCTTCGACGACCGTCAGTCCAATGTGGACGGCGCGCGGGCGGTCGGGCTCAAGGCCCAGCTGTGGAACGGTGCCGAGGCGGCGCGGGCGTGGCTCGACTGAGCCGCCCGGCGCCGCTCCGGCGCCGCGCTCAGTAGCGGTTGATGCGCTTGGGGTCCTTCTTGCCGCTGATGGCGCCGTAGGCGGCCGTGCCGAGGAAGATCACGCCGCCGATGATGGCGATCCACAGGACGGCCTTGAACACGAAGCCGATCACGGCGCCCAGCACCATGAACGCCACCCAGGCGACGATCAGGCCGCCGACGATCTTCCAGAACATGGCTTCCTCCGATGTGTTCCCGTGGCCCCTCCGGCCTCGTGACTCAAGCGTGCCACCTCGGCCGGGGAAACTCCCCTCGCAAGAGCAACGTTCAGGGATGAATCAGGGTTCCCCCTGGCCCAGCCAGGCCCCCAGGCGGCGGACGCCCTCGTCGATGTCGTCGGCGCTGCCGGCGAAGGAGAAGCGCACGTACTTGCCGCCGTCGACCGGGTCGAAGTCGACGCCGGGCGTGATGGCGAGCCCGGTGTCGGCCAGCAGCCGCCGGCACCAGCTGAGGCTGTCGTCGGTGTGGGCGCTGACGTCGGCGTAGGCGTAGAAGGCGCCGTCGGCGGGGGCCAGCTTGTCGAGGCCGATGCCCTTCAGGCCGGCGAAGAGCCGGTCGCGGTTGGCGCGGTAGTGCTCGACGTGCGCGTCGGCCTCGGCGTACGCCTCGGGTGTGAAGGCCGCGATGGCCGCGTACTGCGAGACCGCGGGCGGGCAGATGGTGAAGTTGCCGGTCAGGACGTCGACGGCGCGGTGCAGGCGCTGCGGCACGAGCATCCAGCCGAGCCGCCAGCCCGTCATCGCGAAGTACTTCGAGAAGCTGCCGAGCACCATCGGCTCACGGCCGTACTGCCACGCGCAGTCGAGCTCGGCGCCGTAGGAGACACCGTGGTAGATCTCGTCGCTGATCAGCTGGACGCCGTGCGACGCGCACCAGCCGGTGATGGCGGCCAGCTCCCCGGGCGGCAGCACGGTGCCGGTCGGGTTGCTGGGGCTCGCGACGATCAGGCCGTCGATCGGGCCCAGCTCGTCGAGCAGGGCCACGGTGGGCTGGAAGTTCGTCTCGGCGGTCGTCGCGAACTCGACGACCTCGCAGCCGAGCACGGACAGCAGGTTCCGGTAGGCCGGGTAGCCGGGCCGGGCCATCGCGACCCGGGCGCCGGGGTCGAACGCGCTGAGGAAGGCCAGCAGGAACCCGCCGGACGACCCGGTCGTCATGACGACGTCCTGCGCGCTGACGTCGAGGCCGTACTTCCGCCGGTAGTGCCCCGCGACGGCGTCCCGCAGCTCCGGGACGCCGAGCTGCTCGGTGTAGCCGAGCGGGCTGCTCCGGAGCGCCTTTTCCGCGGCTTCGAGGACGGGTTTCGGCGCGGGCACGGACGGCTGCCCGGCGGCGAGCGACACGAGATCGCCGTGACTGCGCTGCCGCGCCCCGGCCGCGGAGATGACGTCCATGACGTGGAAGGGCGGCACCGCGGCCCGCAGCGCGGGCCCGGCGAAGGCTCCGAGGTCGACCATGCCGCCAGGCTAGCTCCCGGTCACCGAAAAGCCGTGAAGGCCTCCTTCACGGCTGTTAGCGCCGGTAAGGAGGCCTTCACGGCTTTTGGCTCAGTAGCCCTGGTAGGCGCCGCCGTGGGCCATCGCCTTGATGCCGGGCACGTTCCCGAGGCCGCCGTAGCGGTCGACCGAGTACTTCACGCCGGCGATGATGTTGTCGACCGGGTTGTAGATGTTGTCGTGCCCGGGCAGCTTGTGCGCGTTGAACGTCGAGTCGATGCACTGCATGAGCCCCTTGGACGGGTGCCCGGCGGCCGCATTGGAATCCCAGTTGTTGATGGCGTTCGGGTTCCCGCCGGACTCGTGCTGGATGATCGCCCAGATGTTGGGGATGTCGGCGTCGGTCACGGGGACGCCGGCGGCCTGGAGTGCCTTGATGGCCTCCTGGATCCACTGCTGGACGTTGCCCGGGGGCGGCGACGCGGGCGGGCCGCCGCTGGGGCCGAGGCCACCGCCTCCGCCGCCACCACCGCCACCACCGCCGCCTCCGCCCCCACCGCCGCCGCCGTGGGACGCGCCGTTGGAGTGGATGCCGCCGGTGCTCTTGGGGGCCGCGGCCGAGCTGGCCGGCAGCGGCACCTGGTCGTAGCCGCCCTCGATCTGCTGGGACATCAGCGTCTGCGACGCCTTGATCGCGGTGTCGGCCTGGGTCTGCAGGCCCGCCACGTCACCGTCGTAGCCCGCGGTGATGGTGTGGATGTCGGTCTTGGCCGTCGCGAGGATCTCGGCCGCGCTGGGGCTCGGGGCCGGCTTGCCGTTGTCGACCGCCGTCTTGGCGTCGGCCAGCGCTTTGTTCATCGCCGACTCGGCCGTGGTGTTGCGGGCGTTGACGTCCTTCTCCGCGGCCAGCTGCTTGTCCTGGACGGTCTTCTTGATCTGCGCGAGGTTCTGCTGCAGGTCGTCGAGGTCCTTGGCGACGTCTTCGAGGTGGGTCTGGACCTTCGTCCCGGCGTCACGAACCTGGCGGACGTAGGTGAAGAACTGGTCGGCCGCGGGACCGGCCCACACGTGCGCGTCCAGTGAGTCCGTGGAGGTCTTCAGCGAGGCGTTGTGGTCACCCGCGTTCTTTCCGGCGTCGCGGAACTGCGTCGCGGCGTCGGTGATCTTCTGCAGATCGACCTTTTCGACCTGGTTCACCTTTTGCAGGAAGGCGTCCCAATTGTCGGGCGTCCCGGCGCCGACCCCGTTCAATGCCACTCTCGTGCCCCCTGCTCAGTTCACTTGTCGACGTGCAGCTTGAGGTCGCTCGCCCCGACCTGGTCGGTTTCGGCGATCAGGCCGGCGGCCTTGCGCATGGCGAACCCCAGCGCCTCCATGTGCTTGCCCGCGGCGTCGAACTGGCTGTGCACGCCGTCCTTGAACTTGCCGACCGAGCTGTGCGCCTCGCCGTTGGCGTCCATCCCGCCGAAGGGGCTTTCCTTCTCGTGGTCCATGCCGGTGAGCTTGTCCTTGGACTTGTCGAACTCGTCCTTCAGCTTCTCCACCTGGCCGGCCGCGATGGCCATCGAGTCGGCGTCGTAGACAGGCACGGTTCGTCATCCCCTTCGGAAAACTTGTGTCCGCCCGATCAGACGTCGGCACGACCAGGACGGTTCCCCGCATACTTTATGACGTCTCGCGCACACTGCGTACCGATCTCCGCCAACTTCCACCCGGCGGGGCTCAGGCCTCCGCCATCAGTTCGCGGATCCGGGTCGCGAGCAGGGCGTTGTCCGCCGGCGTCACGGTCGCCCACTCGCGGCCGTCGCGGTCCTTGGCCACCTGGAACAGGTACCGGCCCGCGTCCGTGTCGAAGAAGGCCAGGACCCGGGGCGCCCGGTGGGCCACGCCGTCGCGGCCGGTGCGTTCCGCGCCGAACTGGCCGCGGGCTTCCTGGCCTAGCAGCATGCCGGACAGCTCTTGGGCCTGGAACAGCACGACGCCCTGGTCTTCCAAGGCCGTGACCAGCGCTTTCGGGTCACCGCTCGCCGCCGCGTCCGCCGCGCGCAGCGTGTCGTACGGGATGCTGACGGTCTGGCCGATGCCCGGGCCGAGGTCGCCCGCCACCGAAACCGCTGCCTCCGGGAGGCCGTCCTCCGTCGCCGGGATCAGCCAGACCTCGTTGTTGTCGACCACGGCCAGGACCGCCTGGCTGCGGACGTTGACCGCGCGGCCGCGGATCTCGCGCTCGGCCCACACCCACACGTCGATGCCGAACTGCGGGCGGGCCAGCAGGTGCAGCATGTCGGCCACGTCGCCGGACACCCGGTGGTTGCGGGCCAAGCGCCGCTCGGCCAGCGACGTCCAGGCCGCCTCGACGACCTCCGCGCGTTCCGTGCGGGTGGTTCCCCCGCTCGGCACGTCCAGCGCGACGTGCCGGCGAGGCAGTCCGAGCGACTCCCAGAGGACGTCGAACTCGGACGCGGACAGCACGAGGCTGCCGTGGTCACGCGTCACGGTCAGTGCCCGTCCCCGCCGTGGTCACCGATCACGTCGGGCGAAACCATGCGCTGGTCGGCGAACAGGTCCTTGTCGTCGACGCCGAAGCGGCGGACGTGCTCATCGTCCTCCTCCTGCGGCGCGGCCTTCGACAGGAACCGCGGGTCCTCGCCCTTCTGCTTCGCGCCGATCTGCTCCGACTTCCGCAGCGCGGCGGCCTCCTCCTCGGGCAGCTCGCCGACCGGCAGCGGCCGCACCGGGCCCTTCGGCGGGTTCTGGCCGCGCTTCTCGCGGTCCTTGTCGCCGGCGAGCGCGCCACCGGCCGCGCCCGCGCCGACCGCCGCCGCACCCGCGCCCAGCTCGCCCGGGGTCGCGCTCGGTTTCGCCGCGAACCCGCGTTCGGCCGTGAACTGGCCGGGCGCGATCGGGGCCTGCGGGGCGGCGCCGACCGTGCGGCCCTTCGCCAGCAGGCCGTCCGCGCCGCGGTTCGCGCCGCCGGCCGAGCCTTCGAGCCCGGTCACGCCACTGCCGGAAGCGCCGCCACCGCCGAGCGACTTGATCGGCGACGTCTGCGTCGAGCCGGTCGCGGGCCCGCCCGGGAGCTGGCCGGAGCCGGGTGCACCAGGCGCGCCGGACGAACCGGGCGCACCCGGCGGGACGAAGGTGTTCGGGTCGCCGCCACCGGGCTGGCCGGGGTTGAACCCGCCGGGCCGGCCGGGCTCGCCGGCCGTGCCGCGGCCCGGCGCGTTGACCCAGCCGGGACCGGGTGACGTCGGTGGCTTTGCGGCCGACGGCGCCGTCGCGGAGCTGGGCGACGTGCCCTGGCTCGCCGGGACGGTCACGCCGGTGTGCCGCGGCGGCTGCGCCACCGGCCGCGACGGCTGCTGCTGCGCCGGGGTGCCGTAGACCGGGGTCGGCGGGTCGGCGTGGACCGTGTGCGACACCGGCTGCACCACGGGCGGGTCGACGTGCACCGAGCGGACCTTGTCCGACGCCGGCCGCACGCTGCCGTCCGGGGTGACCGCGACGGACGCGCCGGCGACGTCCAGCACGCCGGGCGTGACGCCGGGAGCAGCCAGCTTCAGCGACTCCGGGTCCGACAGCGACTGCGTCGAGAGCAGGTTGGTGCCGCTGTCCCGCGCGTACTCGTTCAGCGCCTGCGTCGCCTGCGCCTTGGCGTTGTTCGCGGCCTCGACCTGCCGGGCGTGGTCGGTCTCGAAGCCGATCAGGCTCAGCAGCAGGCCGTCGCCGAGGGTGTAACCGCCCGCGCCCTTCCGGACCGTCTCGGCGTCCGGGAGCTTGTACTTGGTGCGGTTGAACGCCTCACCCTGCTCGAACACCATCTCCGCGGCGTGCGCGACCTTCGTGGTGGCGTCCTGGGAGAACCCGGCCTGCTCGGTGAGCACCTGGCTCGCCGCGCCGCCGGCCTGGCTCTGCCACTCGACGCCGAGCTTGAGCAGCTGGGCGCGCAGCGTCTGGTCGGTGTGGGCGAGCGCGGTCGCGACGGCCTTCAGCGCGTCGACGGCGGTCCCGATGCTGCCGGTGCCGTCGCCGGTGATCATCCGCGTGATCTGGTCGGCGATCGCGGTGTTGGTCCAGCCGTCGAACCGGTGGTTCTGGATCCCGGCCGCGAGCTCGGAGAATTCCACGCGCCCTCCCTAGTTGCGTGACTTCAAGGACTGCAGCGCCAGGTCGGCGGCGTGCGCCGACATGTCGCACAGCTGCGGCTGCGTGAGCTGGCCGCGGGTGACGGCGAAGGTCTGGACGGCCAGCGTCTGGCCCCTCGCCACGCCGACGAGCGTTTCGCAGTCGGCCGGTTCGCCGGCCGCGCGGTAGTTCGTCAGCGCCGGATAACCGCCGATGTTCTTCGGTTCGGTGGTCATGCTGTTCTTCTTGCGGGCGCCGGTGATCCACTGGTCGAGGTCGGACGACACCGCCCGCACGTGGTAGGAGTGCACCGGCTCGGCGCCGTCCGCGTCGAACACGCAGGTCGGGCCGTCCTGCTCCGGCGCCTCCCGGGGCACGCTGGTGATCTTCAGCGCGTCGAGCTGCACCTGCGGGAAGACGTCGCACAGGTTGACACCCTGCAGCGTCAGCTCGGCCGGCCGTTGCGGCAGCTGAGCCGCCTTGGCGCTCTGCGACGCCGCGGTCGCGGCCGTCTCGACCGGGTAGGGGGTGCCTTCGGTGCCCGCCGAGCAGCCGGCGAGCGCCGCTGTCGCGAGCACGCCACCGGTGATCCGCAAGGTCCGGTTACGCACCGTGCTTGCCGCGGTCACCGAACACCGCCGCCTTCTCGTCTTCGCTGACTTGGTAATCCTTCGCCGCGTCTCGCAGCTGCGAAACCAGGCGCTTGAGACCCGCGACGTACTCGCGGACCTGGCCCGCGTAGGAGCGGTCGCCGTCGGCGATCACCGAGTTCCAGGCCGCCATCGACTGGGTGCTGATCACGTCGGCGGACGGCGCGTCGATCCGCAGCTCGCCGAGCCGCGTGAGCAGCTGGTCTTCGAGCGCGTTGGCCTGCTCTTCGACGATCCGGGCGACGTCGAGGACCTTGTCCGGGTGGACCAGGACGTCCGCGGCGGCCGGCGCCACCGGGACGGCCGTGCTGAGGTCGTACGAGGGTCCTGACATGCTCTCCCCTGACGTGATACCGACAGTGACCGGTCGATTCCCGTTGAGGCTACCAACCACGACGTAGCCGGAGCCTGAGATTCGACGAAGTTCGTCGCCCGCCGGTTCCCCTTGTCCGCCAGATCAGGCGTTCTGCTGCGCCACCGGGGCGCCGACCTCGCCGTTCGCCGCCTTGAGCGCGATGTCCGTGCGGTGGTGCGAGCCAGCGAGGTGCACCTTCTCCACGGTTTCGTACGCGTGCTTGCGCGCCGACTTGAGCGTCTTGCCGGTGGCGACGACCGACAGCACGCGGCCGCCCGCGGACACGACCGCGCCGTCGTCACGCCGGCGGGTGCCGGCGTGCAGCACGCCGTCGATCTCGCCGCCGGTGATGACGTCGCCGGTGCGCGGCTTGCCCGGGTAGCCGTCGGCCGCGATCACGACGGTGACCGCGGCGCCGCCGGCCCACTCCAGCGGCGGGTGCTCGGCGAGCTTGCCGGTGGCGGTGGCCTGCATCAGCCCGGCGATCGGCGTGCGCAGCAGGGCCAGCACGACCTGGGTCTCCGGGTCGCCGAAGCGGCAGTTGAACTCGATGACCTGCGGGCCCTCGGACGTCAGCGCGAGCCCGGCGTAGAGCAGGCCGGAGAAGGAGGCGTCGCGCGCGACGAGCTCGTCGGCGACCGGCTGGACGACGCGCTCGACCAGGTCGTCGACCAGGTTCTCGGGCGCCCAGGGCAGCGGGGCGTAGGCGCCCATGCCGCCGGTGTTCGGGCCGGCGTCGTCGTCGCCGACGCGCTTGAAGTCCTGCGCGGGCAGCAGCGGCACGACGGTGTGGCCGTCGACGAAGCAGAAGAGCGAGGCCTCCGGACCGTCCAAAAAGGACTCCAGGAGGACCGGGTGGCCGCCGTCGAGCAGCATGATGGCGTGCTTGCGCGCGACGTCGTAGTCGGTCGTGACGACGACGCCCTTGCCCGCGGCGAGGCCGTCGTCCTTGACCACCCAGGTCGGGCCGAAGCGGGCGAGCGCGGCGTCGAGGCGGGCCGGGTTGTCGACCACCTCGCTGCGCGCGGTCGGCACGTTCGCCGCGGCCATGACGTCCTTGGCGAACGCCTTCGAGCCTTCGATGCGGGCCGCCGAGGCCGACGGGCCGAAGCAGGCGATGCCGGCCTTGCGGACGGCGTCGGCGACGCCGGCGACGAGCGGGACCTCGGGCCCGATCACCACCAGGTCGGCGTGCCAGCTCTTCGCGAGGGCCGCGACCGCCTCCGGGTCCGCCGCTTCGACACCGAGCTGCTCGGCCATCGCGGCCGTCCCGGCGTTGCCGGGCGCGCAGGCCAGGGCGGTGACCGTGGGGTCGCCGGACGCCGCGAGGACGAGAGCGTGCTCACGGGCGCCAGAGCCGATTACCAGTACGCGCACGCCGCACAGCGTATCCGGACGGCTTCGCGCCGGACATTTCGCCGTCCCCGGAACGGGTGTCCACGTGCCGTTTACCGCGCTGACCGCCCAGGTACGACCGGCAGATGCTTGCGGCATCAAGGGTGACGCGGGTAGTCAGGGCACACCCTGTGAAAAGAGGTCACCAGATGAAGCGCAAACGTGTCGGCGTCCTGGCACTCGCCGGACTGGCGTTGCTGAGCGTCACCGGATTCGCGATCGGCTCGGCCAACGCGGCCGAGACCGGGTCCGCCGATGCGGCCGCGCACGGGCGGGGTCACGATGACCCCGTGATCATCGGACACCGCGGCGCGCCCGGGTACCGGCCGGAGCACACGCTCGCCTCGTACGAGCTCGCCTACCGCCTCGGGGTCGACTGGGTCGACGTCGACCTCGTGCCCACGAAGGACGGCCGGCTGGTCGCGCGGCACGAACCGGAGATCGGCGGCACCACCGACGTCGCGCAGCACCCGGAGTTCGCGTCCCGCAAGAAGACCCTGGTGATCGACGGCGTCTCGACGACCGGCTGGTTCACCCAGGACTTCACGCTGGCCGAGCTGAAGACGCTGCGCGCGGTCGAGCGGATCCCGGCGAACCGGCCGCACAACACGCTGTACAACGGGCGCTACCAGATCGCCTCCTTCCAGGAGGTGCTCGACCTGACCAAGCGGCTCGGCAAGGAACTGCACCGGACGCTGGGCACCTACCCCGAGGTCAAGCACTCGACGTTCTTCCAGACGATCGGCAACCCGGTCGAGCCGAAGCTGGTGACGGCGCTCAAGCGCAACGGCCTCGACCGGCCGGACGCACCGGCGATCATCCAGTCGTTCGAGGTGTCGAACCTGATCGCGCTGCACAAGCAGGTCCGGACGCCGCTGCTGCAGCTGACGTCGGCGACCGGCGCCCCGGCGGACTTCGTCGCGAAGGGCGACAAGCGGACGTATGCGGACCTCGTGACGGCGTCCGGGCTGAAGGACGTCGCGAAGTACGCGAAGTACCTCGGGCCGGACAAGAGCCAGATCATCCCGCTGGACGCCACCGGGAACCTGACGAAGCCGACCGCGATCGTCGCGGACGCGCACAAGGCGGGCCTGAAGGTGCAGCCGTACACGTTCCGGAACGAGAACCCGTTCCTGCCGGCCAACCTGCGCTCCTCGGCCGAGCCGGACGCCTACGGTGACGTCTTCACCGAGGAGGCGGCGTTCCTGAAGGCGGGCGTCGACGGTTTCTTCGCCGACCAGGCCGACACCGCGCTGGAGTCGCTGCACGCGTTCCTCGGTCGCTAAACGCTTTGCCGTGAGGGGCACCTTCAGGGACGCTTCGTCCATGAAGGTGCCCCTCACGGCGTTCTCCGGCGTGGTGCTGGTCAGCCGCGCTGACGAGACGCTGCTCGCCGAAGCGGCCGGGTACGCGCACCGCGGCTACGGCGTCGGGAACACCGTCGACACCCGGTTCGCGATCGCCAGCGGCACCAAGGGGTTCACCGCGCTGGTCGTCGTCGGGCTGATCGCCGAAGGACGGCTTTCGCTGGACACCTGCGCCCGCGACCTGCTGGGCGGCGACCTGCCGCTGATCGACGACGCCGTCACCGTCGAGCACCTGCTGACGCACACGTCCGGCATCGGCGACTACTGCGACGAAGAGGCGGACCCGCCACCGACGCCGTCCCTCGCCACGTCCGCCGACTACCTCGCCGCCCTCGACGGCTTTCCGCAGAGGTCCGCGCCCGGCACGGAGTTCCGTTACAACAACGGCGCGTTCGCCGTCCTCGGCCTGCTCGCCGAGCGGGTCGCGGGCCGGCCGTTCCACGACCTCGTGCACGAGCGCGTCTGCGAGCCCGCCGGAATGGCGGACACGGCGTTCCTCCGGTCGGACGCGCTGCCCGGCCGGACCGCCACCGGTTATCTGGAAGACGGCCGCATCAACGTGTTCAGCCTGCCGGTGCGCGGGCACGGCGACGGCGGGAGCTACAGCACCGCGCCGGACTTCCGGCGGTTCTGGCCCGCGTTCCTGGACGGCCGGATCGTGCCCCGCGAGTGGGTGGCCCGGATGCTGCGCCCGCACGCCCCGGGTTACGGCCTCGGCTTCTGGCTGCCGTGGCCCGGCGCCGTGCGGCTCGAAGGCGGCGACCACGGCGTGTCGTTCCGGAGCACGCACTCCGGCGGCGTCACCGCGACGCTCCTCTCGAACGACCACCGCGGCGGCGGACCGCTGCTCCAGCGGCTGGACGAGTTCTTGACGAAGCCTTGACACCCCTCGTCCACCAGGGCTAACTTCGGCGAATTCAATGGTCTGGCCGCATACCTTTCAAGAGGTGCCCGATGGATGTCTCCGACCAGCAGACCACTCCCGACCACGATCCCGGCCAAGACGACGACTCCGCACGCCTGCACCAGCTCGGCTACGCGCAGGAGCTCAAGCGGACGATGTCGGGGTTCTCGAACTTCGCCGTCTCGTTCACCATCATCTCCATCCTGTCCGGCTGCCTGACGCTCTACGGGTTCGGCATGAAGACCGGCGGGCCGGCCGCGATGATCTGGGGCTGGCCGCTCGTCGGGATCTTCGTCATCCTGGTCGGCCTGGGCATGGCCGAGGTCTGCTCCAGCTACCCGACCGCGGGCGGGCTGTACTACTGGGCGGCGCGGCTGGCGCGGAAGAACGGTCCCGCGTGGTCGTGGTTCACCGGCTGGTTCAACCTCGTCGGGCAGATCGCCGTCACCGCGGGCATCGACTTCGGCGCGGCCCTGTTCCTCAACGCGTTCCTCGACCTGCAGTGGGGCTTCTCGGCGACACCGGGGCACACGATCCTGCTGCTCGCGATCATCCTCGTGGTGCACGGCCTGCTGAACACCTTCGGCGTCCGGATCGTGGCGATCCTCAACAACGTCAGCGTGTGGTGGCACCTCATCGGCGTGCTGGTGATCGTCGGCGTGCTGATCTTCGTGCCGGCCAAGCACCAGGACGCGTCGTTCGTCTTCGGCAGCTTCGTGAACCAGACGGGCTGGGGCTCGGCGTTCTACGTCTTCGCGCTCGGTCTCTTGGTGGCGCAGTACACGCTGACCGGCTACGACGCGTCGGCGCACATGACCGAGGAGACGAAGAGCGCGGCGACGGCCGGGCCGCGCGGCATCGTGATGTCGATCGTCGTCTCGCTCGTCGCGGGCTGGATCCTGCTGATCGGCCTCACGTTCGCGATCCAGGACTACGCCGGCGAGGTCGGCTCGGCCACCGGCGTCCCGCCCGCGCAGATCTTCATCGACGCCACCGGCGCGGTCACCGGCAAGTTCCTGCTGCTGATCTGCATCGGCGCGCAGCTGTTCTGCGGCATGGCGTCGGTGACGGCGAACTCGCGGATGATCTACGCGTTCGCCCGCGACGGCGCGATCCCCGGGTCGAAGTTCTGGCACAAGATCAACAAGCGGACGCAGACGCCGACCAACGCCGTCTGGCTGGGCGCGGGCGGCGCGCTGGTGCTGGCGCTGCCGTACCTGTGGAGCGCGACGGCCTACGCGGCGGTGACCTCGATCGCCGTGGTGGGGCTGTACGTGGCGTACGTGATCCCGGTGTTCCTGCGCGTCCGCCAGGGTGACGACTTCGAGCGCGGCCCGTGGCACCTCGGCCGCTGGGGCAAGCCGGTCGGCATCGTCGCGACCACGTGGGTCGTCCTGATCTTCATCCTGTTCATGCTGCCGCAGGTTTCCCCGGTGACGGTGGACTCGTTCAACTACACACCGGTCGCGTTCCTCGTGGTGCTCGGCGGCGCGGGACTGTGGTGGGTGCTCTCGGCGCGGAAGTGGTTCAAGGGCCCCAAGGTCCAGGGTTCCGAAGCCGAACTCGCGGCCGTGGAACAGGAACTCAAGGAACTCGGCTGAAAGCCGTGAAGGCCTCCTTCCCGGCTCTTATGGCCGGGAAGGAGGCCTTCACGGCTTTAGGTGGTGGCGGGGCGTGATTCCGGCGCCGGGACGGAGTCTTCGGTCCGGGCATTGTGGCCGGGGCGGACGACCGTGACCGCCACCGCGCCCAGGGCGCCGACCGCCGCGAAGGCGTAGAAGCCCCACGGGTACGCGATCCCGGCCGTCAGCAGCGCGCCGCCGAGGAGCGGGCCGGAGATCGCGCCGATCCGGCCGATGCCGGCGGACCAGCCGAGGCCGGTCGCGCGGATGGCGTCCGGGTAGATCCGGCCGATGTAGGCGTACACCAGCACCTGCGCGCTGAAGACGAAGCAGCCGGTCAGGAACACCGCCGCGTACAGCCCGACGGCCGGCAGCCGCACGCTCAGCAGCGCCAGGAACACCGCACCCGCGATGAACCAGACGCGCGCGGACGGCCGGATGCCGACGCGGTCGGCGACCCGGCCCGCGACGAGCAGGCCCACGATGCCGCCGACGTTCAGCGTCAGCAGCAGGCTGAGCGCGGCGCCGAGCGGGTAGCCGGCCTGGCGCATGATCTCCGGCAGCCAGGTGTTCAAGCCGTAGACCAGCAGCAGGCCCATGAACGACGTGATCCAGAACGCGATGGTGGCGCGCAGCAGCCCGCCGCGGAACAGCCCGGCGACCGCGTGCCCGGCCGAGCGCTCGGTCTCGCGGACCCGCTGGAACGACTCGGACTCCGGCAGGAACTTCAGCATCAGCGGGATCAGCACCACCGCGGGCAGGGCGCCGGCGACGAACATCGCGCGCCAGCCCAGCGGCGAGATCAGCACGATCGCCAGCAGCGCCGTCAGCACCGCGCCGACGTGGTAGCCGGTCATCACCGTGGTCGTCGCGCTGCCGGCCTTGCCGCGGCGCGCGTACTCCGTGACCAGCGTGATGGCCGTCGGCAGGCAGCCGCCGAGGCCGAGCCCGGCGACGAAGCGCAGCAGGCCGAAGACGAACGTCGACGGCGCGAAGGCGCACAACAGCGTGCACAGCGAGAACAGCGCGACCGAGATGATCAGGGACTTCCGGCGGCCGATGACGTCGGTGATCGTGCCGATCGCCAGGCCGCCCAGCATCATCCCGGCCAGGCCGACCGTCGAGACGACCGACGCCGTGGCGGGCGTCAGGCCCCAGACGTGGTCACGCAGGAGCACGGGCAGCACGGAGCCGAGCACGACGAGGTCGAACCCGTCGAGCAGAACGGCGGTCCAGGCCAGGGGCACGACCCAGGAGCGAGTGCCAGGGGACATGGGGAACCTCCGGATGTGCGTCGGTGCACGTCATCCGCACAGGTGTGCGTAGTGCGCACAAGTATGCACAGGGGGTACGACGTAATCCAGATCACTTCCATTCACCGGAAGGCAAGCGCAGGCTCTCTACCTGCGGGAAGATCACGCGCGTGGAGATCCTGGTCCTGATGGGCGTGCTCACCGGCTCGCTCGCGCTGACGGCGTTCGCGCGGCGCTACAACCTGTCCGCGCCACTGCTGGTCGTGGTGGTCGCGCTCGGGGTGGCGCTGATCCCCGGCGTGCCGCGGCTCGAGCTGGAGCCGGAGCTCGTCCTCACCGTCGTGCTGCCGCCGTTGCTCTACTCGACGTCGCTCGAAAGCTCGGTGACGCACTTCAAGCGGAACCTGCGCCCGATCGTCGCGCTGGGCGTGGTGCTGGTCGCCGTCACCGCGGTGGTCGTCGCGCTGGTCGTGCACCTGCTGCTGCCGGACGTGCCGTTCGCCTCGGCGCTCGTCCTCGGCGCCGTCGTGGCGCCGCCGGACGCCGTGACGGCGGTCGCGATCGGCCGCAAGCTCGGCCTGCCACGGCGCGTGATGAGCGTGCTGACCGGTGAAAGCCTGGTCAACGACGCCGCCGCGCTGACGCTCTACAAGGTCGCGCTCGCCGCCGTCGCCGGCACCGCGGGCTCGGCCGGGCACGGCTTCGCGGTGTTCGGCGTCGCGACCGTGCTGGGCATCGCCGTCGGCCTGGCGATCGGCGCGCTCGTGGTGGGGATCCGGCGGCTGCTCGACGACCCGCTGCTGGAGTCGGCGTTCGGGATCATCGTGCCGTTCGGCGCGTACGTCACCGCCGAGCACCTGCACCCGTTCGGCGAGGAGTTCAGCGGATCCGGCGTGCTCGCCGTCGTCGCCGCGGGCCTCTACCTCGGCCACCGCTCGCTCTACGCGTCACCCGCGACGCGGATGCAGGACAGATCCGTCTGGGCGTCGATCGACGTCCTGCTGGAGGCGCTGGTGTTCGCGCTGATGGGCCTGCAGCTGCCGTTCGTGCTCGACGGCGCCGCGCACGCGGCCCGCGACAACGGCACCCTCGCGCTGGTGGCGCTGGCCGTGCTCGCGGTGACGATGCTGGTGCGGATCCCGGCGGTGGCGCTGTTCGCGTACCTGCCGAAGACGTTGCGGCTGTTCGGCCAGGTCCGCCGGGCCCCCGACTGGCAGACGATCGCGGTGATCTCGTGGACCGGCATGCGCGGCGTCGTCACGCTCGCCGCCGCGGCCGGTGTCCCGGCTGGCACCCCCGGCCGCGAGGAGATCCAGCTGTTCGCGTTCGCGGTGGCGATCGGCACGGTGCTCATCCAGGGCCTCACGCTGCCGCCGCTGATCCGGGTGCTGAAGGTCCAGGACCCGTCGGAGACCTCGCGGGACGAGGCCGAGGAACTCGCGGCCCGCGAGGTCGCGCAGAAGGCGGCGCACGCGCGGCTGCGCGAGATCAGCCGCGACCGGCTCGCCGAGCTGGACCTGCCGCCGGAGAAGGTCGAGCGCCTGAAGGAGCGGCTGGAACGGCTCGTCGACACGCGCTACCGCTTCGCCAAAGCGGCCATCACGCTGTCCGGCGAGGACCGCTCCGGCAGCCCGCAGGCTCAGTTCGCGAAGGCCCGGCGCGAGCTGCTGATCACCCAGCGCAAGGCGATGATCGAGGAGAACCGCGCGGGCCGGCTCGACGACGAGATCCTCGGGAAGATGTTGCGCGAGCTGGACCTGGAGGAGCTGTCGGTCTCGACGACGCTCACGAACCGATTGAGCTGATCACCTCCCAGGTCCGGCGCCGCTCTTCGGACGAGCGGATGCCGGTCTGCGACACGAGGACGTCGGTCGCGCCGGCGTCGTAGTACCGCCGGAGCCCGGCGAGGACGGTCTTCTCGTCACCGATGATCGCCAGGTCCGCCGGATGATCGACCCCTTCCGCGGCCAGGATCCGTTGATACGACGGGATCTGCGCGTAGAAGCTCATCTGTTCGACGGCGAGGGCGCGCACGGCCTCCGGCTCGTTCGTGACGATCGCGGGCACGGCGGCGAGGATCCGCTTACCCGCGGGCAGGTGCGGCACGATCTGTTCGGCCAGCGCCCGCGGCCCGGCGAGGAACGGCAGGGTCCCGTCGGCCAGCTCACCGGTGACGCGCAGCGCCTGCGGCCCCATCGCGGCGACGATGATCGGCACGTCACCGCCCACAGTGGACAGTCCGGGCGCGTGGGCCCGGACGGTCTCACCGTCGAACTCGACGGCCTCGCCGGTGAAGACCTGCTTGAGCACGGTCAGGTACTCGCGCAGGTGCTTGATGGGCGGCGGGTATTCGACGCCGTAGACGGGCCCGAGGAACCCCTTCGAGCCGAGCCCGACGCCGAGGGTGAACCGCCCACCGGTGGCGGCGTGGGCGGTCTGCGCCGCGTTCGCGACCACCAGCGGGTGCCGCGGGTAGATGGGCACGACGGAAGTGCCGACCTCGAGCCCGGGGTTCTCCCGCCCCGCGAGGGCGGCGACGGTGATGGCGTCCTGGCTGAGCGGAAGCTGCGAGAACCACACGGACTTGAGCCCGGCGTCGGCAGCTTGCCTGGCCTGCGCCAGGAGCTCGTCGACGAGGTTCGGCGCGGCGGCGGTGTCGCCCGAGGGAAGCGTGACTCCGATGGTCATGATCCTCACGCTAACCCTCGGTGCCACCGTTTTCCGGCTTCCCAGCGCTTGAGAAGCGGAGTTATCCACAATGGGTTCGGTTGTCCACAGATTTCGGCCGACCCCGTTTTCGGGCCGGGGGTGCCGATACGCTGGAGACGGGACCGGCCCCCCAGGGAAGGGCGGGGTGGGCCTCGGTGGCGGGATGGCCGTGCAAGCCCGGCGAACCCCGGCCCGCGCCAGAAGGCGGACCACCGCGCCATGATCCCCGCATCGGCCGGTCAGGCAAGCGCTTCCGCATCCCGGGAACCGCTTCTCCCAGCGCGTGGGAAGTCGCGCGAACCGTGAGGGAATCACCCACTCTGGGGCGAGATCCCGATCACCATCCTCAGGAGATCCCATGTCGCTGACCGACGTCATCGACGGCACTCGCAAAGCCGTCGACGCCGACCCGCACAACGCCGCCGTGTCCTTCAGCGTGGAGCACACCCTGAAGCCCGGCACCAGGACCGAAGTCGCCGTCAAGGTGCGGGGGCACGAGTTCACCGTCGACGAGCCGCCGGCGCTCGGCGGTGCCGACCAGGCCGCGAACCCCGTCGAGTTCGCGCTCGCCGCGCTCGGGTCGTGCCAGGTGATCACGTACCAGTTCTGGGCGGCCAAGCGCGGGATCCCGCTCGACTCGGTCAAGGTCACCGTGGACGGCGACCTCGACCTGCACGGCTTCTTCGGCTTCTCGCTCAACACCCGCCCCGGCTTCGGGGACGTCCGGGTGTCCGTCGAGCTCGAAGGGCCGGCGAGCCGGGAGCGCTACGAAGACCTCAAGCGCGAGGTCGACGAGCACTGCCCGGTGCTCGACCTGTTCCGCAACGAGACGCCGGTCAGCACGAAGCTGACCTGAACGACAGCACCTCAGACGAACTGGTGCCGCACGATCGTCTGCTCGCGGCCCGGGCCGACGCCGATCGCCGAGATCCGGGCGCCCGACAGCTCTTCGAGGCGCTCGACGTACGCACGCGCGTTCGCCGGGAGCTCCTCGAACGTGCGGCACGCCGAGATGTCCTCGAACCAGCCCGGGTGCTCTTCGTAGATGGGGATCGCGTGGTGCACGTCGGTCTGCGTCATCGGCATGTCCTGCGTGCGGAAGCCGTCGACCTCGTAACCCACGCACACCGGCACCTTCTCCAACCCGGACAGCACGTCCAGCTTGGTGAGGAAGTAGTCGGTGATGCCGTTGACGCGGACCGCGTAGCGCGCGATCACCGCGTCGAACCAGCCGGTGCGCCGCGAGCGGCCCGTGGTGACGCCGAACTCGCCGCCCTGCTTGCGCAGGTACTCGCCGGACTCGTCGTTCAGCTCGGTCGGGAACGGGCCGGAGCCGACGCGCGTGGTGTAGGCCTTGAGGATGCCGAGCACCGTGCCGATCCGGCCCGGGCCGATGCCCGAACCGGCGCTCGCGCCGCCGGACGTCGGGTTCGACGACGTCACGAACGGGTAGGTGCCGTGGTCGACGTCGAGCAGCGTGCCCTGTGAGCCTTCGAGCAGCACGGTCTCGCCGCGCTCGAGGGCCTGGTTGAGCTGCAGCCGGGTGTCGGCGATGCGGTGCGCGAACTTCTCGCCCGCGGCGAGCACCTCGTCGGCGACCTGGTTCGCCTCCAGCGCCTTGCGGTTGTAGACCTTCACCAGCACCTGGTTCTTGAACTCCAGTGCGGCTTCGACCTTCTGCCGGAAGATCTTCTCGTCGAGCAGGTCCTGCACGCGGACGCCGACGCGGGCGATCTTGTCCTGGTAGCACGGCCCGATGCCGCGGCCGGTGGTGCCGATCTTGCGGCTGCCCAGGTAGCGCTCGGTGACTTTGTCGATGGCCACGTGGTACGGCATGATCAAGTGCGCGTCGGCGGAGATCAGCAGCTTGGACGTGTCGACGTCCCGCGCTTCGAGTCCGGACAGCTCGTCCAGCAGCACACCCGGATCGACGACCACGCCGTTGCCGATGACGTTGGTCACGCCGGGGGTGAGGATGCCGGACGGGATGAGGTGCAGGGCGAAGTTCTCGCCGTTCGGCAGGACGACCGTGTGACCGGCGTTGTTGCCACCCTGGTAGCGGACGACCCACTGGACGCGGTCACCCATCAGGTCGGTGGCCTTGCCCTTGCCTTCGTCTCCCCATTGGGCACCGATGAGCACGATGGCCGGCATGTGACACTCCAAGGTGTTCGACGACGTGAGGTTTGGTGTCCGGGGCGGACACCGGTGGCGCTGGTAAATGCCGGTGCATGACTGTAACGGAGGACCCGCGGGTGCGCGGAATAGTGGTGGCCTGTGGCGACGACGCGGCCGGCTTCGAAGAAGTCGATGACGTCGAATCGGTCCGCGTGCCGAGCCGTCCCGGCAAAGCGGAAATCGACCCCTTGCTGGGCGAACACGATCACCTGGTGGTGTCGGGCACGGACGCCGATCTCGCCGCGGTCGTGGTGCGACTGTTGCGGAAGGACGCGATCTCCGGCGTGTCGGTCGGGTTCGTGCCGTCCTCGCCGGACTCGTCGGTCGCCGCGCTGTGGGGACTGCCGAAGACGCCGCTGCAGGCGCTCGCGCTCGCGTTGCGCGGCGAGGTCGACCCGGTGCCGCTGATCCGCGACGACGTCGGCGGCGTGCTCGTCGGGCGCGGGCTGCTGCGGCTCGTCCGCGGGGTGGCTTACTGCGACGAGCAGGTCGCGCTGCGCGGGCCGGCCGCGTCGATCGAGGTGACGCCGGATCCGGGCGGGCCGGGCCTGGCCGTGCGCGTGGTGAAGGGGACCGTCTTCAAGCGGCCGACGACGCTGTACTCGCGCGCTTTCCAGATCGGCTGCATCCCGACGCGGCCAGTGCGCGACGACGTGGTCTTCGACCGCGCGGTGAACAAGTGGACCTGGTACCGGCACACGGAGGATCTGCGGCTCGTTCGTGGAGCAGCCTGACCTGCGTTTTTCACTCTCACGTGAGCCAGCGGACACTCAGCGTTGGCGAACGGGCAGCAACATGTCACCTATACGTGTTGCACACGCCACTCAGGTGTATCAGGGTTAGCTGTCCCCACACCTGACATGGAGGCAGCAATATGCCAACCAGGCGTGCTGTTCGTCATTCCTTGGCTGTCCTCGCCGCCACCGCGGTGCTCTCCGGAACATTGGCCGGCGTCGCCGACGCCACCCCGCCGGGCGTCCCGTCCGCCGCGACGGCGAAGTCCGAGCTGGCTTCGCTGACCGTGAAGGCCGACGGGTCCCAGACCGGCTACAGCCGCGACAAGTTCCCGCACTGGATCGACCAGGGCAACAGCTGCGACACGCGCGAAGTCGTGTTGAAGCGCGACGGCACGAACGTCGTCACCGGGTCGAACTGCGCCGCCACCTCCGGCAGCTGGTTCAGCCCGTACGACGGCGAGACCTGGACGGCGGCGTCCGATGTGGACATCGACCACGTGGTGCCGCTGGCCGCCGCGTGGCGCACCGGGGCGTCGTCGTGGACGACGGCCCAGCGCCAGGCGTACGCGAACGACCTGACCGACCCGCAGCTCATCGCCGTGACGGACAACGTCAACCAGTCGAAGGGCGACAAGTCGCCCGACCAGTGGAAGCCGCCGCTCACCGGCTACTGGTGCACCTACGCGAAGATGTGGGTCGCGGTGAAGACGAAGTTCAAGCTCACCGTCAACACCGCGGAGAAGACGGCCCTGACGGACATGCTCGGCCGCTGCTGACCTCCAGTTCGCCGTGAGGGGCACCTTCAGGGACTCCAGGTCCCTGGAGGTGCCCCTCACGGCGTGTCAAGGGGGAATCGTTGCGGTGCCAGGGGTTGGGACCCGGGTTCGCTCTGTGGGACGGCCTCAAGTGCGGAACTAGCGTCGCGCTTGAAGTCGCAACCGCTCCCCTGGAGGCCGTCGGTGTCCCAGCTTTCCCGTGCCCGCAACGCCGCGGCCCTGCTCGCCCTGCCCCTGCTGCTGACCGCCTGCTCCGCGGCGGGCGGCGAGCAGAGCGCCGCCGACGCCGGTCCGCCCAAGGCCGGCGGCACGCTCCGGCTCGGCATCTCGTCCGCGCCCGACTGCATCGACCCGCAGCAGACCGCCACGAACGCGTCGATCAACGTCGCGCGCCAGCTGGTCGACTCGCTGACCGACCAGGACCCGAAGACCGGCGAGATCAAGCCGTGGCTGGCCGAGAAGTGGGAGAGCAACGCCGATTCGACGGCGTTCACCTTCCACCTGCGCGCCGGCGCGACGTTCTCCGACGGCACGCCGGTCGACGCCGCGGCGATCAAGACCAGCTTCGACGGCATCAAGGCCCTCGGCACGAAGGCCCAGCTCGGCTACGGCTACCTCGCCGCCTACAAGAGCACGACCGTCGTCGACCCGCGGACCGCGCGCCTCGAGTTCTCCGCGCCCAGCGCCCAGTTCCTGCAGGCCAGCTCGACGGTGTCGCTCGGCGTCCTGGCCCCCGCGGCGTTCCAGAAGACGCCGGAGCAGCGCTGCCAGGGCAACGGCCTGGTCGGCTCCGGGCCGTTCACCTTCGAGAGCCTGAAGCAGAACCAGGAGATCGTGCTGGCCAAGCGCAAGGGCTACACCTGGGGCTCGTCGCTGTTCAAGCACCAGGGTGAGGCGTACCTCGACAAGATCGACTACAAGATCGTGCCGGAGCCCGGCGTCCGCACCGGCAGCCTCGCCTCCGGCCAGCTCGACGCGATCACCGACGTCCAGCCGGTCGACGAGCCGCAGTTCACGAGCAACGGCTTCACCGAGAACATCCGGCCGAACCCGGGGGTCGTGTTCAACCTGCACGCGAACACCACCCGCGGTGTGCTCACCGACGAAAAGGTGCGTCAGGCCGTGCTCAAGGGCGTCGACCGCACCGAGGTCGTGAACACCGTGCTGACGCCGAGCTACAAGCCGGCCACCAGCATCCTGGGTTCGGCGACGCCGTTGCACAGCGACCTGTCCGCGCAGCTGGCCTACGACCAGAAAGGCGCCACGGCGCTGCTGGACGGCGACGGCTGGGTGCCCGGCGCCGACGGCATCCGCGTGAAGAACGGGCAGCGGCTGAGCGCGGCCGTCGTGTTCTCGCCGGTGTTCAACCAGAACCGCAGCGTGCTGGAGCTGATCCAGCAGCAGCTGCGCAAGATCGGTTTCGACCTCAAGATCGAGCAGCACACCAACGCCGAGACCACGCAGATCCAGCTGAGCGGCAACTACGACTTCCTCTGGTACAACGTCACCCGCGCCGACCCGGACATCCTGCGCGGCCAGTTCTCGACGAAGGCCGGCAACCGCAGCCGGCTCACGCCGGGCAACCCGCTCGACGTCGCGCTCGACGCCCAGTCGTCCACTGTGGACAACGCCAAGCGGAAGCCCTCGGCCGACGAGGCGCAGCAGCTGATCGTCGACCACGCCTACGCGGTGCCGGTGTTCGAGCTGACCCAGGTCGTCGCGGAGAGCGCCAAGGCGCACGCCGTCGACTTCGAAGCGTCGTCACGGCTGCAGCTGTTCGACGCGTGGCTGTCGTGAGGAACTACCTGCTCCGCCGGGTCGCGCAAGCGGTCTTCGTGCTGTGGGCGGCGTTCACGCTGTCGTTCCTGATCCTCTACCTGCTGCCGGGGGACGCCGTTTCGGCGAAGCTCGCCGGCGGAGAGGGCGGGGCATCGATGACGGCGGAACAGGTCGCCGCGGCCCGCGCGGAGTACGGTCTCGACTCGCCGTTCCCGGTCCAGTACCTGAAACGGCTGGTCTCAGCGCTGCACGGCGACTTCGGCCGCAGTGTCGCGACCGGTGACGACGCGACGCACATGGTCGTCACGGCGTTGCCGCCGACGCTCGCCGTGACGAGCCTGGCCCTGGTGCTCGCCGTGCTGTTCGGTGGTGGCTCGGCGTTCCTGGGCACGTTCACGCGGTTCCGCTGGCTGCGGCAGGCGCTGCTGTCCCTGCCGTCGCTGGCGATCTCGCTGCCGCCGTTCTGGGTGGGCCTGGTGCTGATCCAGTTCTTCTCGTTCCGGCTGCGGCTGCTGCCCGCGCTCGGCACGCAGGGCTTCGAGACGATCATCCTGCCCGCGATCACGCTCGCCCTGCCGACCGGCGCGATCATCGGCCAGGTGCTGGCGAAGAGCCTGGCCACGCAGCAGGAGCAGCCGTACGCGGAGATCGCCGCGGCCAAGGGCGCGAGCCGCTGGCGCGTCCACTTCGGACACCTGCTGCGCAACGCCGCCGTGCCGACGCTGACCGTCGCCGGGGTGGTGGCGGGCAACCTGGTCGCCGGTTCGGTGATCACCGAGACGGTGTTCTCGCGCGACGGCGTCGGCCGGGTGACCGCGGCCGCCGTCACCGCGCAGGACGTCCCGGTGGTGCAGGCGGTGATCGTGCTGGCCGCGCTGGTGTTCGTGGTGCTCAACCTGATCGTCGATCTGCTCTACCCGCTGCTCGATCCGCGGATCGCGCGTACCCCCGAGGCGGTGGCTCGTGGTTGACCTCGCCACCAAGCGGCACTTTCACGTGAAAGTGCCATTCCCGCCCGGCCTGGTGATCGCCGTTGTCGTGCTGGCTTTCGTGCTGCTCGCCGCGTTCGTACCAGGACTGTTGACCAGCTACGACCCGATCACCGGCGTCCCGGCCGAACGGCTGCAAGGGCCGTCGCTGCACCACTTCTTCGGCACCGACGAGACCGGGCGTGACGTCTACGCGCGGGTGATCCACGGCGCGTCGCTCTCGCTGCGCGCGACCGCGATCGCCGTGCTGACGGCGTTGATCGCGGGCTCGGCGCTGGGCCTGCTCGCCGGGTTCCGCGGTGGCTGGGCCGACACCGTGATCATGCGGATCGTGGACGTCTTCCTGGCCATCCCGCCGATCCTGCTGTCGCTGGCCCTGGTCACGGCACTGGGCTTCGGCACGACGAACGTCGCGATCGCCGTCGGCATCGCGAACCTCGCCTCCTTCGCGCGAGTCATGCGCGCGGAGGTGCTTCGCGTGCGAAGCGGCGTCTTCGTCGAAGCCGCGCGAGCCAGCGGAGTGCGCTGGTCCGGCGTGCTGCTGCGGCACGTCCTGCCGAACGCGGCCGGCCCGGTGCTCGCGCTGGCGACGCTCACCCTCGGCACGGCCGTGCTCGAGGTGTCGGCGCTGAGCTTCCTCGGTTTCGGCGCGACCCCGCCGACGCCCGAATGGGGCTCGCTGGTCGCCGGCGGCCGCAGTTTCCTGGCCACGGCCTGGTGGATGACGACGTTCCCGGGATTGACGGTCGCGGCGGTGGTCCTGTCCGCGAACCGGCTTTCCCGCGCACTGGACGGAGGCGAGCGATGACCCTGCTGCGCATCGAAAACCTGGCCGTGTCGTACCGGACGCGGGCCGGGCTGGTCCCGGCCGTCCAGGACGTCAGCCTCGACGTCGGCGAAGGCGAGGTCGTCGCGGTCGTCGGCGAGTCCGGCTCGGGCAAGTCGACCACCGCGCACGCGGCGATCGGCCTGCTCCCCCGCGGCGGCCGGATCGACGGCGGCGCGATCACGTTCGGCAACCGCGACCTGACGTCGTTGTCCCCCAAGCAGTGGCGGGGTGTGCGCGGCCGGGAGATCGCGCTGGTGCCGCAGGACCCGGCCGTGTCGCTCAACCCGGTGCACCGGATCGGCGACCAGGTCGCGGAGGTGCTGCGGATCCACGGTCTCGCCGACCGCCGCGCCGCTTCGCTGCAGGCCGTCGAACTGCTGGAACGCGCGGGCGTGCCGGAGCCGGAACTGCGGGCGAAGCAGTACCCGCACCAGTTGTCGGGCGGGCTGCGGCAGCGCGTGCTGATCGCGGCCGCGCTGGCCGGGCGGCCGAAGCTGATCATCGCGGACGAGCCGACCAGCGCGCTCGACGTCACCGTGCAGCGGCGGATCCTCGACCACCTGACGTCGCTGGCCGCCCAGGCGGGGACGGCGATCCTGCTGATCACGCACGACTTGGGCGTCGCGGCCGATCGCGCGTCTCGGATCGTCGTGCTCTCCCGCGGCGAAGTCGCCGAAGAGGGCAAGACGGCCGAAATCGTCAGCGCGCCTTCACAGCCGTACACGCAGCAACTGCTCGCGGCGGCACCGAGCATGACGAGCACGCTGCGCCCGGCGGCCCCGGCCGCCGAGCCGCTGGTGACGGTGCGGGACCTCGCGAAGACGTTCGACGGCGGCATCCGCGCGGTCGACGGCATCTCGTTCGACATCCCGCGCGGCCAGACCCTCGCGCTGGTCGGCGAGTCCGGCTCGGGCAAGTCGACGACGGCGCGCATGCTGCTGCGCCTCGAAACGCCGTCCGCCGGTGCGATCGAGTTCGACGGCCAGGACATCACGTCACTCGGCGGCAACGAACTGCGCCGGCTGCGGCGCCGGATGCAGATCGTCTACCAGAACCCGTACGCGTCGCTGAACCCGAAGTTCTCGATCGAGGACGTCATCGCGGAGCCACTGCGGGCGTTCGGTCTGCCGCGCACGCGGGTTCCGGAGCTGCTGGAGCAGGTCGCGCTGCCGGCGTCGGTGGCCCGCCGAAAGCCGGCGGAGCTGTCGGGTGGCCAGCGGCAACGGGTGGCGATCGCGCGGGCGTTGGCGCTGCGGCCGGACCTGGTGGTGTGCGACGAGCCGGTGTCGGCGCTGGACGTCTCGGTGCAGGCCCAGATCCTGCGGCTGCTGGCGGAGCTGCAGTCGGAGCTGGGGTTGTCGTACCTGTTCATCTCGCACGACCTGGCGGTGGTCCGGCAGCTCGCGGACCAGGTGGGCGTGCTGCGGGCGGGAACGATGGTCGAGCTGGGCCCGGCCGCACAGGTGCTGCACGAGCCGAAGGCGGAGTACACGAAGGAACTGCTGGCGGCGATCCCGGGACGGTCGGTCCAGGAGGTCGGTTGAGGTTCAGTGCGGGCCATTGGCATACCTCCGCAGCGGTTCCGGCTTCCGCAGCCATTCCGGCTCGATCTCGATCTCCCGGATGGGCTCGGGATAGTCGCAGATCACCGGCCAGATCCCCGAAGGGCGGTAGCTCTTGGTCGGCCGGCCGTTCTCGCACCGGTATCCGTCCAGGTAGTGCACGGTCACCCAGGACGGCTTGGCTGCCATCACCTCAGCCCTGCGCCACCCGCGTTCCCAAGCCCACACTGGATCACCCGGGTCGTACGAAGTCGCTGACTGGTAAGCCCCGACGTGGGTCGCCCCCGGCATGCCTGTCATCGGAAACCCGGCGACCCCACCCATGACCCGGTACTCGTCGGGAGTCATGAACGGCTTCACGCCGAACGGGTCCCACCGGGAATCGTGCCTGACGAGACTGACCTCGTCGAGCGTCGCGTACTGGTAGATCGGCGTTCCGGCGGGAACCACACGTAGACCTGAGAGGTAGCCATCGCGAAGCAACGAACTGGTCGCGACCTTGATCGATGCGCAGCGATGCCTGGGCCGCGAATCGACGTTCTCCACCCGCACCACGCGCCCCGGTGCCCAACCATCGAGAGCGGACTCCCGCACCAGCACCTTGTCGCCGAAACGGAAGTTCACGGGTCGCAATTTGGCCACTCTCTCGCCTCCTGGTCATACAACACGAAGAGGCGACACTAAACCGATTCTGACTGTAGCACCTACTGCGGACTTTACCCACTTAGCGCAAAAGACCTGGTCAGAAGGCTTCACAGATAGAAAAGACGTGCCCCAGAGGGGAATCAAGACTGGAAGTCGACAAAACCGGACAGGATCGACGGTGGGTTCTTTCCTCACCACCCTCCGCGACGTATGGTCTGGACCATGCGGAGGATCGGCGTGGCCTTCGTGGCCTTGGTGATGCTGCTTTCGGGTGCGGTGCCGGCTTCGGCCGCCGCCGGGCGCAGGGTGATCGTCTACTACCAGACCATCTACAACGGCTCCACCTACGTCTCACCGCTCACACTCACCCAGAACAACACCGGCGTCACCGACGTCGTCGTCGGGGCGATCCACCTCGACACGAACAGTGTTGTGCACCTCAACGACGATCCGCCGAACGCGTCGAAGTTCACGCGGATGTGGCAGGACCTCGCGACCCTGCGCAGCCAGGGGGTGCACGTGCTCGCCTTCGTCGGCGGGGCCGCGGCGGGCAGCTTCCAGCGGCTCGAAACGCAGTTCGACACCTACTACCCCTTGCTGCGCAACCTGATCCGGACGTACTCGCTGTCCGGCATCGACCTGGACATCGAAGAGCACATGTCCAACGGCGCGCTCAACAAGCTGATCGACGCGCTGCGGGCGGACTTCGGCAGCTCGTTCCTCGTCACGCTCGCCCCGGTGGCGAGCGAGCTGACCGGCGGCGGTGGCCTCTCCGGGCTGAACTACGACACCCTCTACCGCGACCGCGGCGCGCAGATCTCCTGGTTCAACACGCAGTTCTACTGCGGCTGGGGCTCGCTGAGCAGCACGTCCGGCTACGACAACATCGTCAAGCGCGGCATCGTGCCCGCGAGCAAGGTCGTCGCCGGGACCGTGACGAATCCCGCGAACTGCAGTGGTTACGTCGCCATGTCGACCCTCCAGTCGACCGTGCGCGGTCTCGTCTCGAAGTACCCGGACTTCGGCGGGATCGACGGCTGGGAGTACTTCAACTCCCTGCCCGGCGGCACGTCCGCGCCGTGGCAGTGGGTGCAGCAGATCGCCCCGGTCGTGAAGGGCTGACCAGTACGCTCGGGTGGTGCGAATCCTCTTCTCGTGCCGCCCGGCGTACGGCCACCTCTTCCCCCTGCTGCCCTTGGCCGACGCGGCGAAAGCCGCCGGCCACGACGTCGTGTTCGGCACCGGTGAGGTCTTCCTCGCCACCGTGCGCGACCTCGGTTTCGAGGCCCACCGCGCCGGCATCGCCATCAGCGACGCGGAAACCGAGGCCAAACGGCGGCACGGCGAGGACGCCGGCTTCGCCGAGCTCGGCATCACGATGTTCGGCGAGCTGCTGCCGGTGGCGCTGCTCGACGACCTGACACCGCTGCTCCCGCGGCTGCGCCCGCACCTCGTCGTCTACGAGCAGAGCGACGTCGGCGCCGGCGTGGCGGCCCGCCGCGCGGGGATCCCCGCCGTCTCCGTCGTGATCGGCCGGTCGATGCCGCCGGAGCTGCTGGCCCTCGCCACCGAACGGCTGGCCCCGCTCTGGGGCACGCTCCCCGCGGACGCCATGTTCGGCGACGCCTGCGTCGACGTCTGGCCCGACAGCGTCCGCGACCCGGGCACCGCGGGTGTGCCGAAGGTGTTCCGGATGCGCCCGACGCCGGTCGACCCCGACGTCCCGCTGCCGCCGCTGCCGGCCGACGGGTTCGTCTACCTGACGCTGGGCACCGTGGTTTTCGGCGCGACGCAGGTGCTGCGCGGGGCGCTGCACGCGCTGGCCCGGCTGCCGGCCGACGTGCTGGTGGCGCTCGGCCCCGGTGACCCCGCGCTGCTGGGCGAGCTGCCGGACCGGGTTCGTGCCGCCGGGTTCGTGCCGCAGGCCGAGGTGCTGAAGCACGCGGGCCTGGTCGTGCACCACGGCGGTACGGGCACGGTGCTCGCCGCGCTCGCCGCCGGCCTGCCCCAGCTGGTGCTGCCGCAGGGCGCCGACCAGTTCGTCAACGCCGAGACGCTCACCGCCCTGGGCGCTGCGCAGTCCCTGGTGGGCGAAGCCGTGCGGATGGACGCGATCGAAGCCGCGGCCCGCGAGCTGCTGGCCGACCCGAAGCCGCGCGCCGTCGCCCAAGGCGTCGCCCGGGAGATCGCGGCCATGCCCGCGCCGGAGCAGGTGCTCGACGAGCTCGTCAGCTGGGCGGGTTGACCAGCGCCAGGATCTCGCGCGCCACCGCGTCGTTCTGCCGGAACGACGACGCGTTCGTCCGCGGCCGGGTGAAGGCCGCCGCCGAGCGGGCGCTGGTGTGCGGGCCCACGGCGAAGCGGTGCGTGTGCGGGTGGCCCGCGCCGTCCAGGAGGCGGGAGTCCGAGACGCGCGTGTGGATCCGGCCCGACGGCAGGTGCACGCCGGTCTCCGGGTCCGCCACCGTCTCCTCCGCCAGCTGGCCCGTGTCACGCAGCTGCCGCAGCAGGACGTCCGCCGCGCGCGTCACGCTCGGGCCCGGCAGCCGCGCCTCGATCAACGTGCGCGACACGACCTCGCCCGGGTAGCTCGCCCCGGACGCCACGAAAACGCCGCGCTCGGCATCGGCCGTCACGCGCATTTCCGCGCCCGCGAACGAAACCACCCCGGCTTCGTGCAGCGCGAGCAGCTCCTCCAGCCGCCGCGGCGGCGGCCCGCTCGCGTAGTACGAGAAGAACCCGTGGAACCAGCCGTCCATATCGGACACTTGGGAGGCCGCGTTCAACCGTCGCTTTTGGACCAGTGCGGGCATCTGCCCGTACACCGAAAGCAGCGCCATGAACGCGCCGAGGTCGGCGCTGAACGTCTGGTCGGCGCGGCGAGACAGGTCGGCCTCGAGGTATTCGCGCAGCTCCTTGCCGAACTCCTCCGCCGTCCCGAACGCGCGGCCCGCCATCGGCCGGTCCAGCCGGTCGAGGTCGAGGCGGTCCTCCTCGGCGGGCACGGCCCGCGCGACGAGGTCCCGCATCCCCGGCGAATCCCAGGCCAGGTCGGCGAAGGCGTCGGCGAACACGGCGAAGTCCAGCCGCACCCGGTCCGGGTGCCCGGAGAACAGCTCGCTGTAGTAGCCCCAGGCCAGCTCCTTCGCCACGCGCGGCCAGACGTCGGCGCGGAAGTCGAGCGCGCCCGGTGCCCCGGCCAGCTCGTCGATGGCGTAGGCGTCGAAGAACCTGGGCAGCCGCAACGGTTTCCCGCGCAGCCGGTAGCCGATCTTCGCGTGGTAGGGCACGCCGCGCCGCGAGCCGACGTGCAGCACCGGCTCGGCGCCGCTCGGGTGGTAGCGCAGGCCGCCGCCGTCGAGCTCCTCGAAGCGGCCGCCGCGGCCTTCGGTGAGCAGCAGCATCAGGTCGACGAACGCCAGGCCGAACCCGCGCACCAGCACGGTTTCCCCCGGTTCGACGGCGGAGTAGTCGACGTCGGCGGTGTAGCCGGCCGGGTAGTAGGCCAGCCCGTGGCGCCCGGCGAACGACGCCAGCTCGCGCTCCCGCTCGTCCGGTTCCGCGTCGAGGTGCCCGACCGTGAACACGACGGCGTCCGCGTGCAGTTCCGTTCCGTCGGAGAGCCGGACCAGCGAGCCGTCGACGTCCACCGCGCGCGCCGCGTGCTCGACGACGTCGATGCCGCCGGGCAGGTCGCCGAGGATCTTCCGGTACACCCAGGTCAGGTACGCGCTCTGCAGCCGCCGCGTCGGGAAGTGGAAGGCGTCCAGCGCGGTCAGCTCGGCGACGACGTCCGCGGGCACCTCGGCCTCGAGCGAGCCGTCCCGCACCAGCCGCGCCCACTCCAGCAGCGCCGGCCCGGGCAGCACCGGGCCCGCCATCTTCACCGAGTCGTCGGTGAACATCGTGACGTCCTCGGGCATGGAGTTCATCCGCAGCAACGGCGACTGGTCGTAGCGCCACACGCGGCCCGGCCCGGGCGGGAAGGGATCGATCAGGTGGACTTCGAGCCGCCGGCCGCCGAGCAGCTCGGCGGCGTTCGCGCCGAGCCGTTCGAGGACGCCGACCCCGCGGGGTCCGGCGCCCACGACGGCGAGTGTGAACGGCACTGGATCGGCCACGTGTTCGAAGCTACGCCGGGGTTCCCGCAGCAGCCTCGAGCCGTTCCACCCTGCGGACGTCGTTGCCGCCCGGGTGCGCCCAGGCGTAGCCGTTGGAGGGAGCGACGCGAGAGAAGGTGGACGTCATGCCGGTGGAGTTCCTGGGCATCGGGGGCACGCACGACGGGTCGGAGACGCACGCCCGCTCGGGCGGGGTGTTCGACAAGGAGTACACGCTGCGCCTGGCCCGCGCGCACGAAGACTTCGGCTGGGACCGGGTGCTGTTCGCGTACGGCTCGGGGTCGCCGGATCCCGCGCAGGCGGCCGCGTACGTCGCCACGAAGCTGGACAAGCTGCAGATCCTGCTCGCGCACCGGGCGAACGTCTCGTACCCGACGTTCGCCGCGAAGACGTTCGCGACGCTCGACCGGATCTCCGACGGCCGGCTGACGGTGCACTTCATCACCGGCGGCAACGACCACGAGCAGCAGCGCGAGGGCGACTTCCTGACCAAGGACCAGCGCTACGGGCGCACCCGCGAGGCCATCCAGATCATCAAGAAGGCCTGGACGTCGACCGAGCCGTTCGACTTCGACGGCGAGTACTACCGCTTCGCCGACTACGTCAGCGACATCAAGCCGGTGCAGCAGCCGCGGCCGGGCGTGTCCTTCGGCGGGTCCTCGCCGGCCGCGTACGCCGCCGGTGGCGCCGAAGCCGACATCTTCTGCCTGTGGGGCGAGCCGCTGGCCCAGACCGCCGAGCAGATCGAGTCGGTCAAGGCGGCGGCGCTGGCGGCCGGCCGCACGGACGTGCCGCGCATCCAGGTCGCGTTCCGCCCGATCATCGCCCCGACGGAGGAGCTGGCCTGGGAGAAGGCCCACCGCACGGTCGGCGCGATCAAGGACCGCACCAAGGGCGGGCAGCCGCTGACCCGGCGGCACAAGCTGACCGAGCCGGAGAACACGGGCTCCCAGCGGCTCCTGGCGGTCGCGGCGCAGGGCGAGCGGTTCGACCGTGCTCTGTGGACGCCGACGGCGGCCGCGACGGGCGGCGCGGGCAACTCGAACGCGCTGGTCGGCACGCCGGAGACGGTCGCGCAGGCGTTGCTGGACTACTACGACCTCGGCGTCGAAATCCTGTCGGCCCGGGGCTACGACATGCTCGGCGACACGATCGACTTCGGCCGCTACGTCATTCCGATCGTCCGCGAAGAGGTCGCCAAGCGCGACGCGGCCCGGGCCGCCGGGACCACCCGGACCCCCGCGGAGGACGCCCTCGCCGTCGACGGCTGAGCCCGAGCCGCCCGATTCACTTCACCCGGTAGCCACCTCGCCCCGCGCGAGGTGGCTACTTTTGCCTCTGGTCCTGGGTCAACGGGTGAGGAATGATCCATTGGTGACTCCTGAGCGATCGGGCAGACACGGCGGGCTATCGTCTGACACGTTCGGGAAAGCTTCGTCACACCTTCGATACCGGCGAAAGAACCTAGAGATTCACCAACAGTCACGAGACACTGGCGGAGGTAACTCACGTCTCGTGATCGCCCCGTGACACGCCGGTGGTCAAGGGAGCGCAAAGGACTGGCACAAAGGGTCGGAGAAACGCATGGCAGCACCGCCGGATCGAGTCACGTTCCGCGAGGTGTTCGGAATCGCCGAGTTCCGGGCGCTGTGGCTCGCGGAACTGCTTTCGATCGCCGGTGACCAGCTGGCGAGAGTCGCGCTGTCGATCCTGGTGTTCACCGCCACCGGCTCCGCCACGCTGACCGGCCTGACCTACGCGCTGACCTTCGCGCCGTCGCTGCTCGGCGGGATCTTCCTGACCGGCCTCGCCGACCGCTTCTCCCGCCGCACCGTGATGGTCGTCGTCGACCTGCTGCGGGCCGGCCTGATCGTGCTGGTCGCCCTCCCCGCGTTGCCCTTTTGGGTCGTCTGCGTGCTCGTCGGCGCCGTCTCGCTGCTGAACCCGCCGTTCAAGGCCGCCCAGCTCGCGCTGCTGCCGCAGGTGCTCGAAGGCGACCGGTTCGTGGTCGGCATGGGCGTGCGGAGCATGACGGTCCAGTCCGCGCAGCTGCTCGGCTTCGCCGGCGGCGGGGCGCTGCTGCTCGCGGTGGACCCGCACCTGGCGCTCGCCATCGACGCCGCCACGTTCCTGCTGTCCGCGGCCTTCGTCCGGTTCGGCGTCCAGGCCCGGCCGCCCGCCGCGAGCGCCGAGAAGCGGAAGTCGTTCTTCGCCATGATCAGCACCGGCGGCCGGGTGGCGTGGTCCAGCCCCGCGCTGCGGGCGCTCGTGCTGTTCACCTGGCTGATGGGCCTGCTGCCGGTCTACGAGGGCATCGCGGCGCCGTACGTCTCGGCGGCAGGCGGTGGCCCCGAGCTCGTCGGGCTCCTGCTGGCGGCCGACCCGGTGGGCAGCGTGATCGGCACGTTCGTCTTCACGCGCTGGGTGCCCGCCCAGGCCCGGCCGAAGCTGATCGCGCCGCTGTCGGCGCTGTGCGCCGTGCCGATGCTGGTGGGGTTCACCCAGCCCGGCACGCCGCTCTCGATCGTCCTCTTCGTCCTGTCGGGCGCGTTCGGCTCGGTGGCGCTGCTGCAGGCGACGGCGTCGTTGACGCTGGCGGTGCCGGACGAGAACCGCGCGCAGACGATGGGCCTGTCCAACACGGGGCTGACGACAATGCTGGGGGTGAGCCCGCTGATCGGCGGGCTGCTCACGGACCTGGTGGGTCCACAGACGACGGTCGGCATCTTCGGCGTGGCAGGAGTTGTGCTCACCCTCCCGCTGGCCGTGGCCTGGCACCGGTCGATGACCACGGGGACGACGTCCAGAGTCGACAACGAAGCCCCGCGCGCCGAGCACGCTTGATCCTCGTGCCCCACGCGCGGGTCACTAGACCTCGCGACCTTGCGGTGCGCCTGGTTACTGGTCTCTGGTTCGCATCGCTGGTCACCCTTCATCCGGCGTCAGGAAAAAGGTACACACCGATTGCCCTTGTGGACAGGAGGCAAACGGGCTGAAACTGTCCGTGAGTGGGGTGTCACCGCACATCTACGCAATAGCTTGGGGGAAAAATGGTCACATCGGGGGAACGATCTGGACAAGACCGGGTATTTGGTGTTGCGGAGTGGGCGCTTTGGCGGCGGCCGCCGCGCTGGATCGCCCTCACATTGACCGCAATCACCGCGGCGCTGGCTTGGGGAGCCGCCGCCACGATCACGAACTCGGTCTCCCTTGACCAAATCGGTATGTTCGGCCTGCTGCTCGCACTGGCCGTCGCCCAGAACGAGATCAGCCGCCGGATCGAGCGCGCACGCCGCAGCTTGAGCGAGACCTCGCACGTCAACATGACGTCGGTCTGGCTCATCCCGGCCGGCCTGCTGCTGCCGGCGCACCTGGTCGTCGCGCTGAGCGTGTCGCTCTACCTCAACATGGCGCTGCGCAGCTGGTCCGGCACGCGGCCGGGGCAGCCGCACCGGGTCGCCGCCAACGCCACCACCGCCAGCCTCTCCGCGTGCACCGCCGGGCTCGCGATCCACGTGTCGCCGCAGCTCAGCGTGCTGACCGTGTGCGTCGCGGTCGCCGTTTACTTCGTCGTCAACGCCTTGCTCACCAGCGTCGGCCTCTACCTCGCCAACGAGGAGAACGCCACGATCGAGGGCTGCCTGGGGAACATGGACGACAACCTGCTGGAGCTGGCCACCCTGTGCGTCGGCGGCCTGCTGGTGATGGTGCTGACCGACGAGCCGCTGCTGTCGGTGCTGGTGATCCTGCCGCTGTACGTGCTGCAGCGCTCGATGCTGATCAAGCGGCTCGAAGAGCTCGCCACCACCGACCAGAAGACCCAGCTGCTCAACGCCACGACCTGGCAGGACGGCGCGCAGCGCGAAATCTCCCGCGCGGAGCGGGAGAAGGGCAGCTTCGGCGCCATGATGATCGACCTCGACCACTTCAAGCGGATCAACGACACCTACGGGCACCTAGCGGGGGACGACGTGCTCAAGGCGGTCGCGGCCGTGGTCAAGCAGGAGACGCGGGCGCACGACCTGGTCGGCCGGTTCGGCGGCGAGGAGTTCGTCGCGCTGCTGCCGTCGACGTCCAAAGAGGACGCGATCGTCACGGCGGAACGCATCCGGCAACGGGTCAGCGAGCTGATCATCAGCACCACGACCAACGAGGGCGAGGCGGTGGACATCAAGCGGCAGACGGCGTCGATCGGCGTTGCCTGCTACCCACTCGACGGGGCGTCCATCGAGGAAGTGATGGCGTCCGCGGACGCCGCCGTCTACGCGGCGAAGGACGGCGGGCGCAACCGCGTCGTCGGGTCGCGGGAACTGACGATGGCCGCCGCTTAGCCGGCTTGGTTCAGCGCAGCCGTTCGATGACGTCGCTCGCCTTGGTCTGCAGGCGGGCGACGCCACCGACGGTGAACTCGGTCAGCAGGTCGATCAGGGCGTCCTGCGGCGGCGGCTCGCCATCCCAGGTCGCCTGGACCAGTGACTCGGTCATCGCGAAGACGAGCGTGATGAGCGCGCGGTCGGCGCGGCCGGAGTCGATGCCGTGCGCGGCCCACCGCTTGGCGGTGGCGTCGGCGTAGACGACGGCCAGCCGCTCCCGCAGCCGCGTGAGCGCGGGGTCGCCCGCGCGTTCCGCCGCCCGGAGCACGCCGTAGGCCTCCGGGCTGTCGGCGACGAACGTGACCATGGTGGCGTAGCTGGCCCGCGCCCACCCCCGCAGCCCGGTCTGCGGATCGGCCACCGACGCGCCGGCGATGGCCGTGAAGGCCCGCTCTTCGATCTCGGCCACGACCTCGGCGAAGAGCGCCGTCCGGTCGCCGAACTGTTCGTAGACGGCCTGGCGCGAGACGCCGGCCTCGCGCGCGATCTGCTCGATCGTCGCGCCCTGCATCCCGTGCTGCGCGACGACCTTCGCCGTCGCCTGCAGCACGCGGGCGCGCTGCTCCGCGACCGGGAGCTTCCGCGGCCGCCCGCGCGGAGCGGGGCTCGACATGGTGACCCACCTCACTGGTTCTGCGGTCTGCCGCGGCCCGTCGTGAGTGGTCAGGGCGGTTGGAACCGCCCTGACCACTCACGAGGGTGGGTCACTTGAGGCCGGTGGCTTCCGCGGCGGCCGGGTCGGAGTCGGCGAGGAACGTCCGGCAGCGGTCGTACTCCTCGGTCTCGCCGATCTTGCCGGCGGCCTTGCCCAGCACGGCGAGGGCGCGCAGGAAGCCCTGGTTCGGGCGGTGCGTCCACGGCACCGGGCCGAAGCCCTTCCAGCCCGCGCGGCGCAGCTGGTCGAGGCCGCGGTGGTAGCCGGTGCGCGCGTAGGCGTAGGCGGCGACGGTCTCCCCCGACTCGAAGGCCTTCTCGGCCAGCGACGCCCACGCCTCGCTGTAGTAGGGGTGTTCGGCCGCGACGGTCGCCGGGTCGTTCCCGGCGTCGAGCGCGGCCTGGGCGGCGGTGTGCTCGGGCAGCAGCGTCGGCTCGGGGCCGAGCAGGTTGTGCGTCATGCGCCCATTCTGCTCACGCCCGCGGGTCCGGGGCTGGTGGGTCAGAAGAACAGGCCCGCGAGAACCCCGCCGCCGGCCAGCACCAGCGCGCCGATCAGGACCGCGGCCACAACTCGTTTCGGCATCATGGCGGCACACCCTGCCAAGCCCCGCTGGGTGAAAGCAAATCGTCCACCCGTAGGGGTGAACCCCGATTTTGGCGTCGTTTGCCACTGTCTTGGCCCGCTCGTGACCACGACCGGCCATGATGTCCGCATGGCCAAGGCAGTGGACGTCCCGGTTGCGGACGTGATCCCGCGCAGCCCCATCGGCAAGACGCGGCTGTTCTTCACGCGGCACTGGCACCGCGGCGCACCCGGGCAGCCGACACCGGACTGGGTGCTCCGGTTCTGCTACGGGATGTGGCTGGCGGCGTTCGCGTTCAAGCTGGTCGGCTCGTCGTGGGACATGTCGTGGCACTTCATGTGGCTGCGCGACGACCTGGCGCCGCCGCACCTGATCAACACCGTCGGCACGGTGATCATCGTCGTGCTGGTGGCGATCCACAGCTACACCGGACTGGGCGCCGACAAGCCGTCGCTGCGGCTGATGCAGATCGGCCTGCTGGTGTTCCTGGTCGCGGCGCCGCTGGACGTCATCAACCACCGCGTCAACGGCCTCGACCTGACCGCGTGGAGCCCGTCGCACATGATGCTCTACCTGGGCACGGGCATCATGCAGGCGGGCGTGCTGCTCGGCTGGCTCCGGCTGGCGCCGCCGGGCCGCTTCCGCAGCGGCGTGCTGCTCGCGCTGTGGGCGTTCTTCCTGGAGAACACGTTCTTCCCGAACGGCCAGCAGGAGTACGGCATCCTCGGCCTGCGCGCGTGGGAACGCGGCGCACCGGAGGCCGAGCCGTCGCTGCTCTCGTTCGCGGCGAACCAGATCGGCCACCCGGTCGACCGGACGGCGATCCTGCACTTCACGATGCCGATCCCGGAGTGGGTGTACCCGCTGTGGGGCATCGACGTGATGGCGCTGATCCTGGCCCTGGCCCGCCACACGCTGGGCCGCCGCTGGTCGGCGACGTTCGTGGCGCTGGCCTACATCGCCTACCGCGCGGTGATGTGGCCGCTGCTGCTGGGCCTGGGCTTCCCGGTCTCGACGATCCCGTTCTACCTGCTCTTCGTGGGTCTCGCCGTGGACCTGGCGTTCACCATCGGCCGCGGCCACGGCCTGCTGACGGCGGGCACGGGAGCCCTGCTGGTGACGGCGTTCGGCTACGGGGCGCTGTGGGTGCAGTCGCAGGTCAGGCCCTGGGTCCTGGGCGACGCGCACACGGAGTCGGCCCCACCGGCGGAGTACTGGACGGCGGGGGTGGCGCTGGTGGCGGTGTTCGTGCTGTGGGCAGCGGCCGGGCCGGTGACCCGGCGGTGGAATGCGCGACAGTAAACGTGTAGCACGCAGTGCTACACTTGTTTTGTGAAGATCATCAGCCAACGGGAGCTTCGCAATGGCTCAGCTGCGGTCATGGACGCCGTCGAAGCCGGCGAGACCTTCCACGTCACGCGCAACGGCGTGGAGATCGCCGAGTTGCGACCACTGTCCCAGCGGCGCCAGCTCACCACCGAGGAAATAATTGCCCGGCGTCGGCGGCTACCCCGCGTAGACGCTGCGGAGTTGCGCCGTGAGGCAGACGAGTTCTTCGGCGAGGACCGCCTGACCGATGACGACAACCCTTGGGAACGGTCTCGTGGCTGAGCGGCACGAACTTGGCGTGCTCGACACCTGCGTCTACCTCGACCTGGTCGACCTGGATCCGGAGAAGCTGCCGGTAGTCCACCAGATCACGACCGTCACGATGGCCGAACTCCACCAAGGCGTGGCGCTGGCGAAGAACCCCGTCACCAAGGCCGCGCGCACAGAAGACCTCGCGGCCGCAATGGTGGACTACGTAGCGCTTCCGTTCGACGCCGATGCTTCCACACGGTTCGGCTCACTGGCAGCGCTCACCGTGGCAGCCAAGCGTGACCCGCGACCGCGCAAGATGGACTTGATGATCGCCGCGATCGCCTCCGTGCGGAACCTGCCGCTGTACACCCGCAATACGAAAGACTTCAAAGGCCTCGAAAGCCTGCTCGAAGTCGTCGAGGTCTGAACACGACGAAGGGCCGCCACGGAAACCGTGGCGGCCCTTCGTGTGTGCGTCTTACTTGAGCTTCGTGCCGGCGGAGCCCAGGGCCTGGCAGGCCTCCACGATCCGGGCGGCCATGCCACCCTCGGCGGCCTTGAGGTAGGAGCGGGGGTCGTAGACCTTCTTGTTGCCGACCTCGCCGTCGATCTTCAGGACGCCGTCGTAGTTCTTGAAGAAGTGGTCCACGATCGGGCGGGTGAACGCGTACTGCGTGTCGGTGTCCACGTTCATCTTCACCACCCCGTACGAGACGGCTTCGCGGATCTCCTCCGGCAGTGAGCCGGAGCCGCCGTGGAAGACCAGCTCGAACGGCTTGGACCCGGCGTCGAGGCCGAGCTTCTTCGACGCGGCTTCCTGGCCGCCCTTGAGCACGTCCGGGCGCAGCTTGACGTTGCCGGGCTTGTAGACGCCGTGGACGTTGCCGAAGGTGGCGGCGAGCAGGTAGCGGCCGTTCTCGCCGGAGCCGAGCGCGTCGATGGTTTTGAGGAAGTCGCCTTCGGCGGTGTAGAGCTTTTCGTTGATCTCCGCCTCGACACCGTCTTCTTCGCCGCCGACGACGCCGATCTCGACTTCGAGGATGATGTTCGCCGCCGCGGTCTTGGCCAGCAGTTCCTGCGCGATGACGAGGTTCTCGTCGAGGTCGATGGCGGAGCCGTCCCACATGTGGGACTGGAACAGCGGGTTCTGGCCGTTTTTGACGCGTTCGGCGGAGATCTCGATCAGCGGCCGGACGAACCCGTCGAGTTTGTCTTTGGGGCAGTGGTCGGTGTGCAGGGCGACGTTGACGTCGTAGCGGGCGGCGACGACCTGCGCGAATTCGGCGAGGGCGACGGAGCCGACGACCATGTCCTTGACTTTTTGGCCGGAGGCGAATTCGGCGCCGCCGGTGGAGAACTGGATGATCCCGTCGCTCTCCGCTTCGGCGAAGCCGCGGATGGCGGCGTTCACGGTTTCGGACGAGGTCACGTTGATGGCGGGGTAGGCGAACTCGTTCGCCTTGGCCCGATCCAGCATCTCCGCGTAGACCTCGGGGGTCGCGATGGGCATCGGTGTTCCTCCTTGGCAGGGATGGGTCCCGACCGCATCGTACGAGGTGTACCGCCGCCGCACACCGGTCCCCGCTCCGAAACTTCCGCGCACGTGGGATCGGTTCAGAAGGAAGCCGTCCGGCCACCGGCGGAACCGGCGGCCGGACGGGCGTCACGCACTCAGCGCAGTGCCGCCGCCAGCGCGCGGTACGCCGGCCACGGGTCCTCGTTCAGGACCTGGACGATCACCTGGTCCGCGCCCGCCTCCAGGTGGGCCGCCAGGCCGCGGGCCACCGTGTCGGCGTCGCCGTGCAGGGCCAGCGCGTCGATCAGGCGGTCGCTGCCCTCGCCCTCGAGGTCCTCGTCCGTGAAGCCGAGTTTCCGCAGGTTGGCGACGTAGTTCGACAGCCCGAGGTAGTACTTCACGGTGTTGCGGCCGATCGCCCGCGCTTCGGCGGCGTCGGTCGACACGACGACCTTGTGCTCCGGGGCCAGCAGCTTGCCCGCGCCGAGGATCTCGCGGGTGTCGCGCGTGTGCGCCGGCGTCGTCAGGTACGGGTGCGCGCCGGCGGTGCGGTCGCCGGACAGCTTGACGACCTTCGGGCCCAGCGCCGCCAGCGCCCGGCCCTCGACCGGGACGCCCGCCGCGTCGAGGCCGTCGAGGTAGTCGACCAGCGCCGCGTACGGCTTCTTGTACTCCTTGGTCGCCTCGCGGTGCCCCGCCCCGACGCCGAGCAGGAAGCGGTCCGGAAACTTCCCGGCGATCCGGTGGTAGGCCTTCGCGATGTCCGCGGGCTCGTCCTGCCAGATGTTCACGATGCCGGTCGCGACGACCAGCGAGTCCGTCGCGGCGAGCAGGTCGTCGACGTGCGCCAGGTCGCCGCCGGGCGAGCCGCCCAGCCAGATCGCGCCGTAGCCGAGCTCCTCCGCGTCGGCCGCGAACTTCGCGTCGACGTTCCCGTGGTACCGCCAGATTCCGAGCTTGCCCAGTTCGATTGCCATGGAACACTCCAACGCGTGGGACGGCGGTTTTCCTCCCACCCTCCCAGCTCGTGGGAAAGCTAGCGTGGTGACATGACCAAGCTGGGCAACACCGACCTCGACGTGTACGGACTCAACCTCGGCGGCAACGTCTTCGGCTGGACGGCGGACGAGCCGCAGTCCTTCGCCGTGCTGGACGCCTACACCGCGGCCGGCGGCAACTTCGTGGACTCCGCCGACCTCTACGGCGGGGGCGGCGGCTCCGAGGAGATCCTCGGCAACTGGCTCGCCGCGCGCGGCAACCGGGACGACGTCGTCGTCGCGACCAAGGTCGGCATGTGGGACGGCCGGCCGGGCCTCTCGGCGAAGAACATCGAGGCTGCCGCCGAGGATTCGCTGCGGCGCCTGCAAACCGACCACATCGACCTGTACTACGCGCACAAGGACGACCCGGACACCCCGCTCGAGGAGACGCTCACCGCGTTCGACGCCCTGGTCCGCGCGGGCAAGGTCCGCTACCTCGGCGCGTCCAACTACAACGCCGAGCGGCTGACCGAGGCACTGTCCATTTCGGACGAGAACGGCCTCGCGCGCTACGCCGTGCTGCAGCCGCACTACAACCTCGTCGAGCGCGACTACGAGCAGGACCTCGCGCCGCTCGTCGAGCGCGAAGGCCTGGCCACGCTGCCGTACTTCGCCCTCGCCAAGGGGTTCCTGACCGGCAAGTACCGCTCGAAGGACGAGACGGTCGACAGCCCGCGCGCCGCCCGCGCGTCGTCCTACCTGGACGCCCACGGCGAGCGCGTGCTCGCCGCGCTCGACGAAATCGCCCAGGCGCACGGCGTTTCGGTCGCCACGGTGTCGCTGGCCTGGCTGCGGTCGCAGCCGACGGTCGCCGCGCCGATCGCCAGCGCCCGGACGCCCGAGCAGCTCACCGACCTGATCGCGTCGGTGACGCTCGACCTGACTACAGACGAAGTAGCGTCACTTTCCCTATGAAAGATGCGTCCCGAGGCCCTGGCGACGCAACTTTCCTAGGGAAAGTGACAACTACTCTTGGGTAGCTTACTGCGGGTAAGTTGGGGTACGGTGCCCTTCAGAAGCGACGTGCGACGTCCAGGAGGGCACCGTGGCCAACCCGTTTTCGCTGCTGAGCGGCACCAAGAAGGTCGACGGCAAAGTCGTCCTGATCACCGGCGCCGCCCGCGGCATCGGGGCCGGCCTGGCCGAACGCCTCGCCGCGCGCGGCGCGAAGGTCGCTCTCGTCGGCCTCGAAGCCGAGGAGCAGCAGAAGGTCGCCGACCGCATCGGCGTCAACGCGAAGTCCTGGGAAGCCGACGTCACCAGCTGGGACGCGCTCGAAGCGGCCACCGCCGGTGTCGTCGAGCACTTCGGCGGGATCGACATCGTCATCGCCAACGCCGGCATCGCGACGGCGGGCTTCGTCCGCTCGGTCGACCGGGCCGCGTTCGAGAAGGTCATCGAGGTCGACCTGCTCGGCGTCTGGCGCACGTTCCGCGTCACGCTGCCGCACGTCATCGACCGCAAGGGCTACCTGCTGGCCATTTCGAGCCTGGCCGCGATCACGCACGCGCCGGGCATGGCGAACTACTCCGCGGCCAAGGCCGGCGTCGAGGCGTTCTCCAACAGCCTCCGCGCCGAGGTCGCCCACCTGGGTGTCAAGGTCGGCGTCGCGCACCCGACGTGGATCCGCACCGACCTGGTCGAGAGCGCCGACGCGCACCCGGTGTTCGGCAAGCTCCGCTCGTCGATGCCCGGCCTGATCGGCAAGACCTACCCGCTGGACGTCGCCCTCGACGACCTCGAAGCCGGGATCCTCAAGCGCGCCAGGACGATCCACGTGCCGCGCTGGGTCGGCGGGCTCAAGCTGTTCCGCGCGTTCCTGCCGCCGATCATCGAAATCGGGTCCCGCAGCCGGGTACCTTCGGCGGACAGGGCCGCGCTCGCCGACATCGAGGCCCGCGGCGCGTTCGAGTCCGCGGTCACCGGGCACGGCGGCCGCGCGGCCACCACCAAGTCGTAGGAGCTGCGGATGTCACGTCGCGACCAGATCAGGATGACCGAGGACGAGGTCCGCGCGTTCTTCGCCGAGCAGAAGGTCATCAACGTCGCCAGCGTCGGCCCGAACGGCCGCCCGCACCTCGCGCCGCTCTGGTACTACCCGCACGAGGACGGCGTCGCGACCTGGACGTACGGCACGTCGCAGAAGGCCAAGAACCTGCGGCGGCTGCCGGAGGCGACCGTGCTCATCGAGGACGGCGGCAGCTACGAGAAGCTCCGCGGCGTCTCGCTGGAGGCCGACGTCGAGCTCGTCGAGGACACCGAGGAAGTCACCCGGATGGGGATCACGCTCATGCAGCGCTACGCGGGCGCCAAGCCGGGCGACCCCGTACCGTCCGAGCTGAGCGGCTTCATCGCAGGTCAGGCCCCCAAGCGGGTCGGGTTGGTCTTCCGCCCGACGAAGATCGTCAGCTGGGACCACACGAAGCTCGGCGGGGCGTACTAACGGGTAGGTAGTACTTCCAAGTAACTGTTACTTGAGGTAACGTCATCTGCGGCAGACCCCCAGCGCAGCGGAGGCCGACAGATGACCGAGCGGTTCAAGGTCGTGATCGTGGGCACCGGGTTCTCCGGGCTCGGCCAGGCGATCCAGCTCGAAAAGGCCGGCATCCGGGACTACGTGATCCTGGAGAAGGCCACCGAGGTGGGCGGCACCTGGCGCGACAACTCGTACCCCGGGTGCGCCTGCGACGTGCAGTCGCACATGTACTCGTTCTCCTACGAGCAGAACCCGGACTGGTCGCGGTCGTTCTCGCCGCAGCCGGAGATCTTCGGCTACCTCAAGGGCGTCGCGGACAAGTACCGGCTGCGCGAGAAGATCCGCTTCGGCGTGGAACTCACCGGCGCGCACTGGGACGAGCGGGAGCGCCGCTGGACGGCGACGACCAAGGACGGCCGGGAGTTTTCCGCGCAGTTCCTCGTCTCCGGCGTCGGCGGCCTGCACATCCCGCAGGTCCCCGAGCTGCCCGGGATCGCGAACTTCCAGGGCCAGACCTGGCACTCCGCGCAGTGGAACCACGAGTACGACCTGCGCGGCAAGCGCGTGGCCGTCGTCGGCACCGGCGCCAGCGCGGTCCAGTTCGTCCCGAAGATCGCCCCGGACGTCGCCGAGCTGACGCTCTTCCAGCGGACGCCGCCGTGGATCATGCCCAAGCCCGACCACGCGATGCCGGAGTGGGCGCGGACGCTGTTCCGCCGCGTCCCCGGCACCCAGCGCGCCTACCGCAACGCGCTCTACTGGGTCCTCGAAGCCCGCGCCATCGGCTTCAACGGCCACCCCGGCGTGATGAAGGCCGGCGAACTGATCGCCAAGCGGAACATCACCAAGGGCATCAAGGACCGCGCGCTGCGCAAGAAGGTCACGCCGGACTACACGATGGGCTGCAAGCGCGTCCTCATCTCCAACGACTACTACCCGGCGCTGGACCGGCCGAACGTCGACGTGAACACCGCCGGGATCAAGGAGGTCAAGGCGCACTCGATCGTCGACGCCGCCGGGGTCGAGCACGAGGTCGACGCGATCGTCTACGGCACCGGCTTCAAGGTCACCGACGCGCTCGAGTACCTGGACATCACCGGCGTCGACGGCCGCAACCTGGCCAAGGAGTGGGCCGCCGAAGGGATGCGGACGCACAAGGGCATCACCGTGTCCGGCTTCCCGAACCTGTTCTTCCTGCTCGGCCCGAACACCGCGCTGGGCCACAACTCCGTCGTCTTCATGATCGAGTCGCAGTCGCGCTACGTCGTCGACGCCATCAAGCTGGCCGACTCCCGCGAGGCCGCCGCCATCGACGTCCGGCCGGGCGTGCAGGACGAGTTCCAGCGCGAGATCCAGGACAAGCTGGTCAAGGGCGTCTGGACGCAGGGCGGCTGCAAGAGCTGGTACCTCGACGCCAAGGGCGTCAACCGGACCATCTGGCCGGGCTTCACCTGGCGCTACTGGCTGGAAACGCGGAAGGTGGACCCCGCCGACTACGAGCTTTCCGGGCGCACGTCATGAGCGACGAACAGATCGTCCTGCACGCCCGGGACGTCCACTTCGACTGGGCGAGCCTGCCGATGCACTGGATCCCCGGCGAGCCGCAGGCCACGCACACCATCAACGTGCTGCACCTCGCGCTGCCCGAGGGCGAGCGCTGGTTCGTCGAGGTGTTCAAGCAGGCCGTGCCGCTGATCCGCGACGAGCGGCTCAAGGAGGACGTCCTCGGCTTCATCGGCCAGGAGGCCGTGCACGCCGAGGCGCACGACGGCGCCGCGGCGCACCTGGAGGCCGCGGGCGTGCGCGTGCGGCCCTACATCGCGCAGATGGAGTGGCTGTTCCGGAAGCTGCTCGGCGACCGCGATCTCACCGGCCGGGCCGCCGAGGAGTGGCTGGTCGAACGGCTCGGGATCATCGCCGCGATCGAGCACTACACGGCGTTCCTCGGCCAGTGGGTGCTCGACGCGCCGCTCGCCGAGGCCGGCGCGGACCCGGTGATGCTCGACCTGCTGCGCTGGCACGGCGCGGAAGAAGTCGAACACCGGTCCGTCGCCTACGACCTGTTCACGCACCTCGACGGCCGCTACACCCGCCGGGTGCGCAGCATGGCCGCGGTGACGCCGGTGCTGGCGTGGGTCTTCGCCCGCGGCACGCGGTTCCTGATGCGCAACGACCCGACACGCCCGGGGCGCGCGTCGCTGCGGGGCTATCGCCGAGCGGCGAAGAAGGGCCTGCTGCCGACCGGACGTCAGCTGCTGCGCGAGATCCGGCCGTACTTCCGGAAGTCGTACCACCCGGCCGAGACCGGCAACACCGAGCAGGCCGTGGCCTACCTGGCTTCGTCGCCCGCCGCGCGGGCGGCGGGGTGACCCTCGGGCGACCCACCCGGCTGGACGGCAGCGACCGCACCGATCGGCTGATGTCCACGCTGGTCGGCGTGGTCGGGGCCTACCGCAGGCTCTCGCAGGTCAGCGGGAAGCGGCGGCCGCCGGTGCGCGCGGTCGACCGGAATCTGCCGCTGACGGTCGAAGCGGTGCGTCCCGAAGCCGAGGGCGTCGTCAGCCTGCGCCTCGGCAACGGCACGCCCCTGCCGAGCTGGCGGCCGGGGGCGCACATCGACCTGGTGCTGCCGTCGGGCCTGGTCCGGCAGTACTCCCTGTGCGGCGACCCGACCGAAAACGACCATTACCGCATTGCCGTCCGGCGGATCGGCGTCGCGTCGGCCGAGGTCCACGCGCTGCGGCCGGGCACCCGGGTCGTCGTGCGCGGGCCGCGGACGGCGTTCCCGTTCGTCGGCGAGGGGCCGTTCTGGTTCGTCGCCGGCGGGATCGGGATCACGCCGATCCTGCCGATGGTGCACCGCGCGGCGGCGGCACAAGCCGACTGGCGGCTGGTCTACACCGGTCGCAGCCGGGCGTCGATGCCGTTCCTGGACGAACTCGCGCGCTACGACCGCGTCCGGATCCGCCCGGACACGGAGTACGGCGTGCCGGCCTCGGGCGCCGAGCTCCTCGACGGCATGCCGGACGGCGCTTCGGTGTACTGCTGCGGGCCGGTGCCGATGATCGCCGGCCTCCGGGTGGACCTGGCCCTGACGACGGGCGCGGTCCACTTCGAACGGTTCGCCCCGCCGCCGATCGTGGCGGGCGCGCCGTTCACGCTGACGTTGCGCAGGTCCGGCCGGGTGCTCGAAGTCCCGGGTGACCGGTCCGCGCTCGACGTCGTCCGCGAAGCACTGCCCGACACGCCGTATTCGTGCCGCCAGGGCTTCTGCGGGACCTGCGCGGTGCCGACGGCCGACGGCGGATCGATGCGGATCTGCGTCGACCGCGGCCCCGCGGTGCTGGAGTTATGAGCCCTCGGGCAGCCAGGCGCCGATCACCGGTTTGAACTCGCGGACCGACCGCTCGGCGATGACGCCTTCCAGGAAGTACGGGTCCTTGCCGATCGTCTCCTGCAGGTGCGCCTCGTCGTCGGCCTGGTAGAGCGTGACCCCGCCGGTGCCGTCGCCGAGCGGGCCGGCGACCGCGACGCGGCCCTCCTCGGCGAGCTTGGTCAAGAACTCGCGGTGGCGGGGCCGCACCTCCTGCAGTTTCTCCTGGACGTAGGTGATTTCGACGAGGTACCAGGCCATGTGGATCTCCGTGCTCGGACGGGCGGGATGCGACCGACGCTACTCTGTGTCCCAGCATCCGAACGCTGGCGACGCGGGGCCAACCCGATAGGCTAGGTGTGCGTCAGTACCTGTGTGAGCGCTGTGAATACCGTGAACCTGCTGACGCGGCACACCGTGCAAACCGGGGTCGAGGACAGGCAGGGGTTCATGCTCGAAGGCAATGCGGAACGCAGTGTCGAGGCGACCCTCGGCCACTTGCGGGTCATGGACGGGCCGGCGCCGGTGCAGACGCCGGCGCCGCTGAACCTCGAAGACCTCTACCGCCAGCACCGGATGCGGCTGGTCCGGCTGGCGATTCTGCTGGTGGACGAGCCCGCGACCGCGGAAGACGTGGTCCAGGAGGCCTTCACCGGCCTGCACCGCAACTGGGGCCGGCTGCGTGACGCCGCCGCTGCTGTCGGTTACCTGCGCACCGCCGTGGTCAACGGGTCGCGCAGCGTGCTGCGCCGCCGCAAGACCGCCCGGGAGTACGTGCCGCCGCACGCGGTCAACGCGCGGTCCGCGGAGAGCCTCGCGATGCTCTCCAGCGAGCACCAGGCCGTGGTCAGCGCGCTGTCCAAGCTGCCGCCCCGCCAGCGGGAGGTGCTGGTGCTGCGCTACTACGGCGGGCTGAGCGAAGCCGAGATCTCTGAGGCCGCAGGCATTTCGAAGGGTACCGTCAAGTCGACCGCCAGCCGGGCGCTCGAGGCCCTCCAGAAGGCCATGCAGGCCCCACAGTGACCCGGGTGGACCATCCCGATCACTGAGTCGTATCACCATGCTTGGTCCAGACCAATATATGCTGGGGTGCGTGAGAGGCGCCGGAGATTTCGTGATCATGGGCGGCCGGGTCGCCGCCCCGGACCGTGTACTCGACGACGGCTGGGTAGCCGTCTCCGACGGGCGGATCGCCGGCGTGGGTTCGGGGACCCCGCCGTCCGGCGAGCACGTGGACGTCGGTGGGGCACTGGTCGTACCTGGATTCGTCGATACCCACTGCCACGGCGGGGGAGGTGCTTCGTTCACCTCCCTCGATCCCGAAGAGCTCCTGACGGCGGTGCGGGCGCACCGCCGTCACGGCACCACGACCATGCTCGCCAGCCTGGTCTCCGATCCGGTGGACATCCTGCGTGAGCAGGTCGCCGCGCTGCGTGAGATCGTCCAGGACGGCGAGATCGCGGGCATCCACCTGGAGGGGCCCTTCATCTCGAAGGCCCGCTGCGGGGCCCACGACCCGGAGACGCTGCTCGAGCCCGACACGGGCACGGTCGACAAGCTGCTGCGGGCCGGCCAGGGCGCGATCCGGATGGTCACCATCGCCCCCGAGCTGTACGGCGGCGTGAAGGCCGTCCGCCAGCTGGCCGAATCGGGCGTCATCGCCGCCATCGGGCACACCGACGGCGTCGAGGAGCAGCTGCTGCCGGCGATCGACGCCGGCGCGAGCGTCGCGACGCACCTGTTCAACGGCATGCGCCCGCTGCACCACCGCGAGCCCGGCCCGGTCGGCGCGCTGCTGGACGACGAGCGCATCACCATCGAGCTCATCTGCGACCTGGTGCACCTGCACCCGACCGTGGTGCGGCTGGCCGCCAAGCACGCCGGGCGCAACCGGACGGTGCTCATCACCGACGCGATGTCGGCCACCGACGCCGCCGACGGCCGCTACACGCTGGGCCGGCTCGAGGTCGACGTGCACGACGGCGTCGCCACCCTCGCGGACAACGGCTCGCTGGCCGGCAGCACCCTGACGATGGACACCGCCTTCCGCAACCTCCTCAACGGTGCGAAACTCGGCATCCTCGACGCCGTGCACGCGACGTCGCTGCGGCCCGCCGAGCTGCTCGGCATCGCCGACCGCACGGGCTCGCTCACGCCGGGCAAGGTCGCGGACATCGTCGTGCTCGACACGGACCTGCGGCCGGCCAAGGTGCTGCGACGGGGACAATGGGTCGCCGAGGTGGGAACGGCTACCTTGAGCACCTGAACGAACACGAGGAGACGGGCGGGATGAGCGAGCCGAAGGACCCCGAGCAGCTGCTGGCGGACGCCCTTCGCGCGCAAGCCGTCTTCGCCCCGCAGGTGTCGCCCGCCCCGGCCCGGGACTCCGAGCCGGGTACCGACGCCGTGCCCACGGACGCACTGGCCACCCCCGCCGAGCTGCCCTCGGCGTACGGGCTGCTTTCCGGCGCCAGCGCGGACTCCCTCGAGCGGGAACGCGCGGCGCTGGACGACGTCGACGCGCCCACGACGTTCACCCCGCGCCCGGAGCCGGAGACCGTCCGGCAGCCGGCGTCGTCCGGCGCGCAGCTCCCGGCGTACTGGATCCTGATGCTGGCGGTCCTGCTGGGCCTCGCCGCGGGGTCCGTGGTGGGCCTGCTCACCCTGGTCTGAACGGGTCTTATCAGGCACTCAGGGTGACCCTGTACCGTTTTTGAGGTGATTCTCGCCCAGAGCACGGTCAACACGATGTCGCTGCTGCCGTCATGGCTGGACCCGCAGCACTTGCTGAGCGGCCTGACGACCCCGGTCCTGGCGGTGCTGTGCCTGATCATCTTCATCGAGAGCAGCGTCTTCCCGGTGCTGCCCGGTGACTCCCTGCTGTTCACCGCCGGCCTGTTCATCGCGAACGGCACCCTCGACGCGTCCCTGTGGCTGGTGTGTGTGCTGGTCACGGTCGCGGCGCTGCTCGGCAACGTCGTCGGGTACTACCTCGGCTACTTCGCCGGGCCCAAGCTGTTCAACCGGCCGGACTCGAAGTTCTTCAAGCGCGAGTACATCGACAAGACGCACGAGTTCCTGGAGAAGCACGGCCCCAAGGCGGTCGTGCTGGCCCGGTTCGTGCCCTTCGTCCGGACGTTCATCACCTGGATCGCCGGCATCGGCCGGATGGATCCGAAGCGTTACTTCACGTACACGGTCATCGGCGGCATCCTGTGGGCCGCGGGCATCACGATCCTCGGGTCGCTGCTCGGGAACATCGGCTTCATCCGGAACAACGTCGACTCGATCTTCGTGCTGATCGTGCTGGTCTCGGTCGTCCCGATCCTGTTCGAGTACCTCAAGGCGCGGCGCGAGAAGAAGGCGTCGGCCGCGATGACGTCGGCCGACCCCGAGGTCACGCAGCGCATCCCGCGCATCAAGGACTGACTCTTTCCGCAGACGGCGAAGGGCCCTCACCGGTCGGCGGTGAGGGCCCTTCGCCGTTCTGAGAATCAGGTCATCGAGAACATCGAGCCCGGGTTGAACAGGTTCTCCGGGTCGAGGGCCCGCTTGATCTCCCGGTGGACACGCATCCCGACCGGGCCGATCTCGCGTTCCAGCCACTCGCGCTTGATCTTGCCGACGCCGTGTTCGCCGGTCACGGTGCCGCCGAGCGAGAGCCCGATCTCGAGGATCTCGTCGAACGCGCGCTGGGCGCGGGCGAACTCGTCCGGGTCGTCGGGCCGGTAGACGATCGTGGGGTGCATGTTGCCGTCGCCGGCGTGCCCGACCACGGCGATCCGCAGGCCGACGTCCTCGCTGACCTTCTCGCAGCCGCGGATGAGCTCGGCGATGCGCGTGCGCGGCACGCAGACGTCGTCGGTGAGCCAGAGGCCGTAGGTCTCCAGGGCCGTCAGCACGACCCGGCGGGCCTGCAGCAGCATCCGGCCCTCTTCGAGGTCCTCGGTGGTGTAGGCGAGGTCGGCGCCGCAGTCGACGCAGATCTGCTCGAGCTTGGCCAGCTCGCGGCGGGCGACCTCGCCGCCGGCGTCGGACTGGCCGAGCAGCAGGGCCCGGCAGTCCGAACCCGCGCCGAGGTCGGTCTTGAGGTAGGCCTCGGACGCCTTGATCGAGGACGCGTCCATGATCTCCAGCAGCGACGGCACGAGCCCTTCGCGGACGACGCGCGCGACGGCCTCACCGGCGGCTTCGGTGCTGCTGAAGCCCGCGACGAACGTCGCCGGCGCCTGCGGCAGCGGCTTGAGCTGCACGGTCGCCTGCGTGATGACGCCGAGCGTGCCCTCGCTGCCGACGAACAGCCGCGCGAGGTCGTACCCGGCGACCCCCTTCACGGTCCGGCGCCCGGTCCGGAGGATCTCGCCGTCCGCCAGGACGACCTCGAGACCGAGGACGGAGTCGGTGGTGACGCCGTACTTCACGCAGCAGAGGCCGCCGGCGTTGGTGGCGAGGTTGCCGCCGAGGGTGCACCAGTCGTAGCTCGACGGGTCCGGCGGGTAGAAGAGGCCGTGCTTCTCGACGGCGTTGCGGAAGTCCAGGTTGACGACCCCGGGCTGGACGACGGCCAGCCGGTTCCCCGCGTCGATCTCGACGATCTCGTTGAGCTTGGTCAGCGCGAGCACCACGCAGCCCTCGATGGCGTTGGCGGCGCCGGACAGGCCGCTCCCCGCCCCGCGCGGCACGATCGGCACCTTCGCCTCGGCGCAGGCCTTCACGACGGCCTGCACCTGCTCGGTGTTCTCGGGCAGCACCACGGCCAGCGGCGTGCCCGACGGCGCGAGCGGCATCATGTCGCGCGAGTACGACGCCGTGACGTCGGAGTCGGTGAGCACGGCGCTCTTGCCGAGCAGGTCGCGGAGCCGGGTGACCAAAGCTTCGTCGCTCATGACTTCATGGTAAGCCCGGGTAGTCCGCACTGCGGAAATCTTCTTTCGAATCCGCCCGGTTCGCGCAATGCCGTGAAGGGCACCTTCAGGGACATACAAGCCATGAGGGTGCCCTTCAGGACACGTCCGGGTCAGCGGATCACGCCGAAGACCTTGTCCAGGTGCAGGGTCAGCAGGACGCGCTGGTCGGTGACCATCGCCTCGCGGTACTCGGCCCAGTTCGGGTGCTCGCCCGCCGCGCGGCGGTAGTAGTCGACCAGCGCTTCCACGGTCGCGTCGTCGGGCGCGGCGGCCGGCTGCGTCAGCTCCGCGCGGGCCTCGGCGACCACGTAGCTCCAGCCGTCCTCGCTGCCCACGTGGTAGGTGACCCGCGGGTCGCGGCGCATGTTCTTCGTCTTCGCCCGGGTCTCGGTGATGGACGCGGTGACGGTGTCCGTCTCCGGGTTGTAGAGGTGGGTGATGGTGGACAGCTGCGGCCGGCCGTCGCGGCGGATGGTGGCCAGGACGCCGTGGCGGCGCGCGGTGATGAATTCCCTCAACGCTGTGTCGTCGGTCATACCCCTTCCAACCCCTCGGCGCCGTCGTTGTTCCGCAGTCCGGAGGACGCGCTCACACGGCCGGGTGTCACCCATAAGCGCAGCTCAGCGCCCTCGAACCGCACAGAAGCGACAAACTGGGGCATGGGAATCTGCTTGCATACGACAACTAAAGTGTGTTGTGACACATCGGGCCGGTCCTCGCTTGCAGAACCGTCCGTGAAGGCACATCCTTGCCTGAGGCAACTAGTTGCAGCCGCCAACCAAAGCCGCGTGAGGACCAACCATGGCACCCGACAGCTCAGCCGCAGCCCGGCCACGGGCCGAACTGGATCTGGCCGACTCGCTCGGCCATGAGCTCGTGCGCTTCATCCGGTTGATCAACAAGGCGAAGTCCCAGGTCTCCAAGCAGGGGCCGGACGGGATCGAGCGGGCGGCCTACGCGATCCTCTTCACCCTCATCCACGAGGGCCCGCAGCGCACCAGCCGGCTGGCCGAGTCGCTGCACGCCGAGATCTCGACGATCAGCAGGCAGTCGAGCTCGCTCGTCCAGCACGGCCTGGTCGAGCGCCAGGCCGACCCCGAGGACGGGCGGGCCTGCCTGCTCGCGCCGACAGCCGAGGGCCTCCGGGTGTTCGAAGAGAACCGCAAGCAACGCAATCAGTGGCTGGCCGAAGTGCTCGAGGACTGGTCGGAAACGGACCGCCAGAACCTCAACCGGCTCTTCGGCCGGCTCAACACAGGTATCGAGAAACACTCTCCACAGCTGGCGGACGCGCAGGCGCCGACCGCTGCACCGGCCAAGGGGGCCACTGCATGAGCACCACCGTCGAAAAACCCGATCTGCCATTGCCGTCGAAGGGCTTGCCGCAGCTGAGCCACCGCCAGATCGTCACGATCCTGAGCGGGCTGATGTGCGGCATGTTCCTGGCGGCGCTCGATCAGACGATCGTCGGCACGTCGATCGTCAAGATCGCCAACGACCTGCACGGCTTCGACCTGCAGGCGTGGGCCACCACGGCGTACCTGATCACCTCGACGATCGTCACGCCGATCTACGGCAAGCTGTCCGACATCTACGGCCGCAAGCCGTTCTACCTCGCCGCGATCACGATCTTCGTCGCCGGTTCGCTGGCCTCGAGCTTCTCGACGTCGATGTACGAGCTGGCCTCGTTCCGCGCGGTCCAGGGCCTCGGCGCCGGCGGTCTGATGTCGCTGGCCATGACCATCATCGGTGACGTCGTCCCGCCGCGGGAACGCCCGCGGTACCAGGGTTACATCCTCGCCGTGTTCGGTCTCTCGACCGTGCTGGGCCCGGTGCTGGGCGGCTTCTTCGCCGGCTTCGACACCCTGGCCGGCATCTCCGGCTGGCGCTGGGTCTTCCTGATCAACGTCCCGATCGGCATCATCGCGCTGTTCGTCGTGGCGAAGGTGCTGAACGTGCCGCACGAGCGCCACGACCAGAAGATCGACTGGTGGGGCGCGCTGGCGCTCGTCGTCGCGGTCGTGCCGTTCCTGATCGTCGCCGAGCAGGGCCAGAAGTGGGGCTGGGGCGACGGCAAGGCGATCCTCTGCTACGTCGTGGGCGGCGTCGGCGTGATCGCGTTCATCCTGATCGAACGGCTGATGAAGGACGCCGCGCTGATCCCGCTGCGGCTGTTCAAGAACTCGACGTTCACCGTGGCCATCATCGGCGGTGTCATCGTCGGTGTGGCGATGTTCGGCGCGATCACGATGATCCCGCAGTTCATGCAGGTCGTGCAGGGCTACACGCCGACCGAGTCCGGGTTGCTGATGCTGCCGCTGATGGCGGGCATCATGACCAGCTCGATCGTCTCCGGCCGGATCACGTCCAAGACCGGGCACTACAAGATCTTCCCGATCCTCGGCACCCTGCTGATCGCGGTCGGCGCGTTCTTCTTCGCGCAGGTCGAGTACAACTCGGCGCTGTGGCACCCGCTGGTCGCCGCGGCCATCATCGGCCTCGGGCTCGGCCAGTGCATGCAGACGCTGGTCATCGCGGTACAGAACGCCGGCCCGCGCAGCGACATGGGCGCCTCGACCGCATCGGCGACGTTCTTCCGCCAGATCGGTGGTACCGCCGGTGTCGCGATCTTCCTGACGATCCTGTTCAACACGCTGGGCCCGAACATCACCAAGGCCTTCGGCGGCAAGCTGCCGGCGGGTGCGGGTGCCGGGGTCGCCAACCTGTCCGAGAACACCAGCGGCATCCAGGACCTGCCCGAGGCGATCAAGACCCCGGTGCTGATCGGCTTCACCGAGTCGATCACCACGGTGTTCTACGTCGCGGGCGCGGTGGCCCTGCTGGCCACCGTGGTGCTGCTGTTCATGAAGGAGATCCCGCTGGCCGGGATGAACCCCGCCGCGGCGGCGGTCGAAGGCGGCGAAGCGTTCCTCGACGCCGATGCCGACGAGGTCGACGACTTCGCCGACGAGCCCACCGAGATCGTCGAGCCGGTCCGCCCGCTCGACCGCGAACCGGCGCTCGTGGGCGGCGGGAAGCACGCGCTGAGCAACGGGCACGGTGACTACCAGGCCGTGTCGGGCGCGCTGCCGATCACGAACTCGATCTCGGACGCCGAAATCGACACCCCGGTCGGCGCGGGTGGCGTGCCGGTCATCGGGCACGTGCGCCGCCAGGACGGCAGCCACGTCTCCGGCGCCGCGCTCACCCTGATCGACCAGCGCGGCCGCCAGGTCGCGCGAGCCACCGGATCGGCCGACGGCAGCTACTCGGTGCCCAGCCAGGGCCCGGGCGCGTACGTCCTGATCGTGTCGGCCCACGGCCACCAGCCGCAGGCCTCCAGCGTCGTGATCGGCAACGGGCCGGCGACGGTCGACGTCACGCTCACCGGGTCCGGCGAGCTGACCGGCACCGTGAAGGCCGCCGCCACCGGCTCGCCGCTGGCGAGCGTCACGGTCACCCTGACCGACAGCCGCGGCGAGGTGAACGGCGCGTTCATCACGACCGCGGACGGCACCTACGCCTTCATCGGCGTCGGCGCCGGGGCCTACACCCTGGTCGCCAGCGGCCCGGGCTACCGGCCCGTCGCGGTGACGCTCACCGTGCCGGACAGCGGCGTGCTGCGCCACGACGTCGAGCTGGCCAGCTCGGTGCTCCTCGCGGGCACCGCGCGGACCGAAGGCGACCGGATCGTCCCGGACGCGCGGATCACCGTGCTCGACCCCGAAGGCAACGTGGCCGCCGTGGCCCGGACCGACGGCGAAGGCCGGTACCTGGTCAGCGACCTGCCCGCGGGCGCGTACACCGTGGTCGCGAGCGGCTACCCGCCGGCGACCAGCCAGGTGGAGCTGACCGGCGGCGAAGCGGACCACGACGTCCGGCTGAGCTACGACCAGGCCCTCGACGAGCTGGTCGACCGGTCATGACCGGACTGCGCGCCACCCTGCGCACGGCCGAGGGCTGGGCGGTGGAGCACGCGGTGCTCACCGTCACGGACCCGGCCGGGCGCCAGGTCTCGCGGCAGGCGGCCGACGTCCGCGGCGAGGTGGCCACCGACGCGCTCGCGCCGGGCACCTACACCGCGGTCGTCACGGCGGCCGGGTACACCCCGGTCGCCCGGATGGCGCAGATCGCCTCGGACGGCTCCGGCTCGCTCGGCGACGTCGTGCTGGCTCCGGTCGCCGAGGCGATCGACCTGCCGCCCGCCGGGGCGTGGACGATCGACCCGATGCACTCGTCGGTCGTCGCGACCGCCCGCCACCTGGGCATCGCGAGCATCAAGGCGCGGTTCCCGGACGTGTCGGGCCGGCTCGAGATCGGCCGTCCGGCCGAGCAGTCGTCGGTGCACGCCGAGATCAAGGCGGCGAGCATCGACACCGGCATCCGGATGCGCGACGACCACCTGCGGTCGCCGGACTTCCTCGACGTCGACGTCCACCCGGTGATCACGTTCGCGAGCCGGGGGATGCGCCAGCGCGGCGTGGACTCGTGGACGCTGGTCGGCGACCTGACGCTGCACGGCGAGCGTCGCGAGATCGAGCTGGAGCTGACCTACGGCGGCTGGGGCCCGGACCCGTGGGGCGGCGTCCGCGTCGCGTTCCACGCCGAGACGCAGCTGCACCGCAACGACTTCGCGATCAACTACAGCGCGATGGTCCGCGCCGGCGTCGCGGCGGTCGGCACGACGGTGAAGGTCGAGCTGGACATCGAAGCGGTCCAGGGCGAGTCACTGCCGCAGTTCTGAGAAACCCTCGTCGAAGGCCCCCTCACCGCTGGTGAGGGGGCCTTCACGGTTGGTGCGGGGCGCGGCTTCCGGACCGCCCGATTCGGTCGTTGGCCGCAGGGCGTTCACCTGGGGCACGTAGGCTTCGGGAGTGAACGTCGTGAGCGTGGAGGCCGCGGGCGTCGGCGTGAGCTGGCTGGACACCGCCGGGCCCGTGCTCGTCTGGGTGATCGTGCTGAGCTTCGTGCTCGTCGAATGCGCGCTGATCATCGGGCTGTTCCTGCCCGGTGATTCACTGCTGTTCGGCGCCGGCGTGGTGCTGGCCCAGCACGGCTCGGACCTCAACGCGTGGCTGCTGTCGGGCGCCGCGCTGATCGTCGCCGTGCTCGGCAACCAGATCGGTTACTACATCGGGCGCACCGGTGGCTCCAAGCTGATCGCACGGCGCGACGGCAGGGTGCTCAACCGGCAGAGCCTCGAGCGCGCGCAGGAGTTCCTGGACCGCCGGGGCTTCTTCGCGATCGTCGCCGCGCGGTGGATCCCGTGGATCCGCACGCTCGCGCCGCTCATCGCCGGGGCCGCCCGGATGGACCCGCGCCGGTTCATGCTGGCGACGGCGCTCGGCGGGCTGCTCTGGGTGCCGACGCTCGTGCTGCTCGGCTACTACGGCGCCGGCCTGCTGGACGTGCTGCCGTGGCTGAAGACGGCCGCGCTGTGGGCCAGCGTCGCGTTCTTCGTGTTCGGGACCGCGTACGGCGTGCTGCGCTACCGCCAGGAAATGCGCCGTCCCGTCGAAAAGGCCGATGAGACGGACGACGCGCGCGCCTGACTCAGAGTTCCGGGTCGGCCCAGATCTCCAGCTGGATGCCGTCGGGGTCGCGGAACACGACCACCCGGGATCCCTCGAAGGTGCGCGACGGCGCGGCCGGCAGGTAGGAGACGCCGAACTCGGCGAGCCGGTCCTCCCACTCGACCAGCTCGGTCACCGAACCCACCTTGAACGCGACGTGGTCCAGCCCGGTCCGGCGTTCGTCGAAGCCGCGTCGGCCGGTGTCGGCGTGCTGCACCAGCACGACGGAGAACTCGTCCCCGGCGGAGCGCAGCACGACCTTCCGCAGTCCCGTGTCCGGCTCTTCGCGCCGGGTGACCTCCTCGAGGTCCAGGACCCGGGCGTACCACGGCACGCTGCGGTCGACGTCGGTCACGGTCAGCGCCAGGTGGTGCACGGACATGAGTTTCGCCATGGCTTTCGAAGCCGTCCTTTCGCGTGGCGGCTCCCCAGAGTTGCACAGCGTTCGCTTGGCAAAACGTCGGTGACCAAGTTCCCGGGACAATCGTGATCTCGCCGTCTCCGGCCGTCCCAGTACGCGGACGCTGGTGACCGACCGTTATTTCGAGGTATCGTAACGTACGCGCACGATCACCGACCGCCACCGACGGCCAGCACCGCGCCGGTGGTGAACGACGCCGCCGGCGACAGCAGCCAGAGCACCGCTTCGGCGATCTCGCTCGGCTGGCCGGCGCGGCCCATCGGGATCAGCGGGGCGTACTTCGCCATCCGGTCCGGCAGACCGGCCGCCGCGTGCAGCCCGGTGTGGATCATTCCGGGCGCGACGGCGTTGACCCGGACGTCCTCGCCCGCGACCTCCTGGGCGAGCCCGAAGGTCAGGGTGTCGACGGCGGCCTTCGACGCGGCGTAGTGCACCCACTCCCCGGCCGAGCCGGTGCGCGCGGCCGTCGAGGAGATGTTGACGATCGCGCCGCCCGCGCCGCCGTGCCGCGTCGACATCCGGCGGACCGCCTCGCGGCAGCAGAGGAAGACGCCGGTGACGTTCACGTCCAGGGTGCGCCGGACGACGTCGACCTCGTACTCGTCGAGCCGGCCGGGGGTGTTTCCCGTGGTGGCGGCGTTGTTGACCAGCGCGTCGACCGGGCCGAGCGACGCGGCGGCGTCGAACAGCGCGCGCACGTCGTTCTCGGCCGAGACGTCGGCGCGGACCGCCAGCGCTCGCCGCCCGAGGGCCCGCACGCGCTCCGCGACCTCTTCCGCGGGCGCGGCAGCACCCGAGAAGTTGACGACGACGTCGTAACCCCGCGATGCGGCCAGCTCACAGATGGCGGCACCGATCCCCCGGCTGCCGCCCGTGACGATCAGGACGCTCACAGCGCGAAGTTGACCAGCGGGAGGTTCTCCAGCACGAGGTCCGCGCGGTCCCGCGTCTGCGTGATCAGGTCGGCGTTGCGCTGGTCCGAGCCGAGGGCCCGCTGGCGCGCCTCGACGAGCGAACGGCCGTAGCGGCGGTGGCGCGACACCAGCCGTTCGATGCGTTCGGGCTCGTCCGGCGCGAGGAACCAGGCCTCGGTGAGCAGCGGCCGGATGGCGCTCCACGGGTCGTCCGGCAGCAGGAGGTAGTTGCCCTCCGTGATGACCAGCTGGACCTCCGGGGCGACGGCGACCGCGCCCGCGATCGGCTCTTCGATCTCGCGGCGGAACTCCGGCGCGTACACCGTCTCGCGGCCTTCGGCGAGGCGGCGGATCAGGTGGTAGTAGCCGGCCGCGTCGAAGGTGTCCGGCGCGCCCTTGCGCTCGGCGCGGCCGAGCCGGCGCAGCTCGACCTGCGCCAGGTGGAAGCCGTCCATCCCGACCACGGCGGCGCGCGAACCGAGCGCGTTGGCCAGCGCCCAGGCCAGCGTGGTCTTGCCGGACGCGGGCGCCCCGATGATGCCGAGCACGTTGCGCTGCCCGCGCACGGTCAGCCCCTCGGCCCGGGCGAGCAGGTCGTCGAACGCCGTCATGTCCTGTTCCTTCCTGCGATCGCGGTCGTCCAAGACCGCGGTCCCACAAACCGCACCCGTTCGGCGGCCACCTCGTTGGCAAAGCGGATCCGGTCCGCCACCGTGTGTTCTCGCGTCACGGCGACGGCGAGCGCGCCGTGCCAGACGTCTCCCGCACCTAGTGTGTCCCGCGCTTCGACGGCCAGCACGGGCACCTCTCCCGAACGCCCGTCCGCGGTCGTCCACCGCACCGGACCAGGGCCGGACGTGGTGATGACGGTCGGCACGCCCCGCTGGTGGAGGCCGGGTTCGGGCGCCCGGAAGTGCGCGGAGCAGGCGGCGACGTCGACCAGCGGCAGCAGTTCGTCGAGCACAGGCTTCCAGCTCCCGGCGTCGAGCACGACCGGCACGCCCGCGGCCCTGGCCGCCTTCGCGACGTCCAGCGCGAGTTCCGGAAGATGCCCGTCCAACAGCACCACATCAGCCCCACCAACCTCAGCAGCACCAAAAAACCGATCTTTCCCTAGGAAAGTGCGGTCTTCGGCGTTGCGGGAGACGACTGTGCGCTCGCCGTCGCGGTCTCGGACGGCGACCGCGCTGACGGGCGGTGGGTCGGATCGGGAGGGGGCCAGGTCGACGACCTCGACGCCGTGGGTTTCGAGGTCGGCGCGGGCGAGCGCCGCCAGCGGGTGTGCGCCGAGGACCGTCAGCAGCGTCGCCTCGGCCCCGAGCGCGGCGGCCGTCACCGCGGCGTTCGTCGCGGGCCCCCCGGCCGCGACGTCCACCTGCAGCGACTGCACCTTCTCGCCCGGAGCCGGGAGTTCGGTGACGCGCTGGACGACGTCCACGGTGCACAACCCCGCCAGCAGCACCCTCATTTCAAGCCGGCCACGTGGGTCGCGGCAGCCGCCTCTTCGATCTCGCCGTTCTCGTTGAGCCGCAACGCCCCCGTGAGCAGGCCGACGACCTGGTTCATCGAGTGCGTCTTCGGCGAGACGACCGCGACGCGCTTGCCGAGGCGGTGCACGTGGATGCGGTCGGCGATGTCGAACACGTGCGGCATGTTGTGGCTGATCAGCACCACCGGCAGGCCGCGGTCGCGGATCCGGCCGATCAGGTCGAGCACCTTGCCGGACTCGGCGACGCCGAGCGCGGCGGTGGGCTCGTCCATGATCACGGCCTTGGTGCCGAACGCCGCCGCGCGCGCGACGGCGACCCCTTGGCGCTGGCCGCCGGAGAGCGTCTCCACGAGCTGGGTGATCGACTTGATGTTGATGCCCAGCTCGTCGAGGATCCGCTGCGCCTCGGACCGCATGGTGGCGGTGTCGAGCTTGCGGAACAGCCCGAACGCGCCGCCGATGCGTTTCTCGCGGCCGAGGAACATGTTCGACGCGATGTCCAGCGCGGGCGCGACGGCGAGATCCTGGTACACCGTCTCGATCCCGTACTGCCGGGCGTCCAAAGGGGATTTGAAGTGGACGGTCTCACCGTCCACTTTGATCTCACCCTCGTCCGGGATCACGGCCCCGGACAGGGTTTTGATGAGCGACGACTTCCCGGCGCCGTTGTCGCCGACGACGGCGAGCACCTCGCCGGGCAGCAGGTCGAAGTCGGCGCCGTCGATGGCGGTCACCCGGCCGTAGCGTTTCACCAGGCCACGGGCCTGCAGGATCGGTTCGGTCATGACTGCTGCCTCCTCGCGATCCGGTCCACCACGACGGCGGCGATGAGCAGGGCCCCGGTGGCGAGGTCCTGGTAGTTGCCGTCGACGTTCATCTGCGTCAGCCCGGACCGCAGCACCGCCACGACCAGCGCGCCCATCAACGTGCCCAGCACCGAGCCGCGACCGCCGAACAGGCTCGTCCCGCCGAGGACGACGGCGGTGATCGAGTCGAGGTTGCCGAGCTGGAACTGGTTCGGGTCGGCGTTCGGCGTCCGGCCGAGCGCCTGCCACGCGGCGAGGCCGAAGGCGAGGCCCGCCACGATGTACACCGACAGGACCGTGCGGTTGACCTTGATGCCGGACAGCCGCGCGGACTCCGGCGCGTTGCCGACCGCGTAGACGTGCTTGCCCCACGCGGTTTTCGTCAGCGCGTACCAGATCCCGAGGTACATCAGCAGCGCCAGCGTCATGCCGTAGGTGATCGGGATGCCGCCGAAGAGGTAGCGCTTGGTGCCGAGCCACTGCAGCAGCCCGTCGGTCACCGGCACGGCCTGGCCGCCGGCGATCAGCTTGGACACCGCGGTGAGCATGGTGAACGTGCCGAGCGTGATGATGAACGCCGGGAGCTTGATCCGCGTGGCGAGCGAGCCGATGAAGATGCCGACGATGATCGTCAGCACGACGCCGGCCAGCAGCGCGACGAAGCCGTTGGTGCCGGCCGCGGCGAGCTTCGCCATGATCAGCGTCGCGACGACCATCGACGACGCGTTGGACAGGTCGATGCCCGCGATGAGGATGACGAGCGTCTGGCCCAGCGCGAGCGTCCCGACGACCAGCGACTGCTGGACGACGGTGGAGAGGTTGTCGAGGTCGAAGAAGGTGTCCGTGGACAGCGAGAACACCACGATCGCGACGATCAGGGCGAGCGCCGGGCCGACCGCGGGGGCGCGGAGGAGGAACTCGCCGAGCGACTCACGTTCCTTTGTGGACGGACTGGCGACGGTTGCCGTGGTCGCGTTTGTAGATGTCACTGCGCGCCTCCCCAGCAGTTCTGCAGGCCCCACGCGGTGTCGTGGCTTTCGACGCCGGGCAGCGGCTTGTCGGTGATCACGGCGGACCCGGTGTTGACGAAGCCGGTGGGCTTCTTGCCGGTCTTCGCGTACTCGACGGCGGCGAGCACACCCTGCTCGGCCATCTTCTTGGGGAACTGCATGACGGTCGCGGCGTAGAGACCGTCCTTGACGTTCTGGACGCCTTCGCAGCCGCCGTCGATCGAACCCATGACGATCTGGTTCGTGAGCCCGCGGGCCTTCAGCGCCGCGTTCGCGCCGCGGCCCATCGGCTCGTTCATCGAGTACACGGCGTTGATGTCCGTGGTGCGCTGCAGCAGGTTCTCCATGCCCTGCTGGGCGAGGCTCTGGTCGCCGTTGGCCGCGGTGTGCCCCTTGATCTCGGGCGAGCCGTCGGTCAGCCCGATGCCCTTGAGGAAGCCGCCGTGGCGCTGGGTGTCGACCGAGCTGCCGGCCGTGCCGTCGACCATCAGCAGCTTGGGCGGGGTGCCCTTGAGCGAGGCTTTGACGTACGCGCCCTGCTGCTGGCCGGCCGCGAAGTTGTCGGTGGCGAAGGTGGCGTCGACGGCGTCCGGCGGTTCGGTCGCGGTGTCGAGCGCGATGACCAGGATCCCGGCGTCGCGGGCGTCCTTGATCGCCTTCAGCACGCCGGTCGACGAGCTGGGCGTGATGAGGATGGTGTTCGCGCCCTGCTGCACGAGGTTCTCGATGGCGCGGACCTGGCCGTCGTTGTCGCCGTCGAACTGACCGGCGAGGGCGCTGAAATCGGCGCCGTTGGCCTGTGCGGTGGCTTTCGCGGATTCGCGCAACGCCACGAAGTACGGGTTGGTGTCGGTCTTGGTGACCAGGCCGACCTTCGCCTTTCCACTGCCACCGGTGTTCGTGTTGCCGCCCCAGTGGCGTTCCACGGTGCACCCGGTCGTCGTGGCGAGGACGGCGGCCAGCGCGAGTGCTGTGAGACTTCGCTGTCTCATGGGTTCCCACCCTTTATAGGTCGAAGCTTGCCGATGGTCGGGAAGGTAGACAGACTCAGGCTCCGGACGCAAGCGTTTGCGCAAACGCTTGCCGAGTTACCCCCACGTAAGGATTGGTATGCCCCAGCCGAGATCATCGCGGCCGACCCAGCGGGACATCGCCGAGCTCGCCGGCGTCTCGATCACGACCGTTTCGCACGTGGTGAACGGAACGCGCGCGGTCGCCGAGGACACCAAGGCGGCGGTGCTGCGGGCGATCGAGACGACCGGCTACACCGGCGACGCCATCGCGCGCTCGCTGGTCACCGGCGGCACCCGCTCGATCGGGATGGCGATCTCGCTCGTCGCGAACCCGTACTTCGCGACGCTGATGCAGGCGATCGAGCGGGAGGCGTCCACGCACGGGTACACCGTGCTGCTGGCCGACACCCACGACACGGTGAACACGGAGCGTGACACGGTTCGGACGTTGCGCTCCCGTCGCGTCGACGGCCTCCTCATCACGCCGGCGCCGGGCGACGGCTCGGTGATCGGCGAGCTGGTCTCCCTCGACGTCCCGACGGTGCTGATCGACCGGCTGACCACCCGCGTCGACGTCGACCAGGTGGGTACGGAGAACATCCAGGCGACGTCGGCGCTGACCGCGCACCTGGCCACGCTCGGGCACCGGCGGATCGGGATGATCAGCGGCGCGCCCGGCCTCTCGACCAGCGAGGAGCGCGTGCTGGGCTACCGGCTGGGGCTCGGCCGCTCCGGACTGACGTGGTCGGCCGACCTCGTGGCCTGCGGAAACTCGTCGCACGAGGGCGGCGCGCTGGCCGTCAGCCAGCTGCTGGCCCTGCCCGAACCGCCGACCGCGCTGGTGGTCGGCAACGACAGCATGATGGTCGGGGTGCTGCACGAAGCGCGGCGGCGCGGGCTCAAGATCGGGCAGGACCTGCCGGTGGTCGTCTACGACGACGTCGAGTGGGCCGACCTGGTGGACCCGCCGCTGACGACGATGGCGCAGCCGATCGAGGAGATCGGCCGGCAGGCGGTGCGGCTGCTGCTGGCGCGGATCAACGACCCGGCCCGCAAGGCCGAAACCGTGCGCCTACCGCCAACCCTGCGTCACCGAGAGTCGTGCGGCTGCCCCGCGGTTCACTCACATCAGTGATTCTCGGGTGTTAAGGCCGCTGCCCGGCCGCTCAGCGGATACCTTTCGGCTGAGCGTCTGCGAGGGCTTATGACGGCACTTTCGCCGGAGCTCCGGTTCTGGGACCCCCCGGTCACCTACCGGATCGGCGTCGCGATGGGTGCGCAAGCGCACCCCTATTCAGGTGAGCTGCTGCGCTCGATCAGGGCCGCCGCCGCGCAGGCCGGCTGCGACGTCACCCTGGCCGACACCGGCGACAGCGTCAGCGAAGAGGCCGCGGTCGTCCGCGCGCTGCGAGCGGACCTCGTGGACGGCGTGCTGCTGGTTCCCACGCCGGGCGACGAAGCGGTGGTCAACGGCCTGGTCCGGATGGGCGTGCCGACGGTGCTGATGGACCGCGTCGCCGCGCGCAACGACGTCGACCAGGTGGGCACCGAGAGCGTCCACTCGATGAGCACCCTGGTGAAGCACCTGATCGAGCGCCGCCACCGCAAGATCGGCCTGATCTCGGGCGACGACGGCCAGGACGTTAGCCGCGAGCGCGTCCGGGGGTATCGCCTCGGCCTGGAGCAGTCGGGCCTGCGCTGGAACCGCGAACTGGTGGAGAGTGGCCTGTCGACGTCGGGCGGAGCGGCCCGCGCGACGGCCAAGCTCCTGGACGGCTGGCCGTCCCCGACGGCGCTGGTGGTGGCGGACGAGGCGATGCTGGTGGGCGTCCAGTACGAGGCCCACCGCCGCGGCATCCGCATCGGCTCGGAGCTGGCCGTGGTCGGCTACGGCGACATGGACTGGGCCCGCCGGGTGAGCCCGGCGGTGACGACACTGGTCCAGCCGATCGCCGATATCGGCCGCCGGGCGGTGCAACTGCTGCTGTCCCGGATGGCCGACCCGGACCGGCCACCGGAGTCGGTGCTGCTGACCCCGAGGTTCCTGCACGGCGCGTCCTGCGGCTGCTGAGGCTGGCGCACACCGCCCAGCTGTCCGCCGGCGAGTTGTCCGCGGCGCGCGCCCTACTCGAAGGTGCGTTCAAGGACTTCGACCTCGCCGGCTGGGAGAACACGCTGGGCGGCATGCACGCGCTGACCTTCGACGGCGCTGAGCTGGTCGGTCACGCGTCGCTCGTGCAGCGACGGCTCCTGCACGGCGACCGCGTGCTGAACACGGGATACGTCGAGGGCGTCGCCGTTCATCCCGGGCACCGGCGGCGGGGAGTCGCGAGTGCGCTGATGGCCGAAATGGAAGCGCTGCTGGGTGGGTACGAGGTGGGCGCGCTGAGCGCGTCCACGGCTGGCAGGCCGCTGTACGAGGCCCGCGGCTGGCAGCAGTGGCGCGGGCCGACGTTCTCCCTGACACCGTCGGGAATCCAGCGCACCGAGGACGACGACGGCGCCGTCTACGTGTTCCCGGGCCGGGTACCGCTGAATCTGGACGGGGAGCTAACCGCCGACTGGCGGGCCGGCGACGTCTGGTGACATCGTAGTCGAAACAAGAAATGTTCTTGATTTACGTACTACTGTTCGATACTGCCGCAGGTCACCGAAGCCACCCGCGCAAAGATCATATTCGAGTGCGAGTAGCATCCGCAACCACCCGATCTGCCACAAAACCGACGCCGGCCAAGAGCACAACTGAAATCCGCGGAGCACAGTTGAGCAACTACCTGAGAAGTGAACTGATCGAAGCGCTGCGATCAAACAGTGCGGTCATCATCGTGGGCGCCGGCAGCAGCATCACGGCAACCGGAGGCGCGGAATACAGTTCGTGGAACAGCTTACTGGAATCGGGTATTTCTCGCTGCCTGGACCTCAACGATGCGCTCGGGGAAACCTGGGAAACTGCTCGGCACGCAGAGATCAAGTCGGATGACCAGGCGGACAAACTCTCCCTGGCAGAGGAGATCACCCGCACGCTGAAGGCTTACCCCGGGAACCACTACGCAAAGTGGCTCAAGGACACGGTCGGATCATTGACAGCGTCGAATCCCGGCCTTCTGCAGATCTTGGGAGAGTTCAACGTTCCCATACTCACCACCAACTACGACGGCCTGATCGAGGCGGTTACGGGACGAGAGACCGTCACCTGGGAGAACGTTCCCGAAATCCAGGACGAGATCCAAAACCCCGGCAAGAGCGTCATTCACCTCCACGGTCATTGGCGCAGACCGGAATCCGTCGTGTTCGGGTACGAAAGCTACGCCCAGGTTATTGGCGACCTCGGCTCCCAGGCCCTACTGAGATCCTTGCTTTCTGTCAAATCCATCATCTTCGTCGGATTCGGCGCAGGCCTGAACGATCCGAACTTCTCATCGTTGGGCACCTGGCTCTCCACCTCTCTCAAGGATTCGGGCCTTGCGCCCGTGGCCCTCGTCCGATCCAAAGAAAAGGAACTGACGGAACGTCGCTACCGGCAGTTCAAGTACAATGTACTCAGCTATGGGGCCGAGTACGAGGACCTTGAAATCTACCTTGCAGACCTGCGGCTGGCCTGCGGCGAATCACACCCGACAGGTGAACCCGTCATCAATTTCACTTGGGATTCACTGACTCCCAAGCTAATGCGGCTACACCGCAGAATTGAACGAGACTATCGTCCCGACTTCATCATCGCCATGTCGGGACCGGGAAATTTCGCACCCGCCTACTGCCTGGCCCATTCGAGCGACGATCCCCCACTGCTCACTGCGGTCACATTTCCGAAGCGCCCCAAGCGCAGCGACAGTTGCGTCGCCTTCCAGGAGGTCGCAGAGAAATCCGAATGGATCCACCAGGAGACAACCAGGTGGGACATCTTCTTGCCCAATATCATCAGGCATTTCCCGCCGGGATCAAAGGGTCTGATCTTCGATGATCGAGCGATAGGGGGACGAGCCCAGAAGCAGGTGGCCAGCTTTCTCGAAGGAATGAAATACGAAGTACGAAGAGCAGCCCTGGTCGTACACCCGGACTGCGCCGCAGATGTCAACTACTACGAAGAAGTCATATCCGGCGACTTCGTCTTCCCGTGGGGTGGTAAGTATGGTCGAAATGAGCCGCCAGCTGGCTGATCTGTCCGCTGGCCTCCACGCCCTTCAGGTCCTACAGCGCAGTTACGACGATGACATGTGGGACATCGAACAACCCGAATTCGAGAAGATCAGGCATATTCACCTCCACTTGTCCGTCTCCCTGGGAAAGCTGGCGAAAGCGATAGAACCGCTGGACCACCGGTTCCACCGGGGCGAAGCCGTGGATGTCCCCACAATGAAAGAGGATCTGAGTCCCATCTTGGCCGACCTGCTCATGCACGTGAGCCAAATCGCCAATATGCTCGACGGAGAACTGAACTCGATGCTACTGAATCGCTACAAGAAGAATGCTTTGAAATTTTCCCCTGAATCCGCCTTCAGCAAGTTGGACTAGGTACCGACGGCACTGCATGGTTTCAATGTGACAGCGTCGCCGCCGCTTCGAGCAGCATCCAGCCGCCCACCTGGACCGACATGTCGCGCTCCGGGGCGTCTTTCGGCAGCGGCGAGAGTGCCGGGCGGTCCCAGAACGCGCTGAACACCGGCCCTTCCGACGCGCCGGACCAGCACGCCTCGGCCGACGTGAGCACCAGCGAGCGGGCCACCGAAGCCTCGGGGCCGGGCAGGGACCGCGCCGCCAAAGCCAGGTAGCGGGCCAGGATCGCCGCGAACAAACCGCCGTCGCCGCCGCTTTGGCCGCGGATCACGCCGCCTGGCGCGCAATGCTCGGCCACCGCCCGGACCGTCCGCGCCGCTTCGTCCATTAAGGACAGTTCCAGGCACGCGCCGAGGTAGACCCCTTGGCAGTACGTGTAAATGTGCTTCACCAGCTCGCCCGTGTCCGTCCGGATGCCGTCCCAGACTAGGCCCGTCGACGGGTCCACCAGGGTCGACGACAGCCAGTCCGTCATCTCGCGGGCGCGCGTGCGGTTGCCGGAGCGGGCGTGGAAGATCGCCGCCGGGCCGTTGGCCGGGGCGTTCTTGAACTCGTCGCCGACGCGCCACCAGATGCCGCCGCCCGCCGCCTCCGTCCAGCCCGACAGGAGCTGCGTGTCGATCGCCGCCAGTGCCGGGCCGACGTCGATGCCCAGGGGCTGAACCCGTTGCAGCGCAAGGCCGAGCCACGCGATGTCGTCGTAGAAGTCGTTCGTCCAGCGGCCGAAGTTGCGCAGCCGGACCGAGCGGACGAACGAACGGATCAGGGCGAGCCGAGCAGCCGAAGGCTCGCGCAGCTGGGCGTCGATCAGCGTGTCCAGCAGGTGCGCCTGCCACCAGTAGTTCCAGTGCCAGTGCAGCCGCTGCCCCGCCGTCGCCGGCCAGCCGCTGCGGCCGAGGACCGTGCCGGGCAGCCCCCACACCCGGCGCAGGTGCCGCGAGGTCACCGCGCGTTCGGCGGCCGAGACGTCCATGCGGGCAATCCTGCCTTGCCCACTGACATACCGCTCGGTATGTTGAAGGACCCGACGGCCTGCGAGGTACTCATGACCACGGCACACGTCACCTGCCCGCTGTGCGAAGCGACCTGCGGCCTCGAGGTGACGCTGGATGAGAACCAGCAGGTCACCCGCGTCACCGGCGATCAGCAGGACGTCTTCTCGAAGGGCTACCTCTGCCCGAAGGGCGCGTCGCTCGGCGCGCTGCACCACGATCCCGACCGGCTGACCGCGCCGCTGCTCAAGCGCGACGGCGAGTTCGTCGAGGTCAGCTGGCAGGAGGCCTACGACGAGATCGACCGGCGGCTCCCGCCGATCATCGAGCGGTACGGCCGCAACGCCGTCGCCGTCTACGCGGGTAACCCCGGCGTGCACAACATCGCGCTGACGCTCTACAGCCGCGTGCTCTACAAAGCGTTGGGCACCAAGAACTTCTACAGCGCGACGTCGGTCGACCAGATGCCGAAGCACTACTCGTCCGGCACCATGTTCGGCGACCCGCTCGCCATCCCGGTGCCCGACGTCGACCGCACGCGGCACCTGCTCATCCTCGGCGCGAACCCGCTGGTGTCCAACGGCAGCCTGATGACCGCGCCCGACATGCGCGGGCGGCTGCGCGGGATCCGCGAGCGCGGCGGCAAGATCGTCGTCGTCGACCCGCGCCGCACGCGCACCGCGCAGTTCGCCGACGAGCACCACGCCATCCGCCCCGGCACCGACGCGCTGCTGCTGTTCGCGCTGGTCAACGTCCTGGTCACGGAAGAGCGCGTCCAGCTGGGCCGGCTGGCGGAGCACGTCAACGGCCTCGACGACGTCCGCACGCTGGCGCTGCCGTTCACCCCCGAGGCCGTCGCGCCGCGCGTCGGCATCGGCGCCGCCGAGATCCGCCGGATGGCCCTGGACCTGGCCGACGCCGAGAACGCCGTGGTCTACGGCCGGATCGGCACCACCACCCAGACGTTCGGCACGATCGCGAGCTGGCTGGTCGACGTCCTCAACGTGCTCACCGGCAACCTCGACGAGCCCGGCGGCGCGATGTTCCCGCTGGCCGCGTGCACGCCGACCGGGAACCGGCGCCCGTTCGCCGTCGGCCGCTGGCACAGCCGGGTGCGCGGCTACCCCGAGGTCGTCGGCGAGCTGCCGGTCGCGACGCTGGCCGACGAGATCGAAACCCCGGGCGAGGGCCAGGTCCGCGCGCTGATCACGGTCAGCGGCAACCCGTGCCTGAGCACGCCGAACGCGGGCCGCTTGGCCGCGGCCATCGACGGCCTCGACTTCATGATCTCGGTCGACGTCTACCTCAACGAGACGTCCCGCCAGGCCGACGTCATCCTGCCCGGGCCGTCACCGCTCGAGCGGCCGCACTTCGACTTGGCGTTCTACCAGCTTTCGGTGCGCAACATCGCGAACTGGACGCCGCCGACGCTGCCGTCGAAGCTCCCGCAGGAGTGGGAGACCATGCTGCGTCTCACCGGCATCGTCACCGGTCAGGGGCCCGAGGCGGACGTCGCCGCGCTGGACGACTTCGTCGCCGCCGAAACTGCGCGGCGGAACAAGCTGGAGCTGACCGGCGACCGGACCGGGCCCGCGCGGCTTGTGGACCTGATGCTGCGCAGCGGCCCGTACGACGTCACGCTGGCCGACCTCGAAGCCGCGCCGCACGGTATCGACTTCGGCGCGCTGAAGCCGCGGATCCCGGAGGTGCTGTGCACGGCGTCCGGGCGGATCGAGCTGGCGCCGGAACCGATCGTCGCGGACGTCCCGCGGCTGCGCGACGAGCTGGCCCGCCCCCTGGACGACGGCTTGGTGCTGATCGGCCGGCGGCACCTGAGCTCGAACAACTCGTGGATGCACAACCTCGCGCCGCTGGTCCGCGGCGGGAACCGCTGCACGGTCCAGGTCCACCCGAGCGACGCGACCCGCCTCGGCCTGACCGACGGCGGCCTCGCGTCGGTGACGTCGCGCGCCGGGAAACTGGAGGTCCCGGTGGAGGTGACGGACGAGGTCCGCGAGGGCGTGATCAGCATCCCCCACGGCTGGGGGCACGACGTGGCCGGTTCGCGCACGCGGGTGGCGAGCGCGAACCCGGGCGTCAACTCGAACCTGGTCGCCGACGAGACGCTGCTGGACGTGCCGTCGGGAACCTCGGTGCTGAACGGCATCCCGGTCGAGGTCGCGCCGGCCTGATCACCAGGCCTGGGACAGGTCCGCGTGCTGCCGGACCCAGGCGTGCATCACGATGCCCGCCGCGACGCCGGCGTTGATCGAGCGCGTCGTGCCGAACTGGGCGATCGACACCACCAGCGCCGCCGTGGCCTGGGCGGCCTCCGACAGGCCCGGCCCCTCTTGGCCGAACAGCAGCACGCACTCGCGCGGGATGTCCGCCGTCTCGACCGGCTGGGACCCCGGCGTGTTGTCGACCGCCACGACCGCGAGGCCCTGCTCGGCCGCGAAGGTGAGCAGACCGGCGACGTCGTCGTGGTGGCGGAGGTGCTGGTAGCGGTCGGTGACCATGGCACCCCGGCGGTTCCAGCGGCGGCGGCCGACGATGTGCACCTCGGCCGCGGCGAACGCGTTGGCCGTCCGGACCACCGTGCCGATGTTGTGGTCGTGCTGGAAGTTCTCGATGGCCACGTGGAACGGGTGGCGGCGGGCGTCCACATCGGACACGATCGCCTCGCGGCGCCAGTAGCGGTACTTGTCGACGACGTTGCGGCGGTCGCCGTCACGCAGGAGGTCCGGGTCGTAGCGGTCATCCGAGGGCCAGTCACCCGGCCAAGGGCCGACGCCGACCTCTTCGCGGCTCACCCACTCGGTGGGCCCGACGTCGTGGGGTGTGCTCACGGCGTCGATTGTCGCCTAACCCAGGTGGACGGCGTGCGCGCGGGCGTCCTCGTGGTGGTCGCGGTGGCGCCACCGGTGGTAGACGCCGACGTACGAGTAGATCACCAGCACGACCGCGATGATGCCGATCGCCGGCAGCCACGACCGCGGGAACACCGTGTCGTAGAGGTAGTACGCGTTGAACCCGCCGGGCAGGTCGCCGAGGCCTTCCTGGTTCCGGAAGAAGTTCTCCAGCGCGGTCAGCGGGCACGGCACCGGCGTGACGTTCACGAGGATGCCCCAGAACGCCGCGAACATGTGCACGAAGATCAGCTTGGGCCAGCGCCAGGCGAGGAAGCCGCCGAGGCCGATCAGCAGCAGAGCGAGGATGTGCACCGCAACGGTCACGTCGGCCAGGAACTTCGCCACCGCCCACCCCCTTACCCCGATCCCCCTACCAGGGACTTTACTCCGCTGATCGGAATCGGCCTGCTCGAAGAATGCCCAGCGGTGTGATGTTCAACCCACCGGAGCAACTTCTTCACCTGGGTGGTGACGGAGGCGTCACACCGGGTGGAAATTCGGGAGGACGTTTTGCCGGGTACTTCGTCGGTTCCTCGTGCGGGTACTGATCGGGTGCGCCGTCCGGTTTCTTCCGGTTCGGGTCGTTCGGGCGGTGCGGCTCACCGGGCGTCGACGGCTGCTCGTCCATCCGTCGACGGTAACCCCGGCGGCCACCGCTTCACCGGGCGCGAGCGCCCGATTTCGCCGTCAGCCGAACTTCGAGCCGCACCGGCAGGGCGTCGACCTCCAAGGCCTGGCGCAACCGCGGGACGGCGTGCTCGGTGATCCGGGCGCGGATCGCCCCCGCGTCGGCCTCGGCGTCGGTCGTGACGATCAGGAACAGTGCCGGCGCCTCGCGCGGCCCGGTGAGCCAGGCCGACGCCGACCGGACGCCGTCGTAGCCCTCGACGTCGGCCGCGACCGGCGCGGCGGCCGTCGACGAGTCCAGCGTGGTCGCGCCCTCGGCCTCCTCGGTCCGCCAGGCGACGGTCTTCGGCCGCCGGAACGCCTGGGCCGTCAGCCAGCGCAGGCACAACAGCCCCAGCACCACGGCGACCGCGATCGCCGCGTAGAACACCCAGGTCGGCGGCGCCGTCGAGCCGGGGACCAGCGAAGACGCCGGGTCGAGGACGTGCAGCCGCCCGAAGTGGGTGGCCAGCGCGAACCCGCCGGCGGCGAGCAGCACCAGCCCGATCAGGGCGAGCAGGGTGCGGTTGAGCGCGGCGGGCCGGTTCATCGCGCACCTCGCACGCGGACGCGGACCCGCGGCGGCGTGGCCAGATCGACCTGGCCGAGCCGCGTTTCGAGCGCGGAGCGGACGGCGTCGGCGAGCCCGTCGGTGCGCGTCCGCTGGGTCTTCACCGTCACCCGCACGGTGCGGCGACGCAGCTTGAGCGCGGCCGCCGAGACGCCGTCGACGTGCGCGGCGGTCGCCCGCAGCGACGTCCGCAGGCCGTGGCGCGTGGTGCCGGTGTCGAAACCCGGCTCCGGCGCCAGCGGCAGGACGACCGGGCGGCCGCGCAGCAGCGCCGCCGCCAGCAGCACGAACCCCACGAGAACCGCGGCCCCGCCCCCGACGAGCACGGGCAGTTCGTTCCAGGAGGTGTCGTGGACGCGGGCGGCGACCGCGTCGTAGGACAGCACCGGTGGCACGCCCAGCAGCCGCTGCACGAGCGCCGTCACGACGAACGCGCAGGCGGCGAGCAGGACGAGCGCGGTGAGCATCGCCGGCACGCTCCGCCGTGGCCGCCTCATCGGACCCGCCGCTTCGGCTGCTCGACCGGCGGCAGCGCGATCGTGATGTCGACGCGCTGGGTGCGCAGGCCGGTCAGTTCGGTGGTGCGGCCGAGCAGGTGGGCCCGGACCCGGTCGGCGGTGCCGGTGACGGGCGCCGGGTAGACCACGGGCAACCGGATGTCCACAGTGGTCACTTCACCGTCCACTGTGGCCTTGGCGGTGACGTCGGCGGCGACGCCGTCGACCTCACGCGCGGCCCGGGCGGCGATGCGCCCGACCGCCCGCGGCTCGACGGTCGTCTCGCCGCGCTCTTCTTCTTCGACCGTCTCGACGTCGTCGCGGCGGTGCCGCGCGGTGACCGTGGACATGGGGTTACCTCCGATCCCGGGCGGCCCCGACGAGGGCGGACAGGTCGAGCTCGCCGTCGGCCCAACGGCCGGCGAGGAGGCCGAGGCCGCCCAGCACGAGCACGGCGACAAAAGCGCCGAACCCGCCGAAGGCGGCCGCGAACCCCAGCGCCAGGCCGAAGAGCAGGCCGATCAGGGTGCCGTTCACGGTCACAGCACCCGGTCGCTGGTGACGGGCGCGTCGTCGTCACCCGGGATGTGGACGTCGTTGACGTTGATGTTGACCTCGACGACCTGCAGCCCGGTCATCTGCTCGATCGCGGTGATCACGTTGCGCCGCACCGACCGCGCGAGATCCGCGATGGCGACGCCGTACTCGACGACGAGCTGCAGATCGACGGCGGCCTGCTTCTCGCCGACCTCGACCGAAACCCCCTGGCCGACGCTGGAGGACGCGCCGGGGATGCGGTCGCGCAGGGCGCTCAGAGCGCGAGCGGCCCCGCCACCGCCGAGTTCGTGCACACCGTTGACGTCACGGGCGGCGAGCCCGGCGATCTTCTGCACGACGGTGTCGGCGATGGTGGTGGTGCCCTGCTTCGAGACGAGCGCGCTGGTGGCGTCGTTCGCGGTGGTCACCACGGTCTTCTCGGCGGTCGCGGTCATGGGTCCTCCTCGGGTGTCCTGGGAATGTCCTGGGGAACAAGGCTTTCCGCCTGGTTCGTAGGTAAGGACACCGGGGATGGGGAATCGTCACTGCCCCGATCGTGTGACGTGGGTCTCGGCTTGGGCCGCTCGTTTCCGCCGCCCCGAAACGCTGTCGGTGGCGCGGATCCGTGGGCCTCAGGCCGGTTGTCCCCAGGGTGAACCACATGTGGACAACTCGGCGGAATCGGCCGCACGAAACCGGTTTTGTCCGTGGGTGCCGGTACGCTGGGCGTGGGACGTCCCCCCAGGGAGCGGTGGGGGTAGGTGTGTGTGGGGCTGGGGATTTGCGTTTCGTCGGGCTGCTTGCGGAACCGGCGGCACGGCAGCCGGAACGGCCGACACGGCGACGGGAGTGGCCAACACGGCACCCGGGCGCCTTGGCCGCTCCAGTCGGCGAGTTGGCCACCGCCGTCGTGCGGGGTCAGGTGAAGGCCGCGCCGTCCAGGTCGGTGACGACCAGGCGCAGGTGGGCGTGCTCCCACTCCGTGCCCACCAGGACCGGGCGGACGGCTTCCGTCGCGCGGTCCAGCAGTGGGGGGATCGGCAGCCGGGACGCGATCAGGCGGATCTGGACCAGCTCCGGCGTCAGGTCGACCGCCATGCCCTCCCAGTCCACCGGGAGCCACGTCGTCCCGGCGGAGACCGGGGTCGCCGGGCGGAGGCCCGGGACGCCCTTGATCGCGACGATGATCTTCTCGACCGCTTCGCCCGCGATCACCGGGTCGCCGTTTCGATGTCCATGATGGACACCGACACCTCGTCGACGACCAGGCCGGTCTGCGCGGTGACGTACCGGCTGACCGCGCGCTGCACCGACCGGCCGACCGTCGCCGCTTGGTCGATGCCCGACGCGATCAGGTCCACCTGGACGCTCAGCCTGCCGTCCACCGTGCGGACGCGGACGCCGTCGGCCGGGGCCGGGTCGAGGCCCTTCCAGCGCTGGCGGGCCGCCCGCGTCCACGCCGTCACCAGCCCCCGCAGGCCCGGCTCCAGCCGCACCACGCCCGGCGCGGTGATCGCCGCCCGGGCCGCCACGCCGGCGATCACCGGGTCGGCGATGACGTACTCCACAGTCATTCCCCTGGCTCCCCGACAGTGTCTTCGTCCTCTTCAAAAACGTCGTCCACCAGCAGGTCGAGCTTCGCCAGCGTCAGGCCCACCCGGGCCGCGGCCGCCGCGGTCACCCGCTCCCGCACCAGCGACAACGCTTCACCGCCCGTAGCGTTCCGCAGACTCACCGCGAGGGTGAGCTGGACTTCGACGACGCCGGCGCCGTCGTTCCGGATCCGGCAGCGCCGGGCGCGAATGCCCACGACGGTGTCAGCCGCGTACCGCAGCACCGCCGCCACCGCCTGCTCGCTGATCTCGACGCTCCCGGGTTCCGGGCTCGGCAGCGGCACCATCGAGCCGCGCCGCACCTCGGCCCGGACCGCCGACATGATCCGGCCGAACAGGTCCGGTGGCGGCGCGTCCGCTTCGGCCACCATCTCGGACGTCGCCTCGCGCAACGCGAGCAGGCTTTCGCGCGCCGCCCGGCAGTGCGGGCAGGTCAGCTCGTGCTCGTCGGCCAGCCCGGCGCCGACCGCGTCGAGCCGCTCCCACACCTGCTCGACATCGCGTTCGCAGGGCAGTTCGTAGTCCGTCATCGCCATGGCTTCATCACCTCCGCCAGCTGTGCCCTGGCCCGCGCGATCCGGCCCCGCACCGCGGTGCCGTTCACGCCGACGATTTCGCCGATCTCCTCGTAGGACCGGCCGTGCACCTCACGCAGCAGCCAGCACGCCCGTTGCTCCGGGGTGAGCTGCGCCAAGGCCGTGTTCAACGCCGCGAGCTGGCCGCTCACCTGCGCGGCCCGCTCCGGCTGGAGGTCGCGCCGCGGCGACTCCGCCGTGTCCAGGTCGACGTCGGCCTGCGGCCGGCGCGCCCGGATGGCGTTCAGGCAGCGGTTCGTCGTGGCCCGGTAGAGCCAGCCGACGAACGCGGCGTCCTCGCCGAGCTGGTCGAGCTTGCGCCAGGCGTTGAGGAACACCTCCTGCACGACGTCCTCGGCGTCACCGCGGTTCGCGAGCATCTTCGCCGCGAGCCGGAACATCGGGCCCTGGTAGCGCAGCACGAGCTGTTCGTACGCCCGGACGTCGCCGTCCCGCGCGCGGCCCACCAGGGTCGCGTCGTCGAGCGGCGTGCCGGGATCCGCGCTGGTCGTCGTCACGGCACCTCCTCGGGAAGAGGACACGGGAGCCCGGGAAACGTCACGCACTGATTGTGGGTGACAGCCATCACTCGTGCGAATCCGTGACGAAAGATCACCGCCGGGGTCCTTCCGGCACCAGGTACCCACCGGGGTGCCACGGATCGGGAGGTGTCCCATGTCGCTGGGCGACAAGATCAGCAACAAGGCCGAGGACCTGGGCGGCAAGGCCAAGGAGACCGCCGGGAACGTCACCGGCGACGAGCAGCTGAAGGCCGAGGGCCAAGGCGACCAGGCGAAGGCGGGCCTGAAGGACGCCGTCGAGCACGTCAAGGACGCCGCGAAGGACCTCTTCGGCAAGAAGTGAGCCGGGGGCTGACGCGCGGCCGCCCCCGGCCCCGCGTCAGCCTTCCAGCCCCAGGTCGTCCAGACCCAGGATGAACCGGTACTCGAGGCCTTCCTTCTCGATGGCCTCGCGCGCGCCGGTGTCGCGGTCGACGACCGTCACGACCCCGATGACGTCGGCGCCGGCTTCACGCAGCGCCGCCACCGCGGTGAGCACGCTGCTGCCGGTCGTGGAGGTGTCCTCGACGGCCAGCACGCGCTGGCCGCGGACCTCCATGCCCTCGATGCGCCGCTGCATCCCGTGCGCCTTCGTGTCCTTGCGGACGACGAACGCGTCGAGCACGACACCGTCGGTCGCCGCGGAGTGCAGCATCGCCAGCGCGACCGGGTCGGCGCCGAGCGTGAGCCCACCGGCCGCCACGTAGTCCCAGTCCGCCGTGAGCTGCCGCAGCAGCTTGCCGATCAACGGCGCGGCCGCGTGGTGCAGCGTCGCCCGCCGGAGGTCGATGTAGTAGTCGGCTTCCTTGCCGGACGCCAGGGTCACTTTTCCGTGCACCACGGAAAGATCGGTGACCAACCTGGCCAGTTCGAGTTTCGCCGCTTGATCCAGAACGGGGTTCGCCACGGCCGTGAGTCTTACACACGACCGGGTTCACTCCCCGATGGATGTGGCGTCGACCGCACGCCCGCGCGTCGCCGCCCAGGCCGGGACCAAGATCGCCACCAGCGCAAGCACTACGGCGATGGCGAGCACCGTCAGGTAGATCGTGATCGGCCCCTGCGGCAGCACGGAACCGGTCACCACGAGGCAGAACGGGACGATCGCGCCGGCCGCCGTCGCCGTGCCGAGCAGGATCGCGATCGTCGCGATCAGCCCGCCTTCGACGCCGGCCATCCGCAGCACCTGGCCGCGGGTGAACCCGCTCAGCCGCTGCAGCCCGAACTCGCGGCGCCGCTTGCCGGTCGCCATCACCAGCGTGTTGACGACGGAGATCACGGTGTAGGCGATGATCATCCCGACGAGCAGGTAGTTGACCCACGCGCCGACCTCGTTGCCCTTGGCGTGCGCCGCGATCAGCACGCCGCGGTCGCCGACCTGGACCGGCAACCCCGCGGTCGCCGCGCGAAGGTGCGAAGTGAGTGTCGCCGCGTCGACGCCGGGAGCGGCGCGGACCAGCAGCTGCGGGGCGAGCCCGATCGTCGTGTGCGGCGCCAGCAGCCCGGCGGGCAGCACGAGGCTCTCGAACCCGGGCCGCTGGCTCACAACGGCCCCCACCCGCACGTCCACCGGGGTGCCGTCACCGAGCCGCAGCGACAGGGTGTCGCCGACGTGGCGGCCGAGCGTGTCCGGCACCGTGATCGTGTTCCCGGTCAGCTCGCTGACACCGATCGCGGGCCAGCCGTCCTTGTCCTGGTTCGACTCGTACGGCTTCTCGATGAACACCGTGCTCGTAACGTACTCCGAGGCCGTGGCGACCCCCGGCACGGCGCGGACCCGGTTCACCACCGACGGGTCGAGCCCGATCGGCGAAGCGACCACCGCGTCCGCCTGCAGGTCCTCGGTGTACGCCTGGTTCGAGACGGCTTCCTGGGTGGTCTGCAGGTAGATGTTCGCGGTCGCGATGCCGACGGCGAGCATGATCGGCGTGACCGCGCCGGCCGTCCGCACCGCGACGACGCGGGTGTTGAGCAGCGCGACGCGGCCGACCACGCCGGTGACCGCCTGCAGCGGCCAGCGCAGCAGCGTCGCCATCACCTTCGTGACGCCGGGGCTGATCGCCGCCAGGCCGAACGCCCACAGCATCACGGCCGGGCCGGACGTGCTGGCCGCGACCGGGCCGGTCATCACCGCGACCGTGACGATCGCCAGCGCCGTCCCGCCGCCGAAGCACAGGATCGCCGTGATCAGCCGGATCGGCGTCAGCCAGCGCCGCTCGACGGCGGCTTCGGCGAGCGCCTCGGTCGGGCGGACCTTCGACGCGCGCCGTCCCGCGACGAACGCGGCGCCGACCACGGCCAGCAAGGACGCGCCCGCGGCGACCGTCGCCGGGAGCCAGCCCTGCTCGAAGCGCAGCACGTCGGGGACGACGTGGTTGGCCGCGAGCTGGTCGAACAGCCACCGCCCGAGCAGCGGGCCGAGCGCGATCGCGGCCCCCACCGCGAGCAGCCCGACGACCAGCGCCTCGCCGAGCACCATCCGCCGCAGCTGACGCGGGGTCGTGCCGATGGCGCGCAGCAACGCGAGTTCGCGCTGGCGCTGCTGCGTCGACAGCGAGAGCGTCCCGGCGACGACGAACACCATGACCGACGCCGACAGCCCGCCGGACACCGCGGACAGCACGATGAGGTTCTCGCCGCCCGCGTCGACCTCCGGGAACTCCAGCAGGCCCCGGTCGCTGCCGGTCAGGACGACACCGGCGTCGCCGACCGCCGCCGTCACCGCCGCGACGTCGCCGCCGAAGACGCCGATCGTGTCGAACCGGCCGGGGTGTCCGGCCAGGCGTTCGGCGTCCGAAGGCGCGAAGAACACGGCCGCGTCCCGCATCGGCTGCGGCGCGGTGGCGATGCCGGAGACGCGGTACTGGGCGACCTCGCCGTGCGCGGCGACGGGCAGCGTGGCGCCGACAGCGAGCCCCAGCCCGGCGTCCACCACGACTTCGCCGGGCCGCGGTGCCTGGCCCCGCAACGCGTACGGCGTCAGCACGGCGGAGTCCCAGGCGTGCCCGAGCGCGCTCGCGGAGCCGATCTGCGCGGCGAAGCTGAGCTCGCCGACGACGTTCGTGACACCGGGGACCGCGCGGATGCGGTCGGCCAGCGCGGCGTCGACCCGGACGCGCTCGCCCAGGGTGCCGTTCTCGAACTTGTGCTTGTCCTCGGGGTCGAGGGTCGCCGGGTCGTCCTTCGGCAGCTTGAGCGTCTGCTGCCCGCCGACGACGATCGGCGCCGCGGCCAGCCGCTGCACCGGCGTCTCGGAGCGGATGCCCGACTCCATCAGGCCACCGCAGGCGGAGACGATCACCGCGCCGAAGAAGACGGCGACGAACGTCGCCAGGAAGGCGCCCTTGCGCAGGCGCAGGGTGCGCAGTGCCAGCTTGAACATCAGGCCCGCACCGCCGACCGGTCCCAGGCACCGAGGTGGGTCATCCGCTCGGCGACGGCTTCCGCGGTCGGCCGGGCCAGCCGGCCGGCGATCCGGCCGTCGGCCAGGAACACGACGTCGTCGGCGTGGGACGCGGCGACCGGGTCGTGCGTCACCATGATCACCGTCTGGCCCGACGCCCGGACGGACTCGCGCAGCAGGCCGAGGACGTCGGCGGCGGTGCGGGTGTCGAGCGCGCCTGTCGGCTCGTCGGCGAACAGCACGGCCGGGTCGGTGACCAGGGCCCGCGCGATCGCGACGCGCTGCTGCTGCCCGCCGGAGAGCTGCCCGGGCAGGTGCTTGCGGCGGCCGTCGAGCCCGACGTGCGTGAGGATCCGCGAGACGAGCCGCTTGTCCGCGCGCTTCCCGGCCAGCTGCAGCGGGAGGACGACGTTCTGCTCGACCGTCAGCGCCGGGAGCAGGTTGAACGCCTGGAACACGAAGCCGACGCGGTCGCGCCGCAGCTTGGTCAGGTAGGTCTCGCTCTTGCCGTCGAGGTCCTGCCCGTCGAGCACGACCCGCCCCGACGTCGGCCGGTCGAGACCCGCCGCGCAGTGCAGGAACGTGCTCTTGCCCGAGCCCGACGGGCCCATCACGGCCGTGAAACCGCCGCGCGGGAAGGAGATCGAGACCCCGTCCAGCGCGACCACGCCTTCGCCGTACTCCTTGCGCACGGCTTCGAGCCGGACCGCGTCGGCTGCCTCGTGCCACCCAGTTGTCATGGGAAGAACGCTAGGCAGGTAGCGCCCGAACCTCCCTGGTGCTGACGCGCGTTTCGAAGGTAGGGACAGCCCTACTCAGGTGCGGCCCTTGCCACCGAAACCGCCGCTGATCTTGCGCAGCACCGCGCGCGGGAGCAGGCCGCCGATCGCGACGACGGCCTTGTACTGCAGGCTCGGCACCGAGATCACCTTGCCCCGGCGCAGGTCCGCGAGCGCTTCGTTGACCACCTGCTCGACGCCCAGCCAGGCGATCTTCGGGCCCGGCCGGTCGAGGCCGGCGCGCTCGTGGAACTCGGTCGCGGTGAACCCCGGGCAGAGCGCCATCATCCGGACGCCCTTCGGCAGCGACGCGGCGATGCCCTCGGTGAACGACGTGACCCAGTTCTTGCTCGCGGTGTAGGTCGAGCCGCGGCCGCTGAAGAAGCCCGCGACGCTGCTGACCTGGACGACGTCGCCACGGCCGCGGTCGACCATGCCCGGCAGCACCGCGCGGGTCAGCCGCAGCACGGCGGTGACGTTGACGTCGAGCTGGCGCTGCAGCGCGTCCGGCGAGACGGTCCAGAAGTCGCCGCCCAGCCCGAACCCGGCGTTGTTCACGAGCAAGTCGATCGGGCCGGCGGCCAGCCGCTCCTCGACGGCCGTTCGTCCGTCCACTTCGGACAGGTCGGCGGGCAGCACCTCGACGGCGACGCCGTGGCGTTCGCGCAGTTCGGCGGCGTAGGTCTCCAGCCGCGCGGCGTCCCGGGCGACGAGCACCAGGTCGTACTTCTCGGCGGCGAGCGTGCGCGCGAACTGCGCGCCGATGCCCGCGGTGGCTCCGGTGATCACGGCGGTGTGATGTCCGGGGCTTCGCCCCGGGCCGGCGGCTCCGCCACCCGGACCCCCGGCGAAGAAGTTGTTGGTGGTGGTCATGTGGGTGAACCATACGCGCTGGTCAGGGCCCGAGGTGCAGCCGTTTGGCGCCCGGGCTATCGTCCCGGCATGGGTAAGCACAGCAGGCGCAAGAGCGGCTATCTGCCCAGGGTCGCCGCCGGCGCGGCACCCGTCGCCCTCCTCTTCACCGCCCCCGTTTCGGCGTTCGCCGCCCCGTCCGACCTGACGCTGCCGATCGACCACCGGCACACCACGACGCTGAACAACGACGGCGACACCCTCACCGCGACCCGCCGCGACGTCGTCGGCAAACGGCTCGGTGACGTGCGGTTCGCCGCCGACCGCACGGAGGCCGTCGCCACGGGCGGCGAACGCGCGGGTGTCGCCGAGAGCGCCCACCAGGGCGTTTGGCTGGGCCACGGCGTCGACGTCCTGAGCGAGCACGCCGAGCAGCTCGACACCGGGCTGTTCGCCGGAGACCTCACCGGCGGGATCGCCGCCCGCCGCTCGTCCGGGCAGGCCGTCGACCTCGGTCAGCTGGGCGCGGTCGGGACGACGTCCGAGCAGCACGTCATCAGCAGCTTCCGGGGTGCGCTCGACGTGGGCCAGAAGCACGAGGTGGGCGGCACGCTGGGGCCGGCGTCCGGCCTGGTCAGGACGTCGCAGAGCCTGTCATCGGGCTCGTTCAGCGGCGACTTCGGCGTCGACCGCGTGGTTCACGTCCAGGGCAGCACGACGTCGGTGCGCGGCACGCTGGACCAGCACCCGTCGGTGTCGCTGAGCGTGCTGGACCGGCCGGTGCTCGCCCTCTAGTCCGGATCGACGAGGTTAATCGTCTTCACCGGCGGAACCGCCGGATTCCGAACGATTAATCTCGCGGTCGTAAGTCATCACGAAACGAACGCAGGTCATCGCGTTACCCGCAGACAACACTCCGCTGATCCACTAGCCTGATCGGGCAATGCGGCCCGACGGGCACCGAGGCAACTCGTTGCTGCCCCCACCCGCGCGTGAATCACGTGTGCCCTGGGTGGGGGAGAATGTCAGTACGCAAGAGTGCCGAGGAAATGCTCGCCGGACTGCGAGCCAATGGCGTGACCGACTTGACCGGGCAACTCGGCCGTGGCTACGACATCAAGGTCGACCAGACAACTGCCGACCGCTGGGCGGCTCTACTACCTGCGTTCCTTGCCGACCTGAAAGCCGCCGGGCTGGGCCATGTCGACGTCATTCTCCACCACCGCCTGCCGCACAGCCCGAAACACGTCGACATCGTGCTGTCCGGGCTCGACCCACACACCAAGGAGTCGAGCCACGTCCTGGTCAACCTGGTCGCCGTGGCCGACGCCGAGCCCACCGTCGATGAATTGTTCTTCCGCGACGGCACCTACCTCCTCTCGCCCGCAAAGCAGGTCCACCAGTATTGCGACTACCTGGCCGACGCCACTCCGGAGCTGGCCGACCGGCCCCGTTCTCTCCACGGCATCGCGTACGTCGGAGACCATCCCGCGAATCCGGTCGCCGTAGGCCAAGAACCGCCCGGATCACCTCGGGTGTTCACCACCGCGGCCGGACCCGACCTGCATTACCACCTTCGGGCGCTCATCGACGCGTCGTCCTCGCGGGCTGAGACCCGTCGCGCCGGAGACCAGTTCCTTGCCCTTCGCCAAGAGCGGTCCGTTCTGTTCAAGACCGGCGATAGCGACGGGGCGGTGCACCGAATTCTTCGTGACAGCTTCGTCTTGTTGGACGAGCAGGAAGTGGCCTATGAGCGGGTCCGCACCGCGGTGCACAACGCGCGGGCCGGTGGGCGGCCCACCGCTGTGATCATCATGGGCGGACCGGGGTCCGGGAAGAGCGCGGTGGCGCTCAATCTGAAGCGTGACCTCGACGCCGAAGGTTTCCTGGTGGAGCACGCCACCGGCTCGAGGTCGTTCACCAGCACTTTGCGCACGTTCACCAGCAGTCGTTCCCAGCGACCGCAAGGTGGTTTCCGCTACTTCAACAATTACATGGAGGCTACCCCGGCCGAGCTCGACGCGTTGATCTGCGACGAAGCGCACCGGATCCGGGAGCGGAGCTATACGAGGTTCGCGTCCAAAGAGGTCCGGGACAAAGCCGGCCGGCAGATCGAAGAGCTCCTCGCTGCCGCGAAGGTGCCCGTGTTCCTGCTCGACGACCAGCAGAGGGTGCGCCCGGACGAGCTGGGCTCGCGTGAAGCGATCATGGCCGCGGCCCGCGCGAAAGGTTTCGAAGTAGAGGTCATCCGGCTCGCCGGACAGTTCCGCTGCGGCGGATCTGACGATTTCGAGGCCTGGGTCGCCCGGCTGGTCGGCCTCAGCTCGCTTCCCCCGGTCAAGTGGAGCAGCATCTCGGGCCCGGACGACGAGTTCGTCGTCGTCAGCGCGCCGGATCCGGCCCAGCTGGAATCGTGGCTGCTCAAGCAGCAGGAGCAGCACGAAGGTACGACCGCGCGGATCGCCGCTGGATTCTGCTGGCCGTGGAGCGACCCGGCCGGCACGAAGGTCGACCGTCATCTGGTGGACGACGTGGTGATCGATGGCTGGAAACGCCCCTGGAACGCGAAACCCGACGGAAAGGTCTCGCTGCCGAAGGGGATTCCCGCGTCTCACTACTGGGCAACCGACACCCGCGGGTTCGGCCAGGTCGGGTGCATCTACACCGCCCAAGGCTTCGAGTACGACTGGTCGGGGGTCATCTTCGGGCCGGACTTCGTCCGGCGAGGTGACGAATGGGTCGCGGACAAGAAGGGGTCCGCCGACACCCAGGTCCGGAAGGCCGCCACCGAGCAGTTCGCCGTGCTGACCGCGCAGGCCTACAAGGTGCTGCTGACCCGGGGGATGCGTGGGGCCTGCCTGTATTCGGTGGACCCGGAGACACAACGCTTCCTGGAAGAGATGACTGCCTAGAGCCCACGGCGGACCGTTCGCCGGTCGTCAACGCGAGGAGACACATGGCCGACTCGGCACAGCTGCTCAGGGTCTGCATGGAGGTGATCCGCGACTCTGACAACCCGCTCACGCAGGAAGAGGTGGTCGCAAGGGTCATCGGCGAAGTCGTGGCGGAACCGATCGCCGGCCTGGTTCAGCCCGAGATCGGCGCTCAGATCGGCAAGTACACCGCGGAGGCCGCGTCGATCGGCTGGTTGAGCCGTACCAACGGCTGGTCCCTGACAGAATCCGGCGAGCTCGCCTTGGACGCCTTCCCTGGCGGCCGGCTCCTCGACGAATTCAAGCTCCGCACTAACGAGTTCCGCATGCAGCGGGACCTCGCGCTCGCCGATCTGCCCGGTACGGAACGGACGATCGCGCAACTGGTCGACGTCGTGACACCCGGCTTCTGGACCTCGTCCGACGAACTGGGGAAAGCGGCCGGCACCTCCGCTGAAGAGGTCGACAGCTATCTGGTCGACGCCGGTCCGGCCGGCGCTCACCGCGTCCTGCGGTTCGACGGTTCGGTGCCCAGCAACGATCGGCTCCACCCCCGCTTCCACGGCACCGACCTCCAACGCAAGCTGGCCACCGAAGGCGTCACGTTCGACTCGACAGGCAACGCGTCCGAACGCCAGCACCTCGACGCCGCCTCACTCCGTGAGCGACTGCATTGGGAGCAGGAAGCGAGAGATTCCGCACCTCGCCGGGCCTGGCTGGTCCGCACCGCGACAACTGCCGAAAACGGCCTGGTCACCCGTTGGCGTGCCGAAGGGTTCGTCTCGATGCCGGCGGAGGGACTGCGTTCGCTGGTGCTGCCGATTACTCCCGATCAGCTGAGATCGGTCGTCGACGACGACTTCCAACACGAGTCGTACAACGCCAGGGACGTCCGGTTCGAGGAGTTGAACGGCTTCCTCAACCGCATGCGAACCGGCGATTACGTGATCACGCTCAACAACAGGTTCGCGTACTTCGGTCGGATCGCCTCGAGCCCCAGTTTCCTGGCGGACGACCGGGTGGCTCCGCTCAGGCGGTTCGCCAGGTGGGAGCCGCTCGTGCCGGCACCGACGCTCGACCAGCTGCCCCGATCCCTACAAGCGAAACTCCGCAGCACCTCGTCCGTTGTGGACCTGACCGAGAACCTCGGCGAAATCGAGCAGGTGCTCCGCGACTTCAATGCCGAATCGGCCGAACCTTCGGCCGAGCCCCACGTGGAACTCGCCTTTCCCGAGATCGCCGAAGGCGCGGGCCGGGACCTTCTGATCGGAGATGACTGGCTTCGCCGGCAAACGGAGCTGTTGTGGGAGTACAAGCAGCTGATCTTCCACGGCCCGCCGGGCACCGGAAAGACCTACCTGGCGCAGAAGCTGGCCCGGTTGCTGGCCGATGTCAACGCAGTCAAGCTGGTGCAGTTCCACCCGTCGTACACCTACGAAGACTTCTTCGAAGGCTTTCGGCCCACCCAGAACAAGGACGGAAAGGTCGAGTTCGGCCTGCACCCCGGCCCCTTCCGGACCCTGGTCGACGCCGCGCGGAAGAAGCCGGGTGAACCGCACATCCTGATCATCGACGAGATCAACCGCGCGAACCTCGCCAAGGTCTTCGGCGAGCTGTACTTCCTGCTCGAGTACCGCGACGAACCGATCAACCTGCTGTACTCGGCCGACGCGGGTTTCACGTTGCCCGAGAACATCTTCGTCATCGGCACGATGAACACAACGGACCGCTCCATCGCCACGGTCGACGCAGCGATCAGACGGCGTTTCGTGTTCACCGAACTGCATCCGGCCGTGCCCCCGACAGCGGGACTGCTCCGGCGTTGGTTGGACGAACACGTCGCGGCCGAGCCTGAATCGACGTTCAACAACGACGCACCTGAGGTGCTCGAAGCGCTCAACGAAGAGGTCGGCCGCCGGGACCTCGCGCTCGGTCCGTCCTTTCTCATGCAGCCGTCGATCTACCGGCGGTCCGACGGGCTGGCACGCGTCTGGGACGCGTCGATCCTGCCGCTGCTCGCGGAGAACCATTACGCGGCCGGGCCGGAAGCACTTGACCGGTACAGCCTCGACACGATCCGGCAGACCCTCGCGGACCGAAGGACGTGATCGACCCACTCGAACTCTCGGAAACCGGCCGGCGCAGCAGGCAGTTGACCCCTGGCCAGCTCCGTGCGCTGAGAGCCAGCAAGTTCGTTTCCCTGACTCCGCCACAGCCGGGCAGCGTCGATTGGACGATCGCGGGCAACCGTGGCTGGGTCGGCGTGTTCTGGGCAGACGACCTGCTCGTTCGCCTGGTTCCCAAGCTCAGCATCGCCCGGGTGCTGTTTCTCGCCGGTCACGGTATCCGCTCTTCGGACGAGTGGTACGACGAAGCGGCCGAGACCCGGACCGACGAAGGGGTTGTCCCCGCTGTCGCGAACATGCTCTGGCGGCAGGCACAGCAAGCCCTCCGCATCAACCCCCTGTCGGGGTATGTCCCGGTGACAGAGAGCTCCACGACCGTCCGCGGCCGGGTGCGGCTGGCCGATCAGCTACGCCGGCACTACGACCAGGACTTTCCATTCGAAATCGGCTACGACGACTTCGGTGTCGACATCCCCGAGAACCGGATCCTGCTGGCCGCGATCACCCTGCTTCTCGAGACCAGGGGCCTCGACGACGTCTCGACGGAACAGCTGAACAGAGTCCGGCGCACGTTGGACGGCGTTTCACCCCTGCGCCGGGGCGCGCCCCTGCCACCATGGCAGCCCACCCGGCAGAACGCGCACTACCACTCCGTCCTCCGGCTTTCGGAGCTGCTGCTCGGGGCCGCGTCACCCGAGCACGGGCGAGGCGGTTTTGCGACCAACGGATTCGTCTTCAACCTCGAAAAGGTCTTCGAAAGCTTCGTGACCGTGGCCGTCAGCACGGCGTTGGGCGAGCGGATACCGGGTGTAGGTCTTCCGCAGTACCCGTGGCACCTAGACGAGCGCCGCCTGCTGAAGATGAACCCGGATCTCGTCTGGCAGATGGATGGACGGCCGGTGGCCGTCGTGGACGCCAAGTACAAGCGGAAGCAACCGGCGGAGGACTTTTATCAGATGCTGGCCTACTGCGCCGCGCTCGGCGTCGACCGTGGCCACCTCGTCTACGCGGACGGCAAGCCGGGCGAAGTACGGCACAAGACCCGAGGTGGACGACATGAGCTGTTCGCGCACACGCTGGATCTGACACGACCTCGGACCGAGCTGATGGCCCAGATAACCCGGATCGCTGACCGGATCGCGGAGACCGCCTACACGAAGTAGTTGTCGACTACCAAGCGTCAAGGCGCTTAGTCCTGCGGGGTGTCCGCGGGCGGCGGCTGCTGCGCCGGGATCCCGGTGGCCGGGGTGCCCGGCGCGGAACCGACGGCGGGGATCGGCGCGCTCGCCTGGTGGCGGCCGGCGTCGTAGTCCTCGTCGAACGGGTCGACGATGTCCGCGATCTCGCCCAAGTCCCTGAGCAGCCGCTCGAGGCGCGACGGGCCGGCGGTCGGGACGACGCTGGCGAGCACCCACTCGCTCTCGAGCCAGGCCACGCCGACGTCGCCGCCGAGCTGGTCCGCGGCGTCGACGAGTTCCTGGGTGATCACCGCGCGGGCGCCGTCGGCGTCGTCCGCGAAGGCGTAGCGGGAGCCGATCGGGCCGAGCATCTCGGGCATGTCGGCGCGCTGGAACGGCACGCTGGACAGCCACATCTCGATCGGGATCTTGTGCTTCTTGTTGCAGCGCACCGCGACGACGACGGCCGGGATCTGCCCCTCGGACTCGATGTCGAAGATGAACACCGGGCGGCGGCCGTCGGAGGTGAAGGTCGAGCCCGCGACGACGTTGACCGCGGCGTCCGCGCCGAAGTAGCCGATCGCACCGTTGGACCACTGCTGCGGCAGCCGCTCGTCCTCTTCGACGAACTGCCAGCCGCGCAACTGTGCCCAGCGCATGCGCTCGCGGTTGCGCGAGCCCTCCTTCGCCCGATCGGCGGCGAGCAGCCCCAGCCCCGCCACCAGGGCGACGGCCGCGATGACGAACCAGATCCACGCCGGAATACCCACGATCGTCAGCGTATCGCCTGCTACGCCGAAGAGATGATCGCCGGTACCCGTGTCGCCGCGCCCATTCGAAGCATTTCCCGCCTGCAACGTCGACAAATCGCTTAATCTCGCGATTCGGCCAGGGCTGCAAGGCACGCGAAGAACGTGGCCCGGTCGGCCTTTCCGAGCGGTTCGACCAGGTGAGCCCGCACGGCGGCGGCGTGCACCGGCCGCGCGCGGGCGACTTCCGCGCGGCCGGCGTCGGTGATGACGACCTCGACCCCGCCGTCGACCGGCCGCCGTGTCACGAGCCCGCGTTGCTCCATGCGGGTCAGGTGGTGCGACAACCGGCTGCGGTGCCACCCCATCGAGTCGGCGAGCCGGCTCTGCCGCAGGCTCCCCTTCCCGTCCTCGGCGACGCGCGTGAGCACGCCGAAGTCCGGATCGGACAGTCCGGTCGCGGCGGCGACGTCTTCGACGACCCGGGCCCGCACGGTTTCGGCCGCGCGCTTCCAGGCGTGCCACAACGCCATGTCGTCCTTGCTGAGCCGGTCCACGAGCGGCAACTCTACGACGGTGTTGTCATGACAACAAGATCCGGCGTACGGTGTTGTCATGACAACAGCATTGGTGACGGGCGGGAACAAGGGCATCGGCAAGGCGATCGCGGCCGGGCTCGTCCGGCGGGGATTCACCGTCTACTCGGGAGCGCGTGACACCGGCCGCGGTGAGGCCGCCGCCGCGGAGATCGGCGCGAAGTTCGTCCGGCTCGACGTACTTTCCGACGAGGACGTCGAAAACGCGGTGGCGGTGATCGGGGAACTGGACGTACTGGTGAACAACGCCGGGATCAACGCGGGCGGCTACGGGAAGCCGTCGGACGAGACCGCGGAGACGCTGCGGCGGGTCTACGAGACCAACGTGTTCGCGGTCGTCCGCGTGACGAACGCGTTCCTGCCGCTGCTGCGGCGGTCACCCGCGGGCCGGATCGTCAACGTGACCAGCAAACGCGGCTCGATCGGCGAACACGGGGCCTGGGCCGGGCAGCCGTCCATGTCGTACTCCAGCTCGAAGACCGCCCTCAACGCGCTGACCGCGCACTACGCGCGGGAACTCGCGGACACGAAGATCAAGGTGAACGGCGCCGCGCCCGGCCACGTCGCCACGGATTTCAACGGCTTTCGCGGGAGCCGCACTCCCGAAGAAGGCGCCGAAGTGGCCATCCGGCTGGCCACTGTGGACGAAAACGGGCCAACCGGCGCCGTCTTCGAAGACGAGCGCCGGTTGGCCTGGTGAAACAGTGGTCGGCACCCGGCCGACCCGCGAGGTCAGACGCGGGTCACCGTCAGCGCGTTGCCCGCCTCGATGTCCGGGATGTCGACCCGGACCGTGTCGCCGTCACGGACCTCACCCGACAGCAGTTCCTTCGCCAGCTTGTCGCCGATCGCCGACTGGACCAGCCGCCGCAGCGGGCGGGCGCCGTAGATCGGGTCGAAGCCGTTGAGGGCGAGCCACTCGCGGGCGCCGTCGGTGACCTCCAGGTGCAGCCGGCGCTGGGCCAGCCGCGCGGCCAGCCGGGCCACCTGGATGTCCACAATGGACGTCAGCTGCTCGGTGCCGAGCGAGTGGAACACGACGATGTCGTCGAGCCGGTTGAGGAACTCCGGCTTGAACTGCCGCTGCACCACGTCCAGCACCGCGTCCCGCCGCTGCCGTTCGTCCAGGTTCGGGTCGGCGATGGCCTGCGAACCGAGGTTCGACGTCAGGATCAGGATGGTGTTCCGGAAGTCGACCGTCCGGCCCTGGCCGTCGGTCAGCCGCCCGTCGTCGAGGACCTGAAGCAGCACGTCGAAGACGTCCGGGTGGGCCTTCTCGACCTCGTCGAGCAGCACCACCGAGTACGGCCGGCGCCGGACGGCCTCGGTCAGCTGCCCGCCCTGGTCGTACCCGACGTACCCCGGCGGGGCGCCGACCAGGCGCGCCACCGAGTGCTTCTCGGCGTACTCGCTCATGTCGATCCGCTGGATCGCCCGCTCGTCGTCGAACAGGAACTCCGCCAGCGCCTTGGCCAGCTCGGTCTTGCCGACGCCGGTCGGGCCGAGGAACAGGAACGACCCGGTCGGCCGGTCCGGGTCGGCGACGCCGGCCCGGGCGCGGCGCACCGCGTCCGCCACGACCTGCACGGCTTCGGGCTGCCCGATGACCCGCCGCCCCAGCTCCTCTTCCATCCGGAGCAGCTTGCCGGTCTCGCCTTCGAGAAGCCGTCCCGCCGGGATGCCGGTCCACGCGGCCACGACGTCCGCGACGTCGTCGGCGCCGACCTCTTCCTTGAGCATCACGTTCTGCTGGCTCGCCTCGTTCGCGGCCGTCGCGGCCTCGAACTCCTTCTCCAGCGCCGGGATCCGGCCGTAGCGCAGCTCGGCGGCCTTGCCCAGGTCACCGTCACGCTCGGCGCGCTCGGACTCGCCGCGCAGCTGCTCCAGCTGCTCCTTGAGCTCGCGGACCTTCTCGATGGAGCCCTTCTCGTTCTGCCAGCGCGCGGTCAGCGCGGTCAGCGTCTCGCGCTTCTCGGCCAGTTCGGCGCGCAACGCGCTGAGCCGGTCCTTCGAAGCCGCGTCGCTCTCCTTGGCGAGCGCCATCTCCTCGATCTCCAGGCGGCGCACGGCGCGTTCGACCTCGTCGATCTCCACCGGCCGCGAGTCGATCTCCATGCGCAGCTTGGACGCGGCCTCGTCGACCAGGTCGATGGCCTTGTCCGGCAGGAAGCGCGCGGTGATGTAGCGGTCGGACAGCGTCGCCGCGGCGACCAGGGCTGCGTCCGTGATCCGGACACCGTGGTGCACCTCGTAGCGCTCTTTCAGCCCGCGAAGGATCGCGATGGTGTCCTCCGGCGACGGCTCGCCGACCAGCACCTGCTGGAAGCGCCGCTCCAGAGCGGCGTCCTTCTCGATGTGCTGGCGGTACTCGTCGAGCGTGGTCGCGCCGACCATCCGCAGCTCACCGCGGGCGAGCATCGGCTTGATCATGTTGCCCGCGTCCATCGCGCCCTCACCGGTCGCGCCGGCGCCGACGATGGTGTGCAGCTCGTCGATGAAGGTGACGACCTCGCCCGCGGAGTCGGTGATCTCCTTGAGCACGGCCTTCAGCCGCTCTTCGAACTCGCCGCGGAACTTCGCGCCGGCCACCATCGACCCGAGGTCGAGGGCGATGACGCGCTTGCCGCGCAGCGACTCGGGGACGTCGCCGGCGATGATGCGCTGGGCCAGGCCCTCGACGATCGCCGTCTTGCCGACGCCCGGCTCGCCGATCAGGACCGGGTTGTTCTTCGTGCGCCGCGACAGCACCTGCACGACGCGGCGGATCTCGGTGTCCCGGCCGATGACCGGGTCGAGCTCGCCGGCGCGGGCGCGCGCGGTCAGGTCGACGCCGTACTTCTCCAGCGCCTTGAACGTGCTCTCCGGGTCCGCGCTGGTGATCCGGGCGGAGCCGCGGACCTTGGCGAACGCCTCCCGCAGCGCGTCCGGGGTGGCGCCGTGCCGCTTGAGCAGGTCGGCCACCTGGCCGCCCTCGGTGGCCAGCCCGACCAGCAGGTGTTCGGTCGAAACGTACTCGTCGCCCAGCTCGGTCGCCAGCTTCTGCGCGTGCGTCAGCGACTTCACGGCGAAGGTGTCGAACTGCGGGCTCGACACGGTCGCGCCGGTCGCCGACGGCAGCGCCGCGGTGATCGGCTCGAGCTCCTTGTGCACCACCCCCGGGTCGGCCCCGACCGCGGTCAGCAGCGGTGCGGTCAGTCCCTCACCCTGCGCCAGCAGGGCGCCCAGCAGGTGGGCGGCCGACACGTGCGGGTTGCCGGCCATGGTGGCCGCCTGCGCCGCGGACGAGATCGCCTGCTGGGTCTTCGTGGTCGGGTTGAAAGCGTCCATCCCTCACCTCATGCTCGATTACAAGAAAGTCCTGGTGACAGGCCTGACCGAAGCCCGTCAGTCTCTACAACGCACGAAGACTTGAGTCTGTTCCGCTCAACTTTGACCGGGTGCGACCGCGTCCGCCGGCAACCGGGGCGCGAGCCTCCCGAGCCCGGCGACGGCGAGCCCGGCGCACACCCCGACCAGCACCCAGGGTAACCAGTCGGCGACCGAGAACAAGGCCACCACAGCGGGCGCGAGGACCTGCGCCATGGTGAACGCGTACTGGTACGCAGCGAGATAACGTCCACGGGCGTCCGGAGGTGCCGCGGCCTCGGCCAGCGCCCCCGAGCGCGGCCCGAAGACCAGGTCGCCGGCGGCGAACACCAGCGTCGAGACCAGCAGGTAGACCACCCGCCAGCCCTCGGGGACGAGCAGCACGCCCAGGCTGACCAGGCACCACGCGGAGAACAACGCCGAGCCGGCCCGCATCGCGCCGATCCGGGTCAGCTTCGCCGTGAGCCGCAGCGCGAGCGTGCCGCCGACGCTGGTCAGCACGGTGAGCAGGGCGAGGATCGCGCCCGGCAGCCAGGCCGGGCCGTGCAGCCGGTCGAGGACGAACACCGGCGTGCCGATCAGGAAGAAGTCGAGCGAGAGCCCGAACAGGCCGCTGAACAGGATCAACGCGAGGTAGGGCCGGTTGCGCAGCACCCGCGCGGGCCGCTCGCAGTCCTTCTGGTGCGGTCGCACGAGCCGGACGCAGAAGCCGAGGATGCCGGCGGCGACGACGAACGTGCCGACGTCCAGCAGGAGCGCGACCCGGTACCCGGCCAGCCCCTGCCAGGTCAGCAGCACTCCCGCCACCAGACCGCCGAGGCCGAAGCAGCCGGCCCGCACCATCCCCACTTCGGCGAACGGCCGATCCTTCGGGACGTCGCCCGCGACGTCGGCGATGAGCACGAACAAGGAGCTGTAGAACAGCTGCTGCCCGGCGGCGAGCAGGACCGCGGCGAACACCACGGCCCCGGCGCCGTCGGCCACCAGGTACGCGCCGGCGCCGGCGGCCTGCAGCAGCTGGGCGCAGATGACGACGACGCGGGGGCCGACGCGGTCCACCAGCCGTCCGGCCAGCGGCGGCACGACCAGGCCGCCGACCGTGCCGAGGGTGACCGCGGTGCCCGCGACGGCGAGCGGCACGCCGACCACCTGGGTCACGTAGACCAGGGCGAGCGGGAGAAACAGACCCGAGCCGAAGTTGTCGATCCCCAACGCGCACAGCAGTGCGACCCGGCTACGCGTCACCCATCGACGTTAGCTCTGCTCAGCACCGGGAAGTCAGGACCGAACGGAGACAATCGGTCACGCCGAATGCAACTGGCGGTGTGACCGATTGCCCGTCCGTCACTTGGTCGTGTCAGCGAGACACGCCACACTGCCGAGCGCGCGGCGGAGGTCGGTGTTCATCTCCGCGAGCCGCCCGGTGAGGTCGGTGACGCGGGCGTCGTCCCAGCCGCCGAGGGCCTGCTCCATGAACTCGAGGTAGTTGGTCCGCCAGTGAGCGAGCTCGGCGCGGCCCTTCTCGGAGACGCTCACCAGCGTCGCCCGGCCGTCCTCGGGCGCGGGACGGCGGTCGATCAGCCCGGCGGCGGAGAGCTGGGTGATCTGCCTGCTGACGACGGACAGGTCGACGAACCGGCGTTTCGCCAGCTCGGACGGCCGCGCCTCGCCGTTCTTCGCCAGGTCCGACAGCAGCATCGCGGCCGCGGGGTGCAGCCCCGGCGCGTCCTGCCAGGCCTGCATGATCCAGGCGTGCTGCAGCTGGGACGCGGTTTTCAGCTCACGCATGAGCTCGACCCGGACGTCGTCCTCGGTGTCGTCGAAACTCATCGGAGCCCTCCCGGTACTGCCTGTTAGTTGTGCAATACAAGTTTATTGCCGGACGCTTGCGCAGGGCAAGCATCGGCCCGGTGAGGTCCCCCACGCCCGCAGCGGCGGCAGTACACCCGGTCGGAGCAACAATGCGGGCAAAAGGGCGCCCGGCCGCTACCCTGCGGACGGGCCGCGCACGAAGCGTGCGCGGAGTGGCTGGGCGGAAGCGATGGACACCGGGAGGCGGCTGTGCGCGGAACTGCCGTCGTCGTGCCCGGACCGGCGGTGACCGACCGGGTGCCGCCGGTCCTCCGTCCCCGACCGGCGAACCCCGGCCCATGACAGCCGACTCGGTCAGCCCGCTCCCCCGCTCCTCAACCTCGCGCGAGGCACCCCCGGCCGTCACCGCGATGGTCCAGCTCATCCGGGACAGCTGGGCCAGGTCCGAGCCGTACATCGCGGACATCTCCCAGTTCTTCTACGGGATGCTGTTCACCCTGGCGCCGACCACGCGCGACTTCTTCCCGATCAACATGGAGATCCAGCGCGGCCGGCTGGTGCGCGCGCTGGTGCACATCGTGCAGATGGTCGACCGGCCCGACGACCTGGCGCCGTTCCTGCGGCAGCTGGGGCGCGACCACCGGAAGTTCGGCGTGGCGCCCCGGCACTACGAAGCCGTCGGCACGGCGCTGCTGGCGTCGCTGAAGAACCACCTCGGCCGGGAGTGGACGCCCCAGGTCGAGCGGGCCTGGGCCGAGGCGTTCACCATCGCCGCGCGCGCCATGCAGGACGCCGCCGCGGCCGACCAGAACCCGCCGTCGTGGCACGCCACCGTGGTCGAGCACCGGCGGCTGACCTGGGACCTCGCCCTGGTGCGGCTCGTCCCGGACCAGCTGGTGCCCTACCACCCCGGCCAGTACATGAGCGTCGAAGTACCGCAGCGGCCGCGGCTGTGGCGCTACCTGTCACCGGCGAACGCGCCGCGCGAGGACGGCGGCATCGAGTTCCACGTCCGCGCCGTCGACGGCGGCTGGGTCTCGCGCGCCATCGTCAGCCACACGCAGCCCGGCGACGTCTGGCGGCTCGGGCCGCCACTGGGCCGGCTGGCGGTCGACCGCGAGGCCGCGCGGAACGTGCTGATGATCGCCGGCGGCACCGGCATCGCGCCGCTGCGCTCGATCCTCGACCACCTCGCGCTGTGGGGCGAGAACCCCAAGGTGCGCCTCTTCTACGGCGGCGCGGCCCGTGAGGACCTCTACGACCTCGAAGAACTGCGGGCGCTCGCCTCCATCAACCCCTGGCTGAACGTGACGCCGGTGGTGGAACGCGGCGGCGACGTCCCCGGGTTCGAGCAGGGCACGCTCGCCGAGGCCGTCACGCGCTACGGCTCCTGGCCGGGGCACCACGTCCTCGTCTCCGGCTCACCGGCGATGATCCGGGCGACCGTCTCGCGGATGCTGGTCGCGGGCAGCGCGCTGGACCAGATCCAGTACGACCCGTTCACGATCGACTAGTCGCCGATAATGGTGACGCACCCGTCCGATGAATGAGTCGGGCCGGCTCCGGCAATTGTTACGGGTTTTCGTGAATCCTTCCGGGTGATCGTTTTTACGCAGTGCCAGGCTGAGTTGACCGCGCGTGGCGAAATTGCTCCGTTCGAGGGGAACGCGCGGAATCACGCGCATCTGCACGGGAATGCGCCTACAGTCGGGAACCCTCGGGGGCGGTACCGCTACAGCTGTGCCGCGTGGACGGCGCCAAAAAGCCATGCACGACTGGAGAAAACCGTTCCCGATGACTGCTGAATCCGTGAAGATCCCCACCCTGCCCGTGTCCACCCCCGTTCCCGTTTCGGCTGGAGAGGGCCGAGAGATGGCCCGGCTGATCCGGGAAAGTTTTGCGGTGGTCGAGGCGAAAGCCGACGAACTCGCGCAGTACTTCTACGGTGCGTTGTTCGTGGTCGCGCCCGATTGCCGTGACCTGTTCCCGGTCTCCATGACGACCCAGCGCAGCAGGCTGCTGCGCGCGCTGGTGTACGTCGTGCAGATGGTCGACCGGCCGGACGAGCTCGTCACCTTCCTCGGCCAGCTGGGCCGCGACCACCGCAAGTTCGCGGTCGTCGCGCGCCACTACGACGCCGTCGGGATCGCCCTGCTCGCGGCGCTGAAGCGGTTCCTCAAGGACAAGTGGACGCCCGAGGTGGAGTCCGCGTGGTCCACGGCGTACGGGATCATCGCCAAGACCATGCGCGAGGCCGCCCAGGCCGAGACCGGGCCGGCGTCGTGGTCGGCGACCGTGCTCGAGCACCGGAAGCTCACCCGCGACGTCGCGCTGGTCAAGGTGCAGACCGAGGGCCTGCTCCCGTACCGCGCCGGCGGTTACGTCAGCGTGGAGGTGCCGCAACGACCGCGGTTGTGGCGGTACCTCTCGCCGGCGAACGCGCCCCGCGGCGACGGCCAGCTCACCTTCCACGTGCGGACCGTGCCGGGCGGCTGGGTCAGCGGCGCCATCGTCAACCACACCAAGCAGGGTGACGTCTGGCGGCTCGGGCCGTCGATGGGCGCGCTGAGCGTGCGGCCGAGCACGACGAAGAAACGGCTGCTGATGATCGCCGGCGGCACCGGGCTCACGCCGTTGCTCGCCATCCTCGACGACCTCCAGCGGTGGAAGCGGAACCCGCCGGTGCACCTGTTCTTCGGCGGCCGCAGACCGGAAGATCTCTACGCGCTGGAAGATTTGCGACGGCTGAGCGCTACGTCGAAGTGGCTTACGGTAACCCCGGTTACCGAAGAGGGCGCTTTGTCCGGCGGCGACCGCGGCACGCTCGCCCACGCCGTCACCCAGCGCGGCACGTGGAAGAACCACGACGTGCTCGTTTCCGGATCTCCGCAGATGATCCAGGCGACCATTGCGAAACTGCTGACCAAGGGCGTCGATCTGGAACGAATATCGTACGACCCGTTCACGCTCGACTGATCGCTCGCTATCGTCGCCGATATGGAGACGACTATTCCGGTTTCGGGCGGCATCGGCGGTTACCTGGCGGAACCCGAGGGAGCGGGGCCGCACCCGGGCGTGGTGCTCATCCACGACGCGTTCGGGCTGAGCCAGGACACCCGGACCATCACCGACCGCTTCGCCGGCGAGGGCTTCCTGGCCCTCAGCCCCGACCTGTACTCGCGCGGCGGCATGCGCCGGTGCGTGCGGCGCGTGTTCTCGGACATGTTCGCGAACCGGGGCCAGGCGTTCGACGACATCGAGGCGTCCCGCGCGCTCCTGGCCGCGCGCCCGGACTGCAGCGGCCGGATCGGCATCGCCGGGTTCTGCATGGGCGGCGGCTTCGCGCTCGTGGCGGCGTCGCGCGGCTTCCAGGCGTCCGCGCCCTACTACGGCCAGCTGCCGAAGAACCTGTCCGTGCTGGACGACGCCTGCCCGATCGTCGCGAGCTTCGGCCAGAAGGACTTCGGCCTGCGCGGCGCGGCCGCGAAACTCGAGACGGCACTCACCGAGCGTGAGATCCCGCACGACGTCAAGGAGTACCCGGGCGCCAGCCACGGGTTCGCCAACAAGATCGACGTCGCGGCGCCGCTGAACCTGCTGCTCAAGGTCGTCGGCTTCACCTACCACCACGAAGCGTCCGAGGACGCGTGGCGCCGGGTGACGGACTTCTTCGGTGAACACCTGGACCGACCTTCGCGCTGAGCCGACCGGAGCAGGAAAACCGCCGAATGGCGGTAGTTCGTTGACCGTTGTGCCCGAATCGACTTATGGTCTAGACCACATCTCCCCCGGATGTGCTCGTTCGCCCTCCCTCCGGAACGACGTCGTTCCCCCTTCGAGGAGCCGAAATGACCTTGAAGCGCAAGCTCTTGGCGGCCGCCGCCGGTGCGATCCTCGCGCCGGTGCTGGTGGTCGTCCTCCCTGCCGCCTCAGCCAGTGCCCACGGTTACATCTCCGACCCACCCAGCAGGCAGGCCAACTGCGCGGCGGGGAAGGTGCCGAACTGCGGGCAGATCGTCTACGAACCCCAGAGCGTCGAGGGCCCGAAGGGCCTGCGCAGCTGCAACGGCGGCCTGTCCCAGTTCGCCGAGCTGGCCGACGAGTCGAAGCCGTGGCCGGCCAAGTCCGTCGGCACGACGGTGACGTTCAACTGGGTGTTCACCGCCCGGCACGCCACGTCGAGCTACGACTACTACGTCGGCAACACCCGCGTCGCGACGTTCCCCGGCAACAACCAGCAGCCGCCGGCGACGCTGTCGCACACGGTGAACCTCTCGGGCTATTCAGGCCGGGTGAAGGTGCTGGCCATCTGGAACATCTCCGACACGTCCAACGCGTTCTACAGCTGCGTCGACCTCCAGATCGGTGGCGGCGGCACGACGACCCCGCCGCCCACCACCACGCCGCCCCCGACCACGACCCCGCCGCCCACCACGACCCCGCCCCCGACCACGACCCCGCCGGCCGGCGGAACGTGGGCCGCGGGCACGGCGTACAAGGCCGGTGACGTCGTCACGTACGGCGGCGCGAGCTACCGCTGCCTCCAGCCGCACACGGCGATCGCGGGCTGGGAGCCGCCGAACACCCCGGCCCTCTGGCAGCGCCAGTGAGGTTCCTGCTGGTCGCCGTCGCACTGCTGCTGGCCGGATGCGGCAGCGGCGCGACGGCGGCCGCCCCGGCGTACAACGCGGCCGACGTGATGTTCCTGCAGATGCTGATCCCCCAGAACCAGCAGGGCATCGAGATCGCCCGGCTGGCGCAGACGCGGCAGCTGCCCGCCGACCTGAAGGTCCTGGCGGCGGCGATCGAGTCGACGCAGCAGACCGAGATCAACGACATGAAGAGCTGGCTGAGCAGCTGGAACCAGCCGGAAACGATGGACATGAACCCGGCGGCCCACGCCGGCCACGGCGGCATGAAGATGACCGCCCCGGACCTGGTCGGCACGCTGAAGACCGCACCGGACACGGAGTTCGGCCGCAAGTTCCTGGACGTCCTGACGGGTCAGCAGCAAGGAGCCGTCGAGCTGGCCCAGACGGAGAACGGCACGAGCGGCGGCGTCAACGCCCAGGCCCGCGACCTGGCCCGCCGCGTCATCGATTCGCGCAGCGCCGAAGTGAAGCAGCTGCTGAACTTCAAGCCCTGACGCGCCCGGGGCTTGAAAGCCGTGAAGGCCTCCTTACCGGCTCTTATGGCCGGTAAGGAGGCTCGGAGTCATGGGGTCGTTGCAACACCACCTCGATGAAAGGTGGAGTTGCCGATGGTTCGAGCGCATCGCTGGCTGCCCAGGTCAGTGCAGCTGGAGTTCTGGGACCACATCCGGGCAGGAAAGGCGGCGAAGCCGGCCGCGCGAGCGGCCGGCTTCGCCCCCGCCACCGGAGTCCGGCTGTTCCGCCACGCTGGCGGGGTGAGCAGCAACGCACCCACCCGCCCCGGTCCGCTCCGGTTGAGCATCACTGAGCGGGACGAGATCGCCTGCCTGACCGCCGCAGGTCACGGGCCCCGCGCGATCGGCAGGATGATCGGCCGGTCGGCTTCGACGGTGTCGCGGGAGCTGGCCCGCAACACCGGCCTGACCGGGAACTACCGGCCCAGCAGCGCCCAGCACCGCGCCGAACACCGCGCGAAACGACCCAAGACCGCGAAGCTGGCCGCTGATCCGGTACTGCGGGCGGTGGTGCAGGCCGGGCTGAACCGCAAGTGGTCACCACGGCAGATCTCCGAAAGACTGGCCCTGGACTTCCCCGACCGGCCGGAGATGCGGGTGTCACACGAAACGATCTACCAATCACTGTACGTCCAAAGCCGCGGAGCGTTGCGCCGGGAACTGACCGCGGCGCTGCGGACCGGACGAGCACTGCGGATGCCGAGACGGCAAACCCAGGCCCGCCGGGAACGACCGTCGGGCCGGATCCAGGACATGGTCAACATCAGCGAACGTCCCGCCGAGGCCGCCGACCGGGCAGTCCCGGGGCACTGGGAAGGTGACCTGATCCTGGGCAAAGACAACCGGTCGGCGATCGGGACGCTGGTGGAGCGTTCGACCCGGTTTGTGATGTTGCTGCACCTGCCCGACGGGCGAGACGCAGCCACCGTCGCCGCGGCGATGACCGAGATGATCGCGACGTTGCCGCCGTTGCTGCTGGGGTCGCTGACCTGGGATCAGGGCAAGGAGATGGCGCATCACCGGACGATCACCCTGGCCACGGGGCTGGATATCTATTTTTGCGATCCGCATTCGCCGTGGCAGCGGGGGTCCAACGAGAACACCAACGGTCTGCTCCGGCAGTACTTTCCGAAAGGCACCGACCTGTCTCAGCACACAGCTGAGGACCTGGCGGAGGTCGCGGCTGAGCTGAACGGGCGACCGCGGGAGACCCTCGGCTGGCGAACACCAGCCGAGGTCCTCACGAAGCTACTGTTGGATCAACCAACGACAGGTGTTGCAACCACCGCGTGAATCCGCCAGGCCTTCACGGACCTTGCGGACTAACGGCGCTTGGGGCGCCAGACCACCATCGCGGTCTGCTGGTTCATCGGCACCAGGTCCCGGCGGTAGGAAGCGTGTGCCGCCGCAGCGGCCTGCTCCCCGGCGGCGTACGCCGCGGCCAGTTCCTCGGTGATCTCCGACAGCCTCGCCCGCAGCGCGTCGACCTGGTTCTCCAGCTCGATGATGCGCTTGATGCCGGCCAGGTTCACGCCGTCTTCCTGGGACAACCGCTGGACCTCGCGCAGCAGCGCGATGTCCCGCATCGAGTAGCGGCGCCCGCCACCGGAGGTGCGGCCCGGCGACACCAGGCCCTGCCGGTCGTAGGTGCGCAACGTCTGCGCGTGCATCCCCGCCAGCTGGGCCGCCACCGAGATGACGAACACCGGAGTCTCTTCGTCCCCCTCCGGGGGAATCCCGCCGAACATCCCACTCACCTGCCTTCGAGCAGCTCAGTGATCTCCGGCCGGGGGTCGTGCCCGGCCATCGCCTCGGCGTACGACTGCAGAGCCTCGCGCGCCTTGTCGTCCAGTTTGGCGGGAATCGCCGCTTGCAGGGTGACGAGCAGGTCACCTTGCGATCCGTCGCGCTTCGCGATGCCCTTGCCGCGCACGCGCAGCACCCGCCCGCTCGCCGTGCCCGGGGGCACCTTGAGCGAGACCTTGCCCTCGAGGGTCGGCACCGTGATCGTGGTGCCGAGCGTGAGCTCGGTGAAGTCCACCGGCACCGCGATCGTCAGGTCGAGCGCCTTGCGCCCGAACAACGCGTGCGGAGCCACGTGCACCCGGACGTACAGATCGCCCGCCTGCGCGCCACCCCGGCCCGGCTCGCCCTGGCCGGCCAGCCGGATGCGCTGGTCGTCGTCGACGCCCGGCGGGATCCGGACGGTCAGCGTGCGGGTCCGCGTGCTGATGCCTTCGCCGCCGCACTCGGGGCACGGGTCGTCGATGATCTGCCCGCGGCCGCGGCAGTCGCGGCACGGCTCCGAGAACGCGAACGCGCCCTGGCTCCGGCTGACCAGCCCCGACCCACTGCAGGTCGGACAGGTCCGCGGCGACGTGCCCGGCTTCGCGCCGTTGCCACCGCACGTCGAACAGGTCGCCGGGCTCGACAGCCGCAGCGGCAGGGTCGCGCCCTTGACCGCTTCGGCGAAGTCGATCCGGACGTCCGTCTCGACGTCGGCACCGCGCTGCGGCCGGTTCGCCGTCGCGCCGGCCGACGACCGGCCGCGGCCGAACAGCCCGCCGAGGATGTCGCCGAGCCCGCCCATCCCGCCCTGCTGGCCCGCACCCGCGCCGGCCTGGCCGAAGATGTCGCCCATGTCGAAGCCGCCGGAACCGCCGCCGGTGGGGAAGTTGAACCCACCGCCACCCGAGCCGCCGAACAGGCGCCGCGCCTCGTCGTACTCCTTGCGCTTGCTGGCGTCGGAGAGCACGCCGTAGGCCTCGGAGACCGACTTGAACTTCTGCTCCGCCTGCGCGTTGCCGGCGTTCGCGTCCGGGTGGTTCTCCTTGGCCAGCTTGCGGTAGGCCTTCTTGATCTCGTCCGCCGTGGCGTCGGAGGAGACGCCCAGTTCCCGGTAGAAGTCCTTACCGATCCATTCCCGAGCACTCATCGGGCGCCTCCTCCTTCCGCTGGAACCGGATACTGCTTACTGCTGCTGCTCATCGAGTCCGCCGTCGAGCGGCAGCTCGCCACCGACCGGCGGGTCCACCGGGGCCGCGCCGGGCTCGTGGTCGGTCACGCCGACCAGCGCCGCCCGCAGCACGCGGTCGCCGAAGCGGTAGCCGCGGCGCATGACCACGGTGACCGTCGGGCCCGCCACGTCCGGCGAGGTGTTGTGCTGCACGGCCTCGTGCACGCTCGGGTCGAAGGCCTCGCCCTCGGTGCCGAACGACTCGAGCCCCGCGCGCTGCAGACCGCTGATCAGCTTGTCGCCGACGGCCTTGAACGCCCCGGTGAGGTCACCGTGCTGGTCGGCCCGCTCGAGGTCGTCGAGCAGCGGCAGCAGATCGTTGACCACCGTCGCCTTCGCGCCGATCACGACCGCCTCGCGGTCACGCTCGACGCGCTTGCGGTAGTTGGCGTACTCGGCCTGCAGGCGCTGGAGGTCGGCGGTGCGCTCGGAAAGCTCCTTCTCGACGTCGGAGACCACGGCCACCGAATCGTCCATGATGGACTCGCCGAGCGAGGGGCCCGCGTGCTCCACGGGCGCCTCGGGCTCCGGCGCCGCGTGGGCCGGACCGGGCGGGCGAACCTGCCCGGTCTGCGGGTCCACGCGACGTCGATCACGCACGACCACCGGCTCCTCCGGGCCGCGGCCCTGGTTCTCGGATTCGTCGTAGCTGTGGGTCACTTCTTCTCGTCCTCTTCGACGATCTCGGCGTCCACCACGTCGTCGGCCTTGTCCTGAGCACCGGCCGCACCGGTGTCACCGGCCGCACCCGAAGCTCCGGCCGCACCGGCCGCGGCGTCGGCGTTCGCGTTGGCGTACAGGGCGGTGCCCAGCTCCTGCGAAGCGGTGTTCAGCTTCTCGATCGACTCGCGGATCTTCGCCGAGTCGGTGCCCTTCAGGGCTTCGTTCGACTCGTCGATCGCGGACTTGACCTTGCCCTTGAGGTCCTCGGGCAGCTTGTCGTCGTTGTCCTTGAGGAACTTCTCGGTCTGGTAGACCAGCGTCTCCGCCTGGTTGCGGGTCTCGGCCTCTTCGCGACGGGTCTTGTCCTCCTCGGCGTGCGCCTCGGCGTCCTTGACCATCCGCTCGATGTCGTCCTTCGGCAGCGCGGAGCCACCGGTGATCGTCATCGACTGCTCCTTGTTCGTGCCCAGGTCCTTCGCCAGGACGTGCACGATGCCGTTGGCGTCGATGTCGAAGGTGACCTCGATCTGCGGCACGCCACGCGGGGCCGGCGGGAGACCGGTCAGCTCGAACATGCCGAGCTTCTTGTTGTGCGCCGCGATCTCGCGCTCACCCTGGAACACCTGGATCTGCACCGACGGCTGGTTGTCGTCCGCGGTGGAGAAGATCTCCGAGCGCTTGGTCGGGATCGTGGTGTTGCGCTCGATGAGCTTGGTGAACACGCCACCCTTGGTCTCGATGCCCAGCGACAGCGGAGTCACGTCCAGCAGCAGGACGTCCTTGACCTCACCCTTGAGCACACCGGCCTGCAGCGCCGCACCGACCGCGACGACCTCGTCCGGGTTCACGCCCTTGTTCGGCTCGCGGCCGCCGGTCAGCTCCTTGACCAGGTCCGACACGGCCGGCATGCGGGTGGAACCACCCACGAGCACGACGTGGTCGATGTCGCCGACGGCGATGCCGGCGTCGCGGATCACGTTGTTGAACGGGTTGCGGGTGCGCTCGAGCAGGTCCGAGGTGATCTTCTGGAACTCGGCGCGGGAAAGCTGCTCGTCGAGGAACAGCGGGTTCTTGTCGGCGTCGACCGTGATGTAGGGCAGGTTGATGCCGGCCGAGTTCGAGCTGGACAGCTCGATCTTCGCCTTCTCGGACGCCTCACGGATGCGCTGCAGCGCCATCTTGTCCTTGGTGAGGTCGATGCCGTTCGCGGCCTTGAACTTGTCGACCAGCCACTTGACGATGCGCTCGTCCCAGTCGTCGCCACCGAGGTGGTTGTCACCGGAGGTCGCGCGGACCTCGACGACGCCCTCGCCGATCTCCAGCAGCGAGACGTCGAACGTGCCGCCACCGAGGTCGAAGACCAGGATGGTCTGTTCCTTCTCGCCCTTGTCCAGGCCGTACGCCAGCGCGGCGGCGGTCGGCTCATTGACGATGCGGAGCACGTTCAGGCCGGCGATCTGGCCGGCTTCCTTGGTGGCCTGCCGCTGCGCGTCCTCGAAGTACGCGGGGACGGTGATCACGGCGTCGGTGATCGTCTCGCCCAGGTACGCCTCGGCGTCGCGCTTGAGCTTCATCAGCACTCGCGCGCTGATCTCCTGCGACGTGTAGTTCTTGCCGTCGATCTCGGTCTTCCAGTCGGTGCCGACGTGCCGCTTCACGGACCGGATGGTCCGGTCGACGTTCGTGACCGCCTGGTTCTTCGCCGGCTGACCGGTCAGCACTTCGCCGTTCTTGGCGAAGGCGACGATCGACGGGGTGGTCCGGGAGCCTTCCGAGTTGGCGATGACCGTCGGCTCGCCGCCCTCCAGGACGGCGACGACCGAGTTGGTCGTGCCGAGGTCGATGCCGACCGCTCGCGCCATGGTGCTTCCTCCTGTGTATGCCTGCTATGGTTCGTGACCTGCGAATTCGTCCTCGCCTTGAGCGAGGTACTGGCAAGTTCTATCGGGCCTTCACGCGACTCGTCAAGTCGGACTTGAGTCGACTGCGCTCAACCTTACATGGTGGCTAACGAGCGGCCCGGGGTTCTTGTTCCCGGAGTCGGCGACAGACCTGGTCCCGAAGGGGTGTGAGGCCGCTCACCAGGCGGTCTACCGGGGATGGGAAAGAGACCGAGCGAAGCTTGCTCACCGGCAGACCGTTCCGCGCGCCGGCGGGCGGCCGCTCACCAGGTAGTCCACCTCGACCGCTCGGGTGCACGCGGAGTTGAACAGCCCTGTGTGGCCGTCGTCGGTCCGGGTCAGCAGGGCCGCGCCGTCGATGCTCGCCGCCAGGCCGCGGGCCCAGGCCAGCGGTGTCGCCGGGTCGTGGGCGCCGCCGACCACCAGGATCGGCGGGGCGCCGTGCACCGGGTGGGGCTGCGGCGGGTTCTTCGCCGGGACCGGCCAGCCGGTGCAGCCGCTCGTGAAGTCCCAGTACTCGGAGTACCGCCAGCTGTGCGGCGCCGCGGCGCGGAGCAACCCGGCCATCAGCCCCATGTCCGCCGGGCCGGTGAACGGCGACGGGAAGTCGTGGCAGCCGATCGCCCGGTAGGCCCCGTAGATCGGGGAGAGGAACTGGTTCCGCTCGGTCAGGCCCTTGGCGTCGGGGAACTCCCCGCCGGCCGCGGCCAGGGCCCGGCCCAGCGCGGGCCACTCTTCGCGGATGTAGAGGTGGTTGTAGACGCCCGCCGAGATCTCGTCGGCCGTCGCGGACCGCCCCAGTTCGCTCGACCAGACGGCACCGCTGCCCGCCCGGGCCACGACGTCGTCGTAGAAGCGCAGGACGTCCCGGCCGTGCAGCGCGCAGTCCGCCGAGCCGCGGCACCAGTCCGCGAACCGGACCAGCGCATCCTCGGTGGCCGCGGCCTCCTCCAGGATCGCCCGGCGCAGTGGCCGGGCGTGGTCGACGGCGCCGTCGAGCACCATCGTGCGCACCCGGTCCGGGTGCTTCGACGCGTAGACCGCGCCCAGCTCGGTGCCGTAGGAGAGGCCGAGCCACGAGATCTTCGCTTCGCCGAGCGCGGCCCGGATCGTCTCGATGTCCTCGGCCGCGCTCTGCGTGTCGGCGTTCGCCAGCAGCGGCCCGGTGCGGGCCAGACAGTCCTCGCCCGCCGCGCGGTTGTGCGCCACCAGCGCGGCGAACCCCGGCCCGGTCGCCGGGAACCGGTCCAGCGCCGGGTCGTACAGCGTCGCCGGGTCACAGGTGATCCGCGGCGTGCTGAACCAGTCGCCGCGCGGGTCGAAGCCGACGATGTCGTACCGCTCACGCAGCCGCGCGAGGTCCGGCGACGCCAGCCCGCCGTACTGCACGAACCCGACACCGGAGCCGCCCGGCCCGCCGGGGTTCACCAGCAGCGCGCCGATCCGGTGGGCCGGATCGAGCGCCGGCAACCGGGCCAGCGCGAGCCGCGCCGAGCCCAGACCTGGTTGCGTGCGGTCGATCGGCACGTCGACCGCCGAGCACTCGGCGGCCGGTTCCTGCTGGGTGGCACACGCGTGCCACGGCAGGACGGCTGCCTCCGCGGCGGCCGGCACCGCCGCCAGGACCACGACCGCCGCGACGAACGCGACGACCCGGCGCATGTCCATGATCTGGTTCCTCCCCTGCACGCCGGCTTTCGGCGTGCCCCCTTCCTAACAGCGGCCCCCGACAATTCAGGAGCGGCGGCCGGTCCAGGAAGAGAAGAAGAAATCCGGAGTTTCTTGCAGCGCAACGGTTTCCGCCGCGGTGCCGTCCCACGAAGTCACTCGATAGTGGGAATCCACCGTGACCGGCACCCCCTGCGCCGGCGTCTCGGCGTTCTCGCCGCGCGTGAAACCCACGACGCCGAACATCGCGACGGCCCCCAGCAGCGCGGCCGCCAGCACGCGCCGTTCGATCTTGCCCATCGGAATTCCCTTGTGTCGTAATAAAAGTCAGTGTGAGAGAAGCGTCAGGCCGCGCGGACCGTGACGCTGCCGCTGTCGGTGTTGAGGTCGAGCGTGTGCGCGGCGGACCCGTCGGTCGGGACGTCGATCTCGCGGTGCCCGCTGTCGCTGTCGCCCTGGACGCGGTACGGGCCGCCCGGCACGGTCAGCTCGATGCTGCCGCTGTCGGCGTGCACCTTGACGTCGTTCGCCTGCGCCAGAGTGAACTCGACGCGGCCGCTGTCGGCGCCGACGTCGACCGGGCCGCGCACGTCGTCGCCGGTCACGCTGCCGGAATCGCTCTGCACCGTCACCGCGCCGACGTCGTGCAGGTCGATGGACCCGCTGCTGAGGTGGAGCTTCACCGCGCCGGAGACGTCTTCGACGCGGGCGCTCCCGGAGTCGGCCTGGACGTCGACGCTCGCCACGCCGGCGATGTCCAGCCCACCCGAATCGACCTTGCCGGTGACCGGCACCCCGGCCGGTACGACGACCTCGAAGTCGACCGAGCAGTTGTTCCCGCAGTCGCCGAGCACGAGCTGGTCGCCGTCGACACGGTAGAAGGTGTCGCCCGGGTTGCCGCGCCAGTGGTAGTTGATCTCCTGGTGCACGGTCGACGGCCCGGTGCCGGTGCGGATCTTCACGTCACCCGAGTCGCCTTCGAGCTTCACACTGCGAATCGTCTGCGAAAGCGTGTTGTCGTTCCGGAAGTCCGATCCCCAGCCCCAGCCGAACGCGGTCGCCAGGCCGACGCCGATCAGTGCGATGCCACCCAGAGCCAGAAGCGGGCGCGCCATGGTCTTTGGTCCCCTCAGTGAAGTTTCCCTCTGCCCGGAAAACGTTAGGACCGGGACACCACCCAGTACATGGGGGTAACCCCCCGAAGAACCCTGAGATCCGTCCCTGACACGCGGGGTCGCGCTCCGGGGCCTAACCTGGCGGACGTCTCCAGTTCCGTGATCAGGAGGATCCATGCCGCAGCAACCCGGCCCGTACGAATCCCTGCCCGACGTGCCGTCCTTCACCCTCCGCAGCAACGACGTCGCCGACGGCGAAACGCTGGCGACGCCCCACTTGTCCGGCATCTTCGGCGCCGGCGGCGAGGACCGCTCGCCGCACCTGGCGTGGGAGGGCTTCCCGGCGGAGACCAAGAGCTTCGTCGTGACCTGCTACGACCCGGACGCGCCCACCGGCAGCGGCTTCTGGCACTGGGCCGCGTTCAACCTCCCGGCGACGGTGACGGAGCTGGCCTCGGGCGCGGGCGACGGCTCCGGCCTGCCCGACGGCGCGGTGACGCTCAAGGGCGACGGCGGCGTCAAGCAGTACCTCGGCGCGGCACCCCCGCCCGGACACGGCCCGCACCGCTACTACTTCGCGGTGCACGCGCTCGACGTCGACAAGCTGGAGATCGGCGAGGACTCGACGCCGGCGTTCCTGGGCTTCAACATGTTCGGCCACACCCTGGCCCGCGCGGTGCTCACGCCGGTCTACGAGAACAAGGGCTGACGGCGCTGGATCGGGGTATCGCGAAATTGTCGGACCTCGGTGACACACTGCGGTCATGTCACCACCGATGGCGATACCCCGATCGAGAGCACCGGTTCTCCACGCTGAGGCCGGGATATTCCGTGTGCTCGGTGAAAACATGCTCGCGGGCCGCGGTCGAGGCGGGTCCAATGCCTTGGTCCGCGCCGTTCTCGACTGGGCCGGAGCCCGGTGCGTGACGCTGCGAGTCGCCGACGGCAACACCGCGGCCGCCGCGCTCTACCGGCGGCACGGATTCACCGGCGCCGGCCCGATCTGGTTCAGCGCAACGACTCCGCGTTGACGCCCTCGCGCTCCAGGTAGCGGCCCTTCGTGTGCTCGCCGAAGCCGAACTGCCGGTACAGCCCGTGGGCGTCGGCCGTGTGCAGCATCCAGCGGAAGCCCGCACCCGGGCCGTTGTCGATCATCTCGCGGACGATCTCCTTGCCGACGCCGGTTCCGCGCGCGGAGTCCACTACGAACACGTCGGCCAGGTACGCCGACGAGACGCCGTCGGAGAACGCGCGGGCGAAGCCGACCAGCTCGCCGCCGCGGTAGGCGCCGACGACTCGCCACGAGCCTTCGACGGCCGCCTCGATCTGCGCGCGGGTGCGCCAGCGGCCCCAGTACGCCTCGGCGGAGAGGAACTTCCACACCACCTCGAGGTCCAGCCGCGCCCGGTCGTCGTCGAGTTCGTAGTCGCCGAATGTCCGCATGATCGGCAAGCTACCCAAGACCGGCGGCTCAGCCCCACTGATATTTCAGGAACTTGCCGTCCATCGTGACGACCACGCGCTCGCCGCCCGGGTCCTCCCGGCGCGAGACGTCGAGCTTGAAGTTGATCGCGCTCATGATCCCGTCGCCGAACTGCTCGTGGATGAGCTCCTTGATCGTGGGCCCGTAGACCTGCAGGACCTCGTAGAAGCGGTAGATCGTCGGGTCGGTGGGCACCACGTCGTCGAGCGCGCCGCGCGTCGGCTGCAGGCGCAACGCGGCTTCGGCGCCGGCGTCCAGCTCCAGGACCTGCGCGGCCTTCGCGGCGATCTCGGCAGGCACCGGGTGCTGGCCGAGCAGCGCGGACGTCGTCCAGGCGAGCGGCGCGTCCAGGGTTTCGGCGAGCTGGGCCCAGCTGAGGCCGAGCCGGACCTTCGCGGCCAGAACGGCCTCTGCGGCTTCTTGCTTCGTCGTCATGCGCCGACGCTAGATCACCTGGGTTTCAGCAGGTAGGCGACAACCGGGCGAAGCTCGTCCGCGGACGGCGGCTCGTCGTCGATCAAGCCCTGGATCAGCAGCCCGTCGATGCCGGCCAGGAAGACCCGGAACGACACCTCGTCGTCGTGGCGGACCATCGACGTCAGGACGTCCAGCCAGCGCCGCGCGGCCGGGCGCAGCTCGGGCTTGCGGGCCGCGAGCAGGTACAGCTCGTACTCCGCCATCGTGCGGCCGCGGCGCGGTCCCAGCGCCTCCGCCAGCAGGCCAGCGACCTCTTCGGCGCCGCGGCTGCCGCGCGAGCGGGCGCGGTCGATCATCCAGTAGACCTCGGTCGCCATGTCGCGGGCGCACGAGATGAGCGTCGCGATCAGGAGGTCGTCCAGGGACGAGAAGTGGTACGTCGTGGACGTCGTGGGGACGCCGGCCTCCGTCGCGACCGTGCGGTGGGTGACGCCCGCGACGCCGTCCCGCTCGATCACCCGCAGCGTCGCCGCGATGATCTCCGCGCGCCGCTTCTCCCCGCGGACCTTCCGGCCGTCGACCTGCAGTTTCACGACGCCGCGCTCCCGATCTCGATCAGCACCACGCCGCCGATCACCAGCGCCAGCCCGGCGATCATGGCGGCGTTGACCGGTTCCTTAAGGAAGACGACGCCGACGAGCGCGACCAGTGCGACGCCGGCGGCGGCCCAGATCGCGTACGCGACGCCGATCGGCAGCCCCTTCTTCAGGACGTACGACAGCGCGACGAACGCGACGGCGTACCCGAGCACCACGATGATCGACGGGCCGAGTTTCGAGAAGCCCTCGGAGAGCTTCAGGGAGACCGTCGCGGAGACCTCGGCGGCGATCGCCAGCGCGAGGAGAAGGTACGCACCCATAGGGTGAAAACTACCTGAACGATCGTCCCAAAACAAAGAGCGACGTACACCACATCGGTGGGACTTAGCCCCACTCAACGGGTTACTCATCAGTAAGGAAGGTTAGTCTCCCGGCACCACCACTGATCCATCCGGACGAAAGGCACCCGAAAGATGGGCGCTCTGCAACTGACGCTCGGCGGGCTCTCCGTCCTGCTCGGCCTCGTCGCCTGGGGCATGTTCGCCGCGACGATCGCCCGCTTCGTGCGGGTCATCCGCCTCGGCCAGCCCGACGCGACCCGCAACGGGCCCTTCGTGCCGCGTCTCATGACGCTGGTCAAGGAGTTCGCGGCGCACACCCGGATGAACCGGAAGCGCAGTGTCGGGCCGGCCCACTGGCTGGTCATGTGGGGTTTCCTGCTCGGCTCGCTGGCCCTGTTCGAGGCCTACGGCGAGGTGTTCGTGCCGACCTGGGGCTGGCCGGTCCTCGACGACTTCCCGCCGTTCCAGCTGCTCATGGAGCTGCTCGGGCTCGGCACGATCGTGGGCATCCTGGTGCTGATGGCGATCCGCCAGCGCAACCACCCGCGCCGCGCCGACCGCCAGTCGCGCTTCCAGGGCTCCAACTTCAAGTGGGCCTACTTCATCGAGGCCGTCGTCCTCATCGAGGGCATCGGGATCATCGGCGTGCGCGCCGCGAAGGCCGCGCTCGGCGCGCACGAGACGCCGACCTGGGCCGCCTTCGTCTCGAACCCGCTCGGCGAGCTGCTGCCGGCCAGCCCGAACCTGGTCACGGTCTTCGCGTTCGTCAAGCTGATGAGCGCCACGGTCTGGCTGATCGTCGTCGCCCGCACGATGACCATGGGCATCGCGTGGCACCGCTTCAGCGCGTTCTTCAACATCTACTTCAAGCGTGAGCAAGACGGCGGCGTCGCCCTCGGCGCGCTCAAGCCGATGATGAGCGGCGGCAAGGTCCTCGACCTCGAGGAAGCCGACCCGGACGAGGACACCTTCGGCGTCGGCAAGATCGAGGACTTCAGCTGGAAGGGCTGGCTCGACTTCTCCACCTGCACCGAGTGCGGCCGCTGCCAGGAGCAGTGCCCCGCGTGGAACACCGGCAAGCCGCTGTCGCCGAAGCTGCTCATCACGCAGCTGCGTGACCACGCCTACGCGAAGGCGCCGTACCTGCTGGCCGGCGGCAAGCGCGACATGGCCGGTGACGAGGTGGGTCTCGTGTCCAACACAGCGGCGCGAAGCGCCTCCGTTGAGGGCGGTGGCGGGGCGGGGTCTGGGGACAACATGTACGCCGGCATCGACGTCCTCGCCATCGCCGAGTCGCAGAAGGCCCTGATCGGCGACGACGGCGGTGTCATCGACCCGGACGTCCTGTGGTCCTGCACCAGCTGCGGCGCCTGCGTCGAGCAGTGCCCGGTGGACATCGAGCACGTCGACCACATCGTCGACATGCGCCGCTACCAGGTGATGATCGAGTCGTCGTTCCCCAGCGAGCTGAACGGCATGTTCAAGAACCTGGAGAACAAGGGCAACCCGTGGGGCCAGAACGCCAAGGACCGGCTGGCCTGGACCGAGGACCTGGACTTCGAGGTCCCGGTGTTCGACGGCGACATGGGCGACGCCGAGTACCTGTTCTGGGTCGGCTGCGCCGGCGCGTTCGAGGACCGCGCGAAGAAGACGACGCGGGCGGTCGCCGAGCTGCTGCACATGGCCGACGTCAAGTACAAGGTGCTCGGCTCGGAGGAGTCCTGCACCGGTGACCCGGCCCGCCGTGCGGGCAACGAGTTCCTCTTCCAGATGCTGGCGCAGCAGAACGTCGAGATCCTGAACTCGGTGTTCGAGGGCCGGGAGCGCAAGACGCGCAAGGTCGTCGTGACCTGCGCGCACTGCTTCAACACCCTCGCCAACGAGTACCCGGAGCTGGGTGGCCAGTTCGACGTCGTGCACCACACGCAGCTGCTGAACCGCCTGGTGCGGGAGAAGCAGCTGGTGCCGGTGGCGCCGGTCGCCGAGGACGTCACCTACCACGACCCGTGTTACCTCGGCCGCCACAACAAGGTCTACGACGCGCCGCGCGAGCTGGTCAGCGCGACGGGCGCCCAGCTGCGCGAGATGCCGCGGCACGGCGACAAGTCGATGTGCTGCGGCGCCGGCGGCGCGCGGATGTGGATGGAAGAGAAGATCGGCAAGCGGATCAACGTCGAACGCGTCGACGAGGCGCTCGGCACCGCGCCGTCGAAGATCGCGACGGGCTGCCCGTTCTGCAAGGTCATGCTGAACGACGGGCTCACGGCCCGGCAGGCCGACGGCAGCGCGAGCGAGAAGGTCGAGATCGTCGACGTCGCGCAGATGCTGCTGGAGTCGGTGAAGCGCAAGCCGGAGCCGAAGCCGGTGGCCCTCGGGGCGCCGTCGCTCGCGGAGACGTCCGAAGAAGCCTGACGCGCACACGGCCCGGCCACGACGGATGTCATGGCCGGGCCGTGATCGTCGGCCCAGGTCCCGACGTCGCGGCCGCTCGACGATGAGGGCATGCGAATACTCACCTTGGTGCTGCTCGCCCCGTTCACGGCCGAGTTCCTGCTCGCCGACCAGTACCTCGCCGGTCCGCCGGAGCTGGGCCGGCAGCTCGGCATGTTCGCGCTCTACGTCGCCTTCTACGGCGCGGCCGCGCTGCTCATCCGCGAAGCCGCGAGACGCGCCGGACGCGGCTGGCCCACCATCCTCACCCTCGCGCTGGCGTTCGGCGTCTTCGAAGAGGGCTTGCTGACGCAGACGCTGTTCAACCCGCACTACCTGGGCCTGGACCTGCTGTCGTTCGGGCACGTGCCACTGCTCGGCATCGGCGGCCCGTGGACGCTCTACGTGCTGACGCTGCACGTCGTGTGGAGCATCGGCGCGCCGATCGCGATCGCCGAGGCGCTCTTCGGCCGCGAACCGTGGCTGAAGAAGGCGGGCCTGAGCCTGTGGAGCGTGTCTCTGCTGGTCGGCGCCGTCGCGACCTTCGCCATCACCTACGCCTTCGCGCCCTTCGTCGCGCACCCCGCGCAGCTCGCCGGGACCGCGCTGGTCGTCGTCGCGCTGGTCGTCGCCGCGTTCCGGTTCCGCGCGCCGGCGTGGCCGTCGACGCCGGGGCGCCCGTGGGTCGCGTTCGCGCTCGGCCTCAGCGCGAGCACCGCGTTCCAGCTGGTCTTCCGGTCGGTGGACAGCCTGCCGTGGCTGCTCGCCGGGCTGCTGCTGGCGATCGAGGCGGCCACCGTGGTCGCCGTCGTGCGGCTGCGGCCGCCCGCGTTCCCGCTGGCCGCCGGAGCGACGCTCACTTATTGCTGGCTGGGGCTGAAAACGGCGATCGAACACGGCCCCGCCGCGATATTCGAACAGTCCGCGCTGATTGTCGTGTCCGTGGCACTACTCGTTGTCACCGCCCGCCGAGTTCGTACCCAGGTGAGTGTTCGCATGGTCCACTAGCTGGGAATTCCTCAAGGCAATCGATTACCCCAATAGCGATCGCAAAAATCACCGAAATGGCGGAGCGAGACGAGGACAAATCCTGGACTGTCCGCCGGACAACCGGCGTATCCTGGCCTTTCCCCGACGTCGGCGCAGCCGCCGGGATCACCTTTGACGATCGTGAAAATCAGGGGGCGGCAAGGATGGGCGAGGACCGGCGGACCACCACCGGACGAGTGGGCGCACGGTTCCCGTCGTCCGGGCGGCACGCCCTCAACACGCTCCCGGACGACGTCGAGGATCGCGTCGCTCTGCCCGGACCGTCCGCCTCGGTCGGCCGGGTCGGTGCCCGTTTTCCGGCCGCCGACCAGCCCGCCCCGGTGGTGCGCGAGCCGGCCCCGGTGCCGCCACCCGTTCCCGACGTCGAGCTCGACGAGGACTTCGCCGAACCCGTCATCCCGCCCCAGGACCACGCCACCGGCTCGCGGACGCTCGTGCGCCCGTACGTCCTCACCCGCGGCCGCACGAAGTCGCGACGCCACCTCGCCATCGAGGCCCTCGTCTCGACGCGGGCCGGCGCGCACTGGAACGGCGCCCGGCTGTCCGGCGAGTTCCGGTCGGTGCGGACGCTGTGCCACCACCCGCTCTCGGTCGCCGAGGTCGCGGCCCGGCTCAGCGTCCCGCTCGGTGTCGCCCGGGTGCTGCTCGACGACATGGCCGACCAGGGCCTGGTGACCATCCACGACACCCGCGTGAGCGTCGACGGCCGGCCGGCGGTCGCCCTCATGGAGCGCGTGCTGCACGGCCTGCGCCGGCTCTGACCATTACGCTCACCAAGGTGAGCGAGGATTCCGGCAACTCCGGCGGCGAAAGCACCCTGACCGTTCTGCTCGCCGGTGGGGTGAACCTGGCGATCGCGATCATGAAACTGGTCGCGGGGATCATCACCGGCTCGGGCGCGATGCTGTCCGAGGCCGCGCACTCGGTGGCCGACACGTTCACCGAAGCCCTGCTGCTGACGGCGTTGAAACGTTCCGATCGCCCGGCCGACCGCGTGCACCCCTTCGGCTACGGCAAGGAGCGCTACTTCTGGTCGCTGCTCGCCGCGGTGTCGATCTTCGCGTCGGGCTCGATGTTCGCGCTCTACGAAGGCGTTTCGACGCTCTTCGGGCACGGTGAAGCGCAGAGCACGTCGATCCTCAGCTACATCGTGCTGGCCGTGGCGTTCCTGCTCGAAGGCACGTCGTGGGTGCAGGCCGTGCGCCAGACCCGCCGGGAGTCCCGGGCCGAGAACCGGTCGTTCTGGGCGTACCTCCGCCTGATCGACGACCCGGCGCCGAAGACCGTGCTGTTCGAGGACTCCGCCGCGCTGGTCGGCCTGCTGATCGCCTTCGCCGGCATCGGGCTGCACCAGCTCACCGGCTCGGAGGTCTGGGACGGCGTCGCGTCGATCATCATCGGCCTGCTGCTCGCCTGCGTCGCCTACCTGCTCGGGCGGACCAACCGCGGCCTGCTCATCGGCCGCCAGGCCAACCCGGAGATCGTCCGCGGCGTCCGCGACCACCTGTCGGCCGCGCCGGAGATCGAGGCCGTCGTGGACCTGCAGACCATGCTGATGGGCACCGACCAGGTCCTCGTCTGCACCCGGGTGGACTTCGACGATTCCCTCGGCGCCGCGGACCTCGAACGCGCCTGCGTCCGGATCGCCGCCGAGCTGACCGAGTCGTTCAACGACGTCACCGAGGTGTTCATCGAGCCGGTGCCGCGAACGGATCCCGACCTGCGCGCGACCGTGCTCGCTCGGTACGGCGACATCGCGGAGCGGTGGAACAACCCGGCCTAGCTCAGTACCCGAAGTCCTGGACCCAGTAGTTGCCCGCCTTGGTGAAGCCGACGCCGAGCTTCGTGAGCGAGCAGTTCAGGATGTTCGCGCGGTGGCCCTCGGAGTTCATCCACGAGTCCATGACCTGCGCCGCTGACGTCTGGCCCTTCGCGATGTTCTCCGCGCCCGGCTTCGAGTAGCCGGCGGTCTTGATGCGCTGGTCGAACGTGACGCCCTCGGGGTTGGTGTGGGAGAAGAAGTTCCGGTCCGACATGTCGTCGCTGTAGTCCTGCGCGGCCTTGGTGAGGTGCGATTCCTCGGTCAGCGCCTTGCAGCCCGCCTTCCCGCGCTCGACGTTGACCAGGTCGAGGACCTGGCCGGCGACCGACGGCGCGACGCGGGCCGCGGGCTTCGTGGTCGGCGGAGCTTCGGAGGTGGACGGCGGCGGGGCTGTGGACGTCTCGGTCGGCGCCGGGGCCGCGCTGGACGTCGTCGGCGCCGCGGCCGAGGTCGTCGGGGCCGGCTGCTGCTGTCCCCCGTGGTTCTGGGCGTGGCCGTTCAGGTCCGTGCCGCTGGTGCCACCGGACCCGCCGGGCTCGTTCGGGAGCACCAGAGCCGCGGCGGCCGCCTCGGAGGTGTTTCCTTCGGCGGTGGCCATCCAGGTGCCGGTCGCGGCGGAAAAGACGCCGAGCAGCACACTGAGTGACACCATCACCACGCGAGCACGTTCACCAATGGGGGACACGGCGCAGGAACGTATCACGGAACGATTACAGCGAGAACCCTCCTAACGAACTGTGACTCTTCGCATTGTGGTGAACACACGATTTCGGGAACGGTTTCCGTCAGCTCCGGCGCGACCGCCGGACGCCCAGTAGCAGCAGGACACCGCATCCCAGCAGCGACAACGCCGTCAGGCCCGCGGGAACCGGGTCGTAACCGGTGTCCGGCAACGGCGTCGGCTCCGGGTCCTGACCAGGGGGAACCGGCGTCGTCACGACGCGGACGGTGGTGGATGCGCTGTCCCGCACGGGTTTCCCGGGCTGCTCGGTGTCGGGCGTCCCGGTGGCCGTCGCGGTGTTGCTCACATCACCACTGGCCGGCGCGGTCGTCGTGCACGTCCATTCCTGCTGGCCGGCGACGGGAAGCCGCGGGAACTTCCGGGCGCAGGCGGGATACGCCGGATCCGTGACGTCGACGTCGGCCAGGTCGACGTTCCCGGTGTTGCGCACGACGAGCGTGAAGGTCACCGTCCCACCAGGACGGATCGTCGGGTCGGCCTTCTTCTGCAGGTCGATCGCGGGTTTCGCCACCTTGGCCGGCGCGTCGTCGGTCGCCGTGACGGGTTTTCCGTTCGGATCGTGCCCGGTCGCGGTCACCGTATTCGTGACGTCGTCATTGCCCATCGTCACGGAACAGGAGATCGGTTTCGACGATTCTCCCGGCGCGAGCGTGCCGATCTCGACCGAGCATTTCGGCGCGATCGGGTCATTCAGCGTTACGCCGGTCAGCGTAACGTCGCCGGTGTTCTTCGCGACGACGGTGAATACGGCTTCCTGCCCCGGGAGAAGCGGTTTCGCCGGGCCGGTTTTCGTCACGGTGATGCCCGGGCCGATCACGTCCACGCTGGCGTCATCGGTCGCCGTCACCGGGCGCCCGGTCGGATCGTCACCGGTCACCGACGCGACGTTGGTGACGTCCTCGCGGACCGTCGCCGAGCACTGGCGCGTCTCCTTGCCCCCGACGTCCAGCTTCGCGACGGTGAAGGCACAACCCGGCGTCCTGTCGTCGGTGACGGCCACAGTGGACAACGGCACGTCACCGGTGTTGGTCACCACGATCGTGTAGGTGACCTCGTCGCCCGGGCGGACCTGCGCGGACGAGACCGACTTGTCGATCTTCACCGCCGGGTGGATGACGTCGACGTCCGCCTGCGCCTCGCTGGTCACGAGGTCGCCCGTCGGTGGCGTTCCGGTCACCTTCGCGACGTTCGTGACGTCGTCGGCGGGCGCGGTCATCGTGCACTCGTAGTGCTCGACGCCCTTGGCCGGCAGCGCGCCGATGCTGCGCACGCACTCGGGGGCGATCGTGTCGGCGACGGTCACCGAGTGCAGGTCGACGTCGCCGGTGTTGGTCACCACGATGTCGAACGGCACCGAGTCGCCGGTGCGGAACGGGCCGCCGCGGACGTTCTTGGTGATGCTCAGGCCCGGGTGCTGGACGACGAAGGTGGCGCTGTCGGTCGCCGTCACCGGCCGGTTCGTCGGGTCCTGGCCGGTGGCCGTGGCCGTGTTGGTGAAGCCGTCCCGGCCCGCCACCGTGGTGCACGTGTACGTCTCTTCGTCGTCGGGCGCCAGCGTCGCGACGGTGTGCGCGCAGGCCGGGGTGCGGTCGTCGGCGACCGCCACGTCGGTCAGCGGCACGTCACCGGTGTTCTTCACCAGGATGGAGAAGGTGACGGTGTCGCCTTCGCGGACCTCGTACGGCGTCACGTCCTTCATCAGCGCGAGCTGCGGGTGGATGACGTCGACCACGGCGGTGGCGGTCGAGGTCACCGGGCGGCCGGTCGGGTCGGTGCCGGTGACGCCGGCGGTGTTCGTGAAGTCGTCCGACGGGGCCTTGGTGGTGCAGGTGTAGGTCTGAACGCCGGCGAGCGCCAGGGTGTCGAACGTCTTGGCACAGTCCGGTGTCTCGTCGTCGGTGACGGCCACAGTGGACAGTGGGACGTCGCCGGTGTTCGTCACGACGATGGTGAAGGTGACTTCGTCACCTTCACGCACTGTCGTCGGCGAAGCTTCCTTCGTGATCTTCACGGCCGGGTGGATGACGTCGACCTTGGCCGTGTCGTCGGCGTCCAGCGGCGGGCCGGTCGGCGGCTGCCCGGTCACCTCGGCCCGGTTGACGACGTCGTCCGCCGGCGCGGTCATCGTGCAGTCGTAGGTCTGCTTTTCCTTGGGGGCCAACGTTTCGAACGTCTTGGCGCAGGCCGGCGCGACCTCGTCGGTCACCGTCACCGCGGTGAGCGGGGCGTCGCCGGTGTTCTCGACGGTGATCGTGAACGTGACCGAGTCGCCCTCGCGGAACGGGCCGCCCTTGACGTCCTTCGTGATGGCCAGCCCCGGGTGCAGCACGGTGTAGGACGCGTCGTCGGTGGCCGTGACCTGGCGATCGGTCGGATCCGTTCCGGTCGCGGTCGCCGTGTTCGTAAAACTGTCGGTGCCCGCGGTTACGGTGCAGGAGTGGTGCTGTTCGGCACCGGGAAGGAGGGAGCCGATGGTCTGAGCGCACGACGGCGTCCGGCTGTCCACAACGGACACTTCGGTCAGCGGCACGTCGCCCGTGTTCTTCACGACGATCGTGAACGTCACTGTGTCGCCCTCACGAACCTGGGCGGGCGCGGCGTCCTTGGTGATGCTGATCGCCGGGTGGATCACGTCCACCGTGGCCTCGGCGGTCGACGTCACCGGTCGGTTCGTGCCGTCGGTTCCGTTGGCGGTGGCGGTATTGGTGAAGTCCGCTTCGCCGGCCACGAGCGTGCAGGTGTAGGTCTGCTTCGCCTGGGGCGCCAGCGTGCCGAGGCGCTGAGCGCACTCCGGGGCGAGCCGGTCGGCCACGAAGACGTCCCGCAGCGGGCTGTCGCCGGTGTTCGTCACGGTGAGCGTGAACGTCACGGTGTCGCCCGCGCGGACCACCTTCGGGTCGGCGTCCTTGGTGATCGCGATGCCGGGGTGGATCACGTCGACGGCGGCGTCGTCGGCCGCGGTCACGGCGGGGCCGACCGGCGGTGTGCCGGTGACCTGCGCGGTGTTCGTGAAGCCGGTCGTGCCCGCGACGGTGGTGCAGGTGTAGGTCTGCTTCGCCTGCGGCGCCAGGGTTCCGAGCGGCTTCGCGCACGGAGCGACCTTGTCGTCGGCCACGGCGACGTCGGTCAGCGGCACGTCGCCGGTGTTGGTCACGGTGATCGTCCAGGTCACGGTGTCGCCCTCGCGGACCTGCGCAGGAGCGGCGTCCTTGACGATCGCGATCGCCGGGTGGATCACGTCGACGACGGCGTCGTCGGTGACCTTCACCTCGCGGCCGAGCTGGTCCTTGCCCGTGGCGGTCGCGGTGTTCGTGAAGTCGCCGGCCGGTGCCGGGGCGGTGCAGGTGTAGGTCTGCTTCGCCTGCGGCGCCAGCGTGCCGAACGTCTTGGCGCACGCCGGGGTCCGGTCGTCGGTGACGGCGACGTCGGTCAGCGGCACGTCACCGGAGTTCGTGACGGTGATCGTGAACGTGATCTGGTCACCGGTGCGGACGGTCGCCGGTGAGGCGTCCTTCGTGATGGTCAGCGCCGGGCTGATCACCGTGACGGTGGCCGACGCGGTGTCGGTCACCGGCTGGCCGGAGCGGTCGGTGCCGGTGGCGGTGACCGTGTTCGTCGTGGTCTTCGACGGGTTCGCGGTGCAGGTGTAGATCTGCGACGCGCCCGCGTCGAGGCTGTCGATGGTGCGCGAGCACGACGTCGTCGTGTCGTCGGTGAGCTTCACCGGGGCGAGCGGGCTGTCGCCGGTGTTCTTCACGGTGATCGTCCACGTGACGGCCTCACCGGCGTGGATCACCGTCGGGCCGGCCGTCTTGGTGACGTCGATGGCCGGGGCGATCGTCGGCGCGGGCGCGTCGGCGGTGGCCGTGACCTGCTTGCCGAGGCCGTCGACCCCACTGGCGGTGGCGGTGTTGACGCCGTCGGCGACCGGTGCCTTCGTCGTGCAGGTGAGGGTGCGGGTCTCGCCGGGCTTCAGCACGCCCGCGAGCCGTTGCGCGCACGACGGCGTCTTCGGGTCGGTGACCTGCAGGGCGGTGAGGTTGGCGTCGCCGGTGTTGGTGACCTTGAGCGTGAAGGTCACGGTGTCGCCGGCGCGGTAGGCGGGCTTGTCGGCGATCTTCGTGATGCCGATGGCCGGGTGGATGACGCTCACCGAGGTGGTCGCCGTGCCGTCCAGCGGATCGCCGAGCGCGCTGGTGCCGGTGGCCTTCGCGGTGTTCGTGAAGTCCTTGTCCGGCGCGGTCGCGGTGCAGGTGTAGCTGACCGTCTGCCCGCCCTTGAGCGAGCCGATGTCCTTGCTGCACGCCGGGAACGCGTCGTCGGCGACCTTCACCCCGGACGCCGGGGCGCCGCTCGGGTTGGTCACGACGATGGTGAACGTGACCGGTTCGCCCGGGTGCACCTGGGCCGGTTCCGCGCGCTTGCTGATCTGGAGCTCGGGCACCGGCGTCGAGAAGGCGAGGTTCTGCGCCAGGTAGGAGTCGCCGGTGGTGGCGAAGCCGAGCTTGGCGCTGGTCGCGCCGGCCGGGATGGTGTCGACGTTGAACGACTTGGCGTCCACGCTGAAGTTGTTCTTCACCGCGGGATCGGCGGCGCCGTCGGCGTTCGAGATGAAGAAGTTCGACGTCCCGCCGGCCGACGGTTCGGCGGCCGGTTTGTCGTTGATCAGGAACTGGTCGCCCGAGATGCCCCAGTCGCCCTCGTAGGCGGTGACGCCGACGTGCGCGTCCGCGGCGGCGGCGCGGAACCCGGTGATCGTCGTGGTCGTGGGCTTGTCGGTGCTGTTCTGCCGGACGTGCCCGTCGTAGATGAACACCTCGCGCTTGTTCGGCGCGTAGTCGGCGTTGCGTTCCGGGTAGGCGTAGACCAGGGCGACCGACCAGCCGCCCATGCAGTTGAAGCCCTTCGGCGCCCAGACGTTGCCGACGGTCAGGTCCAGCGCGGACCCGGTCGGCGCGTCGGCGAACTGCTTGGTGACGTCGGCGTAGGCCGAGTAGTACTGGCCGCCGCTGAAGGTGTCGAGCGGGTCCTCGGTGTAGGCCGCGGGCGGGACGTCGACGGATTTCCCGGCGCCGACGGTGAGCCGGACGTCCTGTTTCGCGGGTGTTCCGGGCGGCACGATCGCGGCGGTGTTGTTGTTGCGCGACTGGCACATCTTCGTCGGCGACAAAACACCCGGCGACGTCGTGTAAGCGCCGGTGTTACCCGCCCAGTTGAGCCGCGCGAAGAGGATTTTCGCGCCCGGCGGAATGGTGACCGTCGCCTTGGCGGAATCGAACGTGCCGCGGTCGGCGTCGACGTCGGCCCACTGCATGAAGAAGTTGTCGTTGACGAGCGTGTCCCGCCGATCGGCGGTGTTCGCGCAGGTCGCGGGCGTGTTGCCGGTGCCGGTCGTCGGCGCGTTGTCCGCGTTCACCGGGCACCGCACCACACCGTTGCCCGCGTAGAGGAAATCGCCGTAGACGACGTCGTCGTAGTTCAGCTGGAACGGCTTGACCACCGCCGCCTCGGCGATCGGGGTGATGGCCGATGCCGTGAAAACCAGCGCCAGGATCACTAGGAGGTGGAGTGACTTCCTGGACAGCGACATGCGGGTACTCCCGGGGGCCGAGGCGACTTTTCGGAGCCTGGCACGCTCCCGTCTTTCCCGCCTTTTTTGACCCCGGTGATCACCCGCCCGGGGAATGCGTGAGCCGTGTCGTCGACTCGTGGGTGATGGCCGCGGCGGCCGCGACGAACCCGATCACCGTGCGGAGCTCGTCGTCGGAATAGCGCTCGCAGAGCTCGATGACCTTGGCCACCAGGTGGTCCCAGAGGTGCACACTGCGCTCGATCGCGCCCGGGTCGAGCGCGATGAGGACCTTGCGCCGGTCGTCCGGGTGCGGCTCGCGGGCGACGAACCCCTTGCGCTCGAGCCGGTCGATGAGCGCCGTCACCGACGCCGGCGCGAGCCCGGACAGCCGCGCCAGCTCCTTCGGCATCTGCGGGCCGAGCCGGGCGAGGTAGTCCAGCACCTTGCTCTCGACCGGCGACAGCCCCCGCGTCTCGGCGATCGCGGTGTGGAACATGACCGTCTCCGTCGAGAGTTCCCGCGCCCCGAGCAGGACCTCTTCGACCAGCTTCGCTCGCTCGCTTGACACGGCGACAAGCGTAGCCCACTCTTTAGTTCGACAGAACGAATTAGTTTCTAAGAGTTTCGAGAGGACGAAGGACATGACACGGGCGCTGATCATCGGGGGCGGGATCGCGGGGACGATCACGGCCATCGCACTGCACGAAGCCGGCCACGAGCCGCTGCTGTTCGAGGCCTACGACCGCGGCGCCGAGGGCGTCGGCGCGTTCCTGACGCTGGCGGTCAACGGCCTGGACGCGCTGCTGCCGCTCGGCCTGAAGGACGTCGTCAAGAGCACGGGCTTCGACTCGCCGCGGATGTCGATCGGCCTGGGCGACGGCACGCGGCTGGCCGAGTTCCCGCTCGGCGGCACGCTGCCGGACGGCACCGTGAGCCAGACGGTGCTGCGTTCGGACCTGTACGTCGCCCTGCGCGACGAAGCCGCGCGGCGCGGGATCCACGCCGAGTACGGCAAGCGCCTGATCGGCGCGAACCAGACGTCTTCGCAGGTCAGGGCCGAGTTCTCGGACGGCTCGCACGCCGAGGGCGACCTGCTGATCGGCGCCGACGGCCTGCGCTCGCGCGTCCGGACGATCATCGACCCGGACGCGCCATCGCCGCGGTACGTGCCGCTGCTCAACACCGGCGGCTTCGCCGAAGGCCTGACGCTGCCGGACGAGCCGGGCGTGCTGAACATGGTCTTCGGCCGGCGCCTGTTCTTCTGCCACGTCGTCAGCCCGGACGGGCGCGTCTGGTGGTTCGCGAACCCGGCCCGCAAGACCGAGCCGACCGGCTCGGAACTGGCCGCGCTCGCCGGCGAGAAACTGCGCGCCGAGCTGCTGGACCTGGTGTCGCGCGACCGGACGCCGGCCGCCGAGATCATCCGCGCGACCCGCGACGTCTACCCGGCCTGGCCGACGTTCGACTTCCCGACGGTCCCGGTCTGGCACCGCGGCCGCATGGTGATCATCGGCGACGCGGCCCACGCGACGTCACCGGCGGCGGGCCAGGGCGCGTCGATGGCCATCGAAGACGCCGTCACGCTGGGGAAGTGCCTGCGCGACGTGCCGGACGTCGCCCAGGCGCTGACCACGTACGAGGGGCTGCGGCGCGAGCGCGTCGAAGCGGTGGTCGCCCGCGGCAAGCGCAACGGCGACGACAAGGTGATCGGCCCGGTCGGCCGGGTGATCCGCGACTTCTTCATCAAGCGCGCATTCGCGAAGCCGCAGGGCGAGGACCCGAACGCGTTCATGTGGAACCACCACATCGACTGGAACGAGAAGGTCGGCGTCTAGCGCCAGGTGTCGACGCGGTGGAAGTTCTTGTACGCCCGGCTCGGCGTCGGCCCGCGCTGGCCCTGGTAGCGGGAGCCGGCCTCGCTGGAGCCGTACGGGTGCTCGGCCGAGCTGGACAGCCGGAAGATGCACAGCTGGCCGATCTTCATGCCCGGCCAGAGCGTGATCGGCAGGTTCGCGACGTTCGACAGCTCCAGCGTGATGTGTCCGGAGAAGCCGGGATCGATGAAGCCCGCCGTCGAGTGCGTGAGCAGCCCGAGCCGCCCGAGCGACGACTTGCCTTCGAGGCGGCCGGCCAGGTCGTCGGCCAGGGTGACGAGCTCGAACGTCGAGCCGAGCACGAACTCGCCCGGGTGCAGCACGAAGGGCTCGTCGCCCTCCTTCTCGACGAGCGAGGTCAGCTCGTCCTGCTGCAGCTGGGGATCGATGTGGGTGTACTTGCTGTTGTTGAAGACGCGGAAGAACCGGTCGAGCCGGACGTCGACGCTGGACGGCTGGACCATGCCGGGATCGAAGGGGTCGATGCCGAGCCGGCCGGCGTCGAGCTCTTTGCGAAGGTCACGGTCACTGAGCAGCACGTCGCAAAGCCTATCCGGTGGACTGGGATATCCGGGGCTCCGCCCCGAGCCGGGGGCTCCGCCACCCGGACCCCCGAAAGCCGGTTAGGCCGCCCGCATGTGCTGCGCGTAGGTGGCATCGGGCGAGAAGAGCTTCTCGAGCCGCTTCACGTACCCGCGGCGACCGGCCTCGCCGATCCGTTCCTGCAGCGCGGTGGCCCCGGGAATGAACCGCCGCACCGTCTCGGCGGCGAAGTTGACGCCCGCCGCGGTGACGATCACGGCCTGCGCGACGGGGTCCTTCGGCAGCTCGAGGAAGTCGGCGTTGGTCTTCCCGAGCACGAGCCGCGAGATCGAGGAGTGCACGGCGACGGAGACGTGCGACAGCACCTTCCCGACGGCCCCACGCCCCTCGCCGACGGCGGCGTTGGCCTCGACCAGCGCCTTCGCGAGCCGCTTGGAGTCGTCGTCCGGGATGAACTCGGTGGCGGCGAGCAGCCAGAGCAGCCGCCAAGCGTCCTCTTCGTCACTGGGCAGCAGCTCGTCGTCGACGCCCATCAGCCAGCCGATGTAGCGCCAGAGGTGCAGGATGTCGCCGCGCTCGCGGGCGGAGTAGCGGAGGCCGAGCAGCTGCGTCCCGAAGACGTAGACGAGCGAGAAGAGCAGCAGCGTGCCGGCGGTCTGCACCTGGTTGACGGGCTTGTCCCAGGCCACGTAGTCCCAGTCGTCCCGCCGATGCATGGCGGCGCGCACGTGGGCGTGCACGACCCGGATGCGGAGAGCGGAGGCGTACCCCTTGGCGCCGTGCTTGAGGGCGCCGGGCGTGGTGACGTCGATCCACCAGGCCGCGGTCTCGACGAGCCGCCGGGTGGCCTTGTACTCGATCTCCCCGGTTCCGACCAGCGACTTCGTCGCGCGCGAGGCGAGGTAGCCACCCATGAGCGACATGTCGCCAAGCGGAAAGAGCCCGAGCAACCCGGCCCGCGTGATGGCCTTCGCACCACGCTCGAGCCGCTCGTCATCAACCCAGTAGGGCTTCGCTTCGACGGCGGCGAAGAAGGCCTCCAGCGGCCCCTCGGCCCCGGCGCCGTTCTCGAGAGCGTCCTCGAAGAGCCGGTGCCCCTGGCCCCTCGGCTGCTGCGCCATCCAGGCGACAACGTCATCGGCCAGCCGATCCTCGACCTGGGCGAACTCCCGAAGCCGGGCGACCTGCCGCTCGTCACCCCGGATGTCACCCTCGATGAACAGCCGCGAAGCGAGCCGGAACCCGCCCTCCCGGAACAGCTCGGGATCATCCATCCGGCACACCTCCGACGTCGACAACAAGTGTTGTCACTTGACGCGCCGACGTCAAGGAGGGGAGGGTCTGGACAAGGGGATCACCACGCCGTGTATGCTTGCCACGTACTGCGGATGTAGTTCAATGGTAGAACATCAGCTTCCCAAGCTGAATACGCGGGTTCGATTCCCGTCATCCGCTCTCGTAGAGAAGCCCCAGGTCACACGGTGTCTACTGTGGACCTGGGGCTTTCTCTATCTTCGGTCTTCACTTCTCGCGTGCCATTAATGTGCCATTAGCCGACCGGAACCGGTTGGCCGTCCTGATCTTCGTCGGCGTCCGGGGTGGCGCCCTTGCGGTGCCGGTCGACGAGCTTGGACAGCCGGTCCGCGATCTGCTTGTCCGCATCGCTGGTAGCCCGCTGATAGATCAGGGCCGCCCGCATGTCGTCATGACCCATCCGCGCCATCAGGTCCTTGGTCGACGTGCCGGCCTTCGACGCCCAGATGTTCCCGGCGTGCCGGAGGTCATGGAAGTGCAGCCCCTTGAGCCCCATCTTCTCCACTACTTCCGTCCACCTGGTCCGCTGGCTGAAGTTCGGCCGGCGGACCGCGTGCCCAGCTCGCTCACCTGTGAAGAGCAGCTCGTCCTGCTCCGGCTTGACCCAGGTCTCCAGGTGCCGCAGCAGGTCAGGCCGGACAGCCGACGGAATGATCAGCGTCCGGACGCCAGCCCGCGACTTCGGCGGACCGACGACAAGCCCACGGCCGGGAATCTCGACCATCGCCCGGGAAATGCGGACCCACGACGCATCTTCAGCCACGTCACACCGACGCAGTGCCGTCACCTCACCCCACCGCAGCGACCCGAACGCGGCGAGCAGCACCAGAACCCGGAACCGCTCCGGCATCCGACTGGCCAAGTCGAAGACCTGGGCCACGGTGATGACCGGCCGCTCGTCAGGGTTCTCCTTATCAGCACCACGGACCCGGCAAGGGTTGCGCGGGAGGATCTTGTCCTCATCGACGGCCGTGTTCAGGATCGCCCGAAGCAGCCGGTACGACTTGGCTGTCACCGACTCCGAAACGCCCGCCGTCAGCCGGTCCGCCCGCCACTGACGAATGACTGCCGTTGACAGCTTGCCCAGCTCGACCCCGCCTAGGTCTGGCGCAATGTGCTTACGCAGCAACCACTTGTACAACTCGACCGTACGCGGACGCAGCCCCGGACGCTGAGCGATCCACTGGTCCGCGTAGTCGCCGAGCTTGCGCTTCGCACGTTCCGGGTCGATCCACTCACCCTGCATGATCTGCGTTTCCACGCCCGACAGCCACTGTTCAGCGGTCCGCTTCGTGTCGAACGTTTTCGGCGCCGACCGCACGACCCCATCCGGACCGGGATAGCGAGCCTGCCACCGCCCGGACGGAAGTTGCCGAACACTCCCGAAACCGCGATGCCCTTGCTTGTTCGCCATGTCAGGCCGCCCTTCCCAGGTCCCGGCGGACCGATGCCCGCGTGATCGGCTCGACCCGGCCGGCCTGCATGAAGCTCTCCAGGTCTTCCAGTGCGAACCGGACGTGCACCCCGGCCTTGTGAAACGCGATCCGTCGTTCGGCGATCAGCCGACGCACGAACCGAACCCCCGTGTTCAGGTAGACGGCCGCCTCATCAACCGTCAGGTACTTCGTTTCCATGCGATCCCCTCCCCAGGGTCTAAGCAGCCTGCTGAATTGCCGAAGTTTCTGGATCACTCCCCGGTGGCCCAGCGGCGGCGAGTAGCGCCCTGTCGTACTCGGCCCTCCACGTGATCCGCTCGGCGATCGCGTGCATGACAAGGTGTGGCCGAGGCGGGACGTGCGGGTCTCCCGGTTCGACCTTGCGCCACACGAGCCGTGCGGGGTCCGGTTGTGGCTTCTCGATCCCGATCGCGGCCAACGCCTGCTGGACGAAGGCTTTCCGGTCGGCTTTGTGGTCGTCGAGGGTCTTGCCGGACCACTTCCGCGACACCAGCACCCGACGGCCGGGCAGTCCGAGCGTGGTCCGGCGGTGAGCGCGTCCCTTGCAGTGGCCGGGGGTGGTCTTGCTGCCCGCGCCCTTGGGCTGGACCCCGTACAGGAGCCAGACCGCGCAGCGAGGCGAGCACGGCGTCACCGACAGCTCGGCGTGGAGCCGGTCGTGGTGATCTCGCAGCCGCGCCGTGTCCGCCTCCACGACCTCGCCGGTGGACTTCGTGAGGTACTTAGTCAGGTAGCCGATGTGACGCCCGGCTTCGTCCGTCCCGCCGAGGATGCCCTTCGAGTGCACCTGCCGCCCGAAGGTGACGACGTGCGCCGGGTCCTCGACCTGTTCCACGGCGTCGTCCCAGGCGGTCAGCGGCTCCCGGGTGTCCGGGTCGAGGAACATCCGGGTATCGCCGTCCCACACGGGCAGCCGGTCGACGTAGACGACCTGGTCGTGGTTAGGCCACCAGACCTGGTGATACGTCGCCTCGGTGACCTGCCGGATTACGTCATGCGGGATCGCCCCGCGGATCGCCGCGTGCAGGTGCGGCGCCGTCCGCTTCTGCGGCTCCACCGTGGCGAAGTACTGCGCATCCCAGCCCACGACCCGGCGCAGGTTCTGCCACCACCGGTCCACCAGCGCCGAGAAGTGCACCGCGTCCCGAGCAGCCCGCCGGTAGTCATACCGAGACGGGTCGACCGGGGCACCATCCCGGACAGGGCCATAGGAGTCACAGGTCAGCGTGACGAACATCGACGGCCGGAACTTCCCCGCGTACTCCCGGCCCACGGTGGTCTTCGCGACCTTCTGCCGAGGCAGGTTCGGCGCGTCCTGCCGACGACGGGTCGAGCGCTTCACAGCCCGTTTGGTCGGGACGTCGAGGGCGGGCAGGCGACCCCGCATCCCGAGTTGCCGAAGTTCCGCGTCGACCCCGGTGATCTCCTCTCGCAGCTCTTCGGCTTCGGCCTGGTCGTGCTCGACCACCTCCCGATACGCCGCCACCAGGTCCGCCCGGTAGGTCAACAGCTCCTTGTGGTCCTCCGAAGGCGGCTCAGCGGCGAGGACGGGCTCCTCGGTCATGTGCCAGCCTTCGCGGCACTGGGCCTGTCGAAGGGCCTTCGCCTTCCGCGCACACGGCAGGCACACCGACTCCACAGTGGACCCGCACGGCACGGGGACGTAGCGAAGCTCGCCGGTCTCCGTGTCACCGACCTCCATCGTGAACGAGCGGACGCAGACGCCGTGCTTCTCCGCCGTCGCCCGGATCACGTCGGCCGCCAGCGGTGTCCGCATCCGTTCGGCCCGCGTACCAGTCGTGGCCGGCTGGCTCTGTTCCTGATCAGTCATCAGGCGGCCACCTCCCCGGAGCGGGTCCATTGCCGGAGCACGAACACGGGCATGTCCTGCCGCTCACCGGCGGGCAGGTCCGGGAACACGTTGTTGGAAAAGTCGACCGCGCCATAGACGTAGACCGAGACACCGCACGGCATCCGACCGTTGACGATCAGGTGCACCGACGACCCGGGACGAGTCCGCCAGATCTCAGCGGACACCCCGTCGAGCGTCCCGGCCCAGGTCACTAGCGCCGAGGCCACCTGCGGCACCTGACGGGCAACGTCGAGTTGCACTGTGACCGGACGCGAGTCGGACGTCACCAGCACGGACGCCACCGGTCCGAACGCGTGCATGTCCAAGTGGTCACGGATGGCATCGAGGAAGACCATGGTCGTGTTCACGCGGCCACCCCCTCGCCGCCAAAGCTGGGCCGAGCTACGCCGCCGTTGGTGACGTACTGCTCCAGCGCCTTGACCGTCTCGTCCGAGACCCATCCGGCGCGGATACGCAGGGGTTCGCGGATGCCTTCGCCCCACACGAACCCGACTCCGGCTTCGGATTCGCCGATCCGGTTGGCCCACGCACCCCGCTCGTAAGCGCCGTCGCCAAGGACCATGCCGACGTGCGTCTTAGACGTCACACGCAGGCACACCCGGCGGGTGAACAGCTCCCGGACCGGGACGGTGTCCTTGGTGGGCTCTTGCACATAGCCGCGCAGGGAGATGTTCAATGCCCGGCCTTGGGTGTTCAGCAACGCCACCCGTTCGACGATCTGTTCGCGGGTTTTGCGGTCGGTGTACTTGGTCAGCGCGCCGATCTCGTCGAACTCCAGCAGCTCCAGCGGGTAGTCCGTGGACAGTGGGATGGTGCGGACGCGGCCGGCGAACTCCCGCTTACGCGATTCCATCTCCTCGACCAGGCCGTCGAGCACCTCGAGCGCGTCCTTCCCGGACACCGCGTACCGAGAGAAGATCCCACGCCCGTAGGCCAGCTCCATCCCCTTGGGATCGATCCCCGACATGCGCACCAGGCCCGACCGGATCGCGGGGGCCGCCGCGACGAGCGGGCACCACATCACGGAGTTCTTTCCCGCGCCCGACGCGCCAGCGGTGAGGCAGTGCGCGCCCGAGCCGAGCAGCGGCACCCGCCAGTCATGCCCGTACTCCGTCCGACCGGCCCAGACCTTGCGGAGGTCCACCGCGGATTGCCCCTCGGGAAGCGCGGGGGAGTGCACGAGTGCGGCCAGTTGGTCTCGGCGTTGGAAGTCGATGGAGACCACGTTCGGCTTCAGCTCCCGTACCTGGCAGCGTGCGACGTTTCGGGCCGAGGCGAGAGCGCGAGCGGCGTCGTCGAAGTCCTCCGGCTTCTGGCCGGGCACGAGCTGCACCCGCACCTCATCCCACGACGGCCCGGAGCGAACACCGAGAACCTTGGGGACCTGAACCCCGGACTGCCGAGCCGTCGCCCGAGACGCCTTCCGCCGCCCGACCAGGTTCACGGTCACCTCGACCGGCAGCGCGGCATCGCGGACGCTGAGGCCGCAGGCGTGCAGCCATCCCGGCAGCTTGAGGTGATAGACCGCCCACCGGAGCCACCAGGACCGCAGAGGCCGGCCGCACCACTGGTCGAACGAGGTGACATCGAGCAGCCGCCACACCCCGAGGATCAGCGCCAGGCCGACGAGGTTGACCACGAGCCAGATCCAGCCGACCCAGACGCACCACAGGTAGACCACGATCACGGTCAACGAGGTGCGCCAGTGGATGACGACCTGGGAGAACAGCCAGAACACGACCTTGCACGCCCACCACAGGCCGACGAACACGACCACCGTCGCGGTCAGCAGCTCAGCCATCGACGCCAAGGCTCGCCCGATCTTCGCCAGGACCCATACGCCGAGGCCGAGGCCGGCCAGGGCGATCACGAACATTCCGGGTGAGGTCATCGCCGACCACCGCCCAGCACCGCCGAGAGATCCAGCGGCAACGCCCCCAAGCAAGGGGCGCACTTGGTTTCGCCGGGCAGCAGCCGAGCGAACCGCTTGCATTCCGAGCATCGCGAGCGGGTGACCCCCACTGGCGTTGGTTGCTTGTCATCGTCTAGCGTCTGCATGGTTCACACCTCGCGGTTGTGGACAGCGCAGGAGCGGCATGGTTGGTAGCCGAGTTTCCGCTTCTGCGCCTTACGGTTCCGCGCCACCGGAAGAGGACGCGTTTCAGCACCGCACGTCATAGCGCACGGTTTTGCTACAGTGAATGACTTATTGTGTGTCTACACAGGACTACTCGGGCTTGGACTTCGCAGCCTGGATCGCCGCCGACACCTCCGCCGCTTTGCGTCGTTCAAAGTCTGCCCAATACAGCGCCTCGTGGTGATGCCCCCGGTCGACGTCGGCGACCGTCTCGTACATCCGCGCGTTGGCCTGCCGAAAGGCCAGCCACGCCGACGGATTCGCCTTGGGCGCGGGCCGGAGATCCATCGCGATCTCGTGCGCGTCCCCGAGGGTGCGCGGCTCCTTACGCTTGTTCATCACGCACCCGCCGGGCCGTCATGCGGGTTTCGAGGAGCGCCGCCAGGTCCTCCGCGCCGTCGCGGAGCTGGCGAAGGAACGTCACGCACGCTGGCCACATCGCCGGGTCGTCCGGAGGCCGGAGCATCACCACGCACGGCGCCCCTTCGAGCACCAGCATCGGTGGGTGCGTCGGCTCCGAACCAGTCTCCTCGACCGTGAGTTCCGCCTGCGGTCCGACGACCCACGTCACGCCGAACCCGTCCCATCCGGTCGACATGCCCTACCTCATCTCGAATGCCGTACCCGTCGACGCGGGTGTCCCACTTGTCGGCCTGGATCTCGAACGCCTGCGCCGCGGAAATGACCGCCGCGTGCGCCCACGCAGGAAGCTCGAACTCGGCCGCAAGGTGACGCCACGCTGCAGCGACCGCCCGCGACACCGACGACAACTCGGCATCCGACGCGGTCGGATATCGGGCGTAGGCCAGTTCCCACGCCCGCACCAGCTCCCACCGAGTCATGGCATCTCCCCTGGTCGATGGTCCGAATCGGCGCGGCCGAACTCCAGGTGCGCCCGCCTCATGAACTCCTCGGCAGCCACCGCCGACGCATGACGCGCCCAGAGCGGTGCAGCCAGATCGGCGGACAAGGCACGCCAGGCGACCGCCACGGCGTGGTAGGCGAGGGCAAGACGCCGCACTGCTGCCAGATCGCCCGAAGTCGACCTCATCGCGGCGAACAGCGCGGACGTCTGCTCCGCGTATGCCTCGTTCCACCGAGCGACCGCCTCACGCGACGGCCGCCCCGCCATCACGCTGCCTTCTGCTGACTGCCCGAGCCCTCACCGGCCGGCGTCTTCGCGGCAGCCTGCTTCGAGCCAGCACCCCGCCCCGGCTCACGCATACCGGTAGCCCGCAGCACCCAGCCCTGGTACTTGAACTTCTCGCCCATAACCCGAGCCTCGACCATCAGGCCCTCGAACACGACCGGCCGGAAGTCGAACCCCTGCATCGCCGCCGGAGGCGGAACCGGCTGGACCCGGTCGAGCAGCGTTACAGTGGCTGACTTGTCGCGGTCCTTCTCCGCCGACGGGTCGGTCACCGTGACCTTCCACTGCGGCAAGCCGGTCTGCTCGTCGATCTTCTGCTTGGGCAGCTTGCCCCGCGCCTTGTCTTCGTTGGAGACGTACTCCATGTCCGGTGTGACCGGACCGACGATCGCCGCTCCGGCCGGGAACACGACGTCGTGCTCGATCTCAAAGCGTGTTCCGCGCGCTACTGCCATGTCGGTTCCTCCTGGTCAGGCGCCTCACTCGGCGCTGCCGTGCTTGGCTGACTTGATCAGGTTAGCTAGGTTGACTAGCCAAGTCAAGCAAGTCGGAAGCAGCCTAGGCCGCCAGGTCGCCTAGACAAGCTCGGGTCGAGTCCTAGACACTGACTTTTGACAACCAGCACGGCCAGCTGTCACAGACGAAGGAGACACCATGGCACTGGACCCGGACGATCCGCGGCCGCCGTACGTGCAGGTGGCGAATGCTCTGCGAGCGGCAATCCTGACGCGGAAGTTCACGCCAGGCGACAAGCTGCCGTCCCGAAACGAACTGGCGAAGACGTACAACGTTGCGCCGATGACCGTGCAGAATGCCATCCGCGAACTTCGCGACGAGGGCCTAATCGTCTCCCGCCAGGGCAGCGGGGTCTTCGTTCGAGAGCGCACGGAACGCCCTGTCGGACTTCGACCGCACATCGAACGCGCCTTCGAGGCGGAAGATGTCACGATCGACTTCGCCGGCTTTTCCGGCGAGACCCTTCACGGCGTACTCACCGAGCCGCTAGACAAGATTCGGATTGGCCGGCTACGACCGGGGTCGATCACCGTCCGCTTGCTCGTCCCGGACCCGTCGCAACCATGGTCTCTCCCGGTCACGGTAGACGAGCACGCCGACAGCCCGCTCTTCCGCAAGCGAGCCGAAGAGATCATGCGGCGTCACACCCTAGCCATCGTCGACTCGGTGACCGAACTAGCCGAGATGGGCCTGGTCAACAAGGCCACTGCCCAGATTCGCGTGCACCCAGCACCGCCGATGTTCAAGCTCTACCTGATCAACAACGAAGAGACATTCTTCGGCTTCTACCCGGTCCGCGAGCACGTCATCAACTTTGACGGCGAGACCCAGGCGATGTACGACCTCATGGGCAAGGACGCAATCCTCTTCCACCACTCGATCAACGACGACGACACGTCGACCGGCTCGCAGTACGTCGACCAGGCGAAGACCTGGTTCGACAGCCTCTGGAACAGCGTCGCCACGGACTACCAGCGGTGAAAGCCGCGGAGGTGCTCGCCCGTGCACGCGCCCTGCTCCTCGACTTCGACGGCCCTGTTTGCTCCGTCTTTGCCGGCATCCCCGCGTCCACGGTCGCCAGCCAGCTCCGTGACGTACTTACCGATGGCGGACACGCGGACCTACCCGAAGCCATCGCGACCAGCGCCGACCCGTTTGACGTTTTCCGGTACGCTGCCATGATTGGCCAAGACGAAGCCCGTTACGTGGAAGCCGCCTTCGCCGCCCACGAAGTCGAGGCAATCTCCAGCGCAACTCCCGCAAGCGGCGCGCACGAACTCATCGAGGCGTGGCACCGATCCGGTCGGCCACTAGCCATCGTCAGCAACAACGGCACGCCAGCTGTCAGCGCTTATCTAGACCTCTACAATCTCCGCGCGTCGATCGACTTCATATCCGCGCGGACCAGCTCGAACGCTGCGCTGCTCAAGCCGAGCCCCCACCTCTTGCACCAGGCTGTCAGTGCACTCGATGTCACCGCAGGCGAATCCGTGTTTCTTGGCGACTCGACGACCGACATCGAAGCCGCCCATGCTGCGGGCGTCCTCTCGATCGGTTACGCGAACAAGCCGGGTAAGAACTACAAGCTCACTGAAGCCGGGGCCAACGCAATCACCGACACCATTACCGGCCTGGCAACCGTCACATAAGAGTGCCACCGGACTCACCCGTTCTACTCAAGCCCGCTGACCCAACCGCGCACGCTGCCGCCTCACCGCCGTCTAACCCGAACCCCTGCCAACATTTTTCGGCAGAACCCCACCTAGTCATACGTGCACGCTTCGCGTTCGGTTAACAACCTCTCGCCAGCTCATTCTCAGAGATACATGAGCGGATTCTACGAGATGACACGAAAACCGCCCTCAAGGAACCTTTTATCAACTTTCGCGGCGTCGTACAGAGCGGCTTTCCAATGATGGAAACCAAACTTTCGACGAATCCAATCACTTTGATCGTCTGCAAATTCACCAACACCGTCGGGACCTTCGACGATAAACGTCTTATCCAAGGCCTGGAGCCGCTCAACGAGTTCTTGAGATGCCAATACTGAATAATGCTCAGAAAGTTCAAGCTTGTCGAAATGATACTCAACGAGCTTGAACCGATCCGTGGGCAGCGCCGGGTTGACCGAGAATTCCGCCTTAACTCCTCTCGACTCAAATAACAGATCAACTCGAAGTGCGGGACTATCTTCCGGCAAGGCGTCGTAAAACGCGTGAAAAAATCTCTCGCCGACCGTGCCAATCTTGGATCTTTTGGTTCCATTGCAGCGGGAGCATATTGGAACAAGGTTTAGGGATAGCAAGCTGAATTCAGGGTAAAGACTCCTCGGCAGATAGTGATCAAGATCCTTCACCTGCGCCGAACAGCACATCGGACATAGTCCTTTGTACGTGAGCTTCATGGCCTCGTCACGTAAAACTGAGAGAAACCGACGTTTCTGCGTAAGCTTGAAATTATCGTGAAGCGCCTTTTTGGCATCGTCGGAAATTTCGAGCGGAGCAACGCTACCAGGATTTCCTTCAAGTAAATCATAGATCTGACAGGCCTCCAGAACTTCATCGCGCACGTCAATGAGTGCCCCATGCGCCGAATCGTCAGCTCTGGATAGAGCAAAATCGTAATCGTGCACATAGTCTCGCGTCGGCTTTCGCAAATTATAGATCACTTGCGCCGCCTTTGAAGGGCAATGACGTATGCTCGCGCCTGAACGCTCATTTCTTCGTCGAATAGTCGTTCAATTCGATCGACTGACATATCCTCGGCGAGATCAGCGAGAACTGAATGATAATCTGTCTGTGTACTATCGAGATCAAAGACATTGGTCGTGAGGTAACCTACATTCTCACCAAATGTCTCAGCGCTAGGTGTCACAACCTGGGTTGCACTCCCAAACCGTTGAAGTACTCGAACATAGCGCCGAGGTATCTCTTGTAGAACAACCGGAGAATGTGTGGCAATAATCGAATAAGATTCGAGTCGAGTCAGTATCACATTCAACGCCCGAATGAGCGCCGCAAGCAGTGACGGATGAAGATGGGATTCTGGCTCGTCAATTAAGACGAGCGACCCGGGCTCAGCATGCCCAATGACTTGAGCGATGATGTTCAGTACGATCTTATGACCAGTACTCAAAGCGTCGAAGGCAGTTCTCCACGACTGGTCACTCTGCTCGGCGAAGATGTCCATACCGATACGTCCCAAAGATGGTTCACTGAAGATAATAGCAAGAGCATCGATCCAGAGATTTTGCTTTGTTAGCGATCGAGCCTTGCGAACTGCTTGATCAAACTCTTCTGAGAGCTCATTGATACTCTTGAGTCCACGAGGGCCACGCATACTCTGCTTTTGGTCTCGCGTACGCTTGCGGAGGCCGCAATAGGTGTAACCCCACACTTCGCCGGTGCTTTCTAGGCGCCGCTGAGCGGAAGTCTTCTCTTCAGATCGCCAAAATGCATCAGGGAGAATAAATGTGTCAAAAGCGCTATACGAGATTGCAATCACAGAGCTAAAACGGACTTTTTCAGAGTTCAGAATGCGACCGAACTCAGAAAAATCTAACCTCTGGTCCAGATCACTAGTTGCAACGAGGGCTATATGCGCAAGTAACTGAGTTTTACCTGTGCCATTGTAGCCGATTACCGCGTTAATCCGGTCAGGCAGCCTCGCAGAGTCACCGAACTGGAAATCTACCGTAAAGCTGGTATCCTCAAATCGCATCTCAAAATCAAGACTAAGTCCCTCACTTACGGAAGACTGGTCTTCTAGTTCAAACAATACACTGGCGTCCTCAAGTGCCCGCGCAGCCTTACCAGTTCGTTTAAGAGACTTTTGGAAAGCCACTTCACTTTCGACGCGCTTCCTCAAACGGGGATCGAAGACGACATCGTTCAGCTTCTTAAGGACTGGACGGTATACTTTTGGACCCAAGTCATAAAGCGTTTGATAGAACGTGTACGACTGGCCTAATGAGTAATATGACGGGCCCAAATTTAAAAACGAGGAACCAGGCAAAACCGTCTCCCCTGCGCGCTGCCCCTTGGCGGCGATCTTCACCTCGCCTACGTCAATTTCCGTTTCATCATTTAAGTGCAGGGTCAAGTAGAAAAGGGTGCGAATAGAGTGATCGTCCCACCTTTCGCGCAGCAGTTCCGCGTACGGATAGTTCTTTGCCATGCCAGGCGGAATTTCATCGTCGTAAGGGAAGAAAGTGAGACCTCTGGCGTTAAGGTTGTCAGTATTTGAAATTGATCGCTCACGCTCGACCATTCGAGCAATTGTGCCGGCGCCAATACTGAAAAGCTCTGCTCGTTCCTCTGGCTCGTAAGCCTCTACGTGACGCATTGCTGGCCATTGCCCTATAAAAATCTTCAGAAATCGAGGGCGAGGATCACGATCTCGCGAATAGATGGCTGCATGTGGCAGCCATCTATTCCCACTACGGATCAATAACAGTAGCTGGGGACGCCTCAAGTCTTGCCCACAGTACTTCGCCAATGCATCTACCGTGCGCTCGATCGATTCAGTTTCGGGAGGATCAGCAAGGGCCACGAGTAAGTTAGCACTACGCGCACGTTCGGACTGATTGAAACGAACGGAAGCGTTGCCGGCTTTGGAGATATACGCCGCGTAGACGTCTGCTGGGTGCGTATCAACGATGCCACTGAGATACTGCTCAAGAGCACGGTACTTACGATTATTCTTGGCAGAGTGATCTATGCCAAGAAGGAGGCGGTTCACCTCGTCGAGCAACGGATCCGCCCAGCTTGAACTACTCACCTGTGCGATAGTACTACCAGATTTGGGTTTGAGAGATGATATTTGCAAATGCAACCAATTTGTCGGATCAGCCTAGATTTCCACTCAACGCCTGCACGGCGACAGCCGATGACATTTAGGCAATTAGCACCACTTACTCAGCCAACTCTTCTCGAAACCCAACGGCAACCTAGATTCGCCTGCTGGAGTCGCTCCAGAAGCCACTTGCAGCTCACTTTGCAAGTGCGCTGCGCTCAAGATCAAGGAGGTCCAAGAGGTGGCGCTGCCAAAGTGGAATTCTTCGATACTGAACTCCGTGACAAGTAGGTTGCCAGTTTGAGTACCTTTCGAAGGCCCAGCCGCTTAACCACATTCCTTGCCGAACTTGGCTCTTTAGGATCAAGGCGGCGCATGCGCGCCGCAGCCCGCTCGGCCTGCCGCTCCGCTCCGGCCGGCGGCCTGACTTGTCGGCAGCCGCCACCTAACCTCGTGCTCGAAAGTCGTCGACACTCCGGCCTATGGCAGCAGCAACATCAGCCGGGTCTTCGTGTTCCCAGAACCGAAGCACCGCCCACCCGAGTGCCCCAAGGTGCATATTGGTGTCGGCATCGCGTGATCTATTAGCCGCAACCTTGTTGCGCCACCACTCGGCGTTGCTCTTTGGCTGCGTGCCATGGTCAGGGCAGCCGTGCCAGAAGCACCCATCCAGGAAAACAGCTAGCTTCACCTTCGTGAAGCAGATATCCATCGTCCGCCGCGGCTTGCCCGGCACAGGAGTATGTACTCGATACCGGTACCCGCTTGTATGGAGTTCACGACGCACCCTGAGCTCAGGAGACGTATTCTGCCGTGCCTGCCTGCTCAACCGTGCGGAGACGGCCGACGAACTAGGTATCGGGCGGTCGGCCACAGAGGTCTCCTTACACACCCGATCTTAGATGCGTGCGAACGTTGCGTCGTACTCAGTGGCCATTCGAGTGATCATTCCAGCGTAGTGGAACGCACCACCTGGCTGCGGGGCCGGCGGGTCCTCGACCAAGCCAACTGGTGATCCATCGTTACGAAGGTCGAGAACGGTCACACCGAGACCATCATAACCAGTTTCCGAAGAGGCCGAACGCCGCGGAATCTCCCGAACCTTGTCGAGCACGCGCTCGGTCACAGCAGGCTGCCGGTGCTTGGTCACATTCACTCTCTCTTCTGAGAGCCGATACTGATTGCGACCTGGCGAGATGAATTCGCTCGCAGCATTCAACTGTACGTACCCGATCGCCAACGCCTGTTTGGACGAGCCATGGATACACAGGTGGGCCGAGTTTAACTCATCGTAGAGACGCGGCAGAGCCTTCACGTGCTCTGTCATGCACGCCTTGGCCTCCAGCGCCACGAGAACCGAGCTCACCGGCGCCACTTGCAGCTGTGGTAGCCCGTCGAGCGCTGCTTGTTCCGCGGGGGTCAGTGAGATCCCGAACTGCTTGGCCAAGCCAGCGAAAGTCTTGGTTTCAGGCGGCACCGCGTGGTCTGGCCGCGCGATGACAAGATCCAGGGCCTTTTTCCGCCCAGTGGCGTAATCTGTCATGGCATGGTTGACGCCCAAGACGATCTTGCCTGACTCTGCGTGACTGCGGAGCAAGGCCGAAGTAACCAGCAGATCCAACGCTACGCCCCAGCACGCCGCCTTCGAGTGCCGATCGGAACGTGGGTTGTACTGCCACCTGTTTCCGTATGGGTCTGCCTTGGCTGCTGGCTCCGTCAAGAATCGGGCAAGGAGGTTCGGTCCGTACATGGTGCCGCGACTCTAGCCCACCACCGTGTTCACCGCGAGGATGTGGATCAAACCGCAACCTGGGCCACCAGAGGCCGACTCCTCTCTACGTACTCGGCCATGTCTTCCCTAAACCCTGGGTAGCGCCCCAGGTTACTGGTCTGGAGGCGACTCCAGAAGCCGCTCGCGGCCCGGTGGGACAAGGGAGTGCACTGGGTTGGTTCGATGAACTCAAGAAGGTGTTGATAGCCCGCCTGCCGTGGAAACTCGCTTAGCTCGACCTTCCAAGCTTGTTCACCTTCCCCCCAAGCAGCGCTCGGCCACGCTCCATCACGTTCCCAAGGAGTGGAGTCGACCTCGAACGTACTCGGGTTCAAGAGCTTCGTGGCGACCCATTCCGACACTCCGACGGTCACAGCGTTGCCGACGAGCTTCCACCTCGGTCCATTCCGGCGACCGTCTGATGCAGCAGCCGTCCAACCGCGGTCGAATCCTTGGAGCGCTTCACTGTCTTCGATTGTGGGCAGGACGAACCTCGACTCGGACTCTTTAGGCAACCAGATAGCAGGTGGGGACGGGATTCCTAGGCTGGAACCGCCTTTAAGGGTGGGGATAGCATCGCGGGCCCAGCCGACGCCCGTGCGTCCCTCAGTCCAGTAGAACCCAAATGCGTCATCCGCAAGCTGGCTCTCGTCGATCGCCTCGGCCTCGTCCGAGAACAACACCTCGCGCGGATCATGAACGCAGGACGCGAGCAGCACGACGCGTCTACGACGCTGCGGCACGCCGGTGAAGCGCGAATCCACGACCCTGTAAGCCCACCGGTAGCCTAGTTTGCCCAGCTCGTGCACGAGGTAGGCCATCGCCTTGCCGCGGTCGAGCGCCAGCATGTTTGGCACGTTTTCGATCATCAACCACGGAAGCTTCCGGCGACGCTTCTTCGCGAGCTCAAGCATCTCGAAGACGTGCGCGACGAGACCCGACTGGGCACCAGTGATGCCCGCGGTGCGCCCCGCCTGAGATAGATCCGTGCAGGGAAAACCTGCTGTCAACAGGTCCAGCCGACCTGGCAAGTTTTTCAGGGTCTTCACGTCTGAGTGAAGGTCGACTGCCGGGAACCGATCAGCCAGAACTTGCTTCGCTGGCTCCCAGTTCTCGCACAGCAGTACGGTCTCCATACGGTCGCCGAGTGCCCGATGGAAGCCGAGCTCGATGCCGCCGATGCCGGCGAAGAGGCCTGCGACCCTGAAGGTGCTCGGCACGTGTACTCCCTTCGTTCAAGATCGCCTTGAGCCTACCCGTGACGACCGACAAACTCGAGCCCAGTGAACGGCGAGTTAGCCATATCTCGATCGCGTGCATCCTAAGCGGACCTGCTCGGCAGCCTTGACAGGCAAGTGCTTCACGCGGAGAACTCCTGGTCAGCGAGAGGTTCCACCCCCGAAGCCGGATCGTGACTACGGCCGGTAGCACCGCGTCAAGGCGGGAAAGCGTGCCTTGACCCGGCACCACCGGCCGCGTGCTGGCTTCGTATCGGGGTGGCGGGGGAGGTCTGGGTGGGCCGCTGGCCATGCCATTAGCGTGCCATTCAGACCGGTCAGCCACGGTCAACTGCGGGTACCGCGAGACAGCCCCGTCCGCAGGTCAGGACCACTTTCGAGCATGATCACCCTGGTTCCCAAGCTGAATACGCGGGTTCGATTCCCGTCATCCGCTCTCAGTCGAAAGCCCCGTATTCTCCGGGGCTTTCGCTTTCCCGGTACCGAATCTCGACGTCTACTGTGGACTGATCCGCGCGCGCAGCTGGGCCACGTGGGTGGCCGGGAGACCGGTCGTCTCCGCGCGGTCCAGCGCCTCGGCAGCCGATGGGGAACCCAAGCGGTGCAACAACTCCGCCCGCGATGCGTGCCACCACGGGTAGTCCTCCAGGCCCGGCAATGCGTCCACCAAAGCCAAAGCCGCCGCGGCACCGTCTTGTTCTGCCACCGCGGCCGCGCGGTTCAAGCGGACTACCGGCGTGTCCTGGATCGACAACAGCACGTCGTACCAGGAGATCACCGCGTCCCAGTTGGTCTCCGCGTACGTCGGCGCGAGGTCGTGGCACGCGGCGATCGCCGCCTGGATGACGTACTGGTTCGGCACCGAGGGGGTTCGGCGCAGGCCCGCGCCCACCAACGACACGCCTTCCTTGATCAACCCAGGGTCCCAGAGCGCGCGATCCTGGAAAGCCAGCAGCACCGGCGAACCCGACGAAAAGCGGGCCTCGCGGCGGGCGTCTTGCAGCAGCACCAGCGCCAAGAGACCCAGCGCCGTCGGCTCGTCGGGCATCAGTGAGACCAGCAGGCGGGCCAGGCGCACCGCCTCGGCGGTCAACGGCGCTCGGCCCGTGTAGCCCTCGTTGAAGATCAAGTACACCGTCGATGCCACGCCGGCCAGGCGTGCGGGCAGTTCTTCGGAAGACGGCACGCGGTAGGGGATCCGGGCCTGCGCGATCTTCTGCTTCGCGCGCGTCAGGCGCTTCGCCAGCGTCGCTTCGGGGAGAAGCAGGGCGCGGGCCACCTCTGGCGTCGACAGGCCGCCCAGGGTCCGGAGGGCCAGAGCGACCTGCGCATCCAGGGACAACGCCGGGTGGCAGCACGTGAAGACCAGCCTCAGCAGATCGTCGCGGACCGAGAGCGGGTCGGGGGACGGGTCGACGGCCGGCATCGCGTCGGCCTCCTTCCCGAGGCGCTTCGCTTCGCGGCGGACGACGTCGACCGCGCGCCTGCGGGCCGCGACCAGCAGCCAGCCGCGGGGGTTGGCGGGGACGCCGTCGCGTGGCCACGTCTCGAGGGCGCGGACCACCGCGTCCTGGACGGCGTCTTCGGCGCGGTCGACGCTGCCGGTGACGCGGACCAGCGTGGCCAGTACCCGGGTGCCCTCGTCCCGGACCAGCCGCGCGACCGCGTCACCGGCGAAGGTCACTTGCCGAATTCGACGACCGGCCGGACTTCGATGGCGCCGTCCCAGGCGCCCGGGATCTGCGCCGCGACCTTGACGGCTTCGTCGAGGTCGGCGCACTCGATGAGGTAGAAGCCGGTGAGGGCTTCCTTCGTCTCGGCGTACGGGCCGTCGGTGGTGACGATGTCGCCGCCCTTGCCGCCGGTGACGTGGACGGTCGTCGCGGTCGCGGTCGGGTACAGGGCCGCGCCGCCGCGGATCACGGCCTGCGCGGCCGCGCCGAACTCGTCGTAGTCCCGCATCATGCCGGCGGCTTCGGGCTGGGTCGGGTCGACGTCGGAGGCGTAGATGATGGCGGCGTACTTGGGCATGACAGCTCCTCACAGAGGTCGGCCGGCGCCGATCGCCGGCTCTCACTGTAAGGACGAACGGCGCGGACGTCTCCAGGACAACCGCGCCGGACTTTCTCAGCCTTCGACGAGCTCCCACTCGGCGTCCGGCGTCTCGCGGTCGTAGACCTGGCCCGGCGCGGCCTTCAGCACCGTGCGGACGTCCGGGTACAGCTTCGCGACGTGCTCCAACTCCAGGCCCTCGACCTCGAAGTCCTCCGCTTCCGGCACCTCGAAGCCGACGAACAGCCACGTGCCGTCCTGCTCGCGGACGACCTGGCGGACCGCGCGGACCGGACGCTCCGACCCGGTCGGCAGCTCGGTGAGGCCGCTGCTGATCTGGACCTCGTCGTCCGGCGAACCTTCGAACTCCCACGCCGCGCGACGCTGGGCGAGCAGGCGGATGTCCTCGTCCTCGTCGTCGGAGCCGGTCACCGAGGACAGCAGCCACGCGCGGTGGTCCGGGTCCCAGTCGGCGGCCATGCCCGTGGGCATCTCCGCGAGCGCGGCCAGCTGCGGGAGCAGGTCGAGCGCCTCCCGGACCGACAGCTTGCCGAAGTTCTCGCGGTTGACCAGCACGTCTTCCGACAGCTCGGTGCCGTCGCTGATGAACCAGTCGTCTTCGTCGTCCAGGACGACGAAGCCCAGCGCGTCGGCGTCGGTCACCAGAGCCAGGGCGATGATGACCGGTGCTTCCGGGTCCTGGCGCAGCGGCCATTCGGTCGACATGCCCCGTATCCCACCATCGGGCGACGGCGGCCCGGGAGCCGGGGTCGTCCGGTCGCCTAATTCATCGCACGTTGATATTATGGCCGCCATGGTGCTCCCCAAGGGTCTCGCCCGCTTCAACCGCGTCGCGACCAACCGCGTCAACAAATACGTCGTCAACTGGGCGCCCGGGTTCGGCATGATCGTCCACAAGGGACGGAAGTCGGGCCGGGAGTACCGGACGCCGGTGAACGTCTTCGGCACGGCGGAGGGCTACGTCGTCGCGCTGACCTACGGGCCGGACGCCGACTGGGTGAAGAACGTGCTGGCCGAGGGCGGCTGCACGGTCGTCACCCGGCGGAAAAACCACCACGTGCACGGCGCCCGGCTCGTGCATGATGAGTCGCGCCAGGCCATGCCGACACCCGTCCGGCAGTTCCTCGGCCTGCTGAACGTCCACGACTTCCTGCTGCTCAAGCGGGACTAGGGGGAGCGATGCTCGAGGGGGAGCTCGTCCGGCTGCGCGCGCTGGAGCCGGAGGACGCCGAGAAGATCCACCTGTGGGTCCACGACCCCGAGGTCGGCCGCTGGATGAACACCAGCCACCCGCGCTCCCTCGCGCAGCTGCGCAAGCGCGCCGAGGAACGCCCGGTCAACAGCTACGAACTGGTCGTCCTCGGGATCGAGGCCAAGGCCGACGGCAAGCTGATCGGCGTCATCGACCTGCGGGACGCCGAGCCCGAGATCGGCAACGCCGAGCTGGACGTCTACATCGGTGACGCCGAGTACCGGAACGGCGGCGGTTACGGCACCGAGGCGCTGCGCCTGATGTGCCGCTACGGCTTCAACGCCATGCGCCTGCACATGATCACGCTCTGGGTGGTCGCCGGGAACGAGCGGGCGCGGCACGTCTACCGCAAGGTCGGGTTCACCGAGGACGGCCGTCACCGCGAGGCGTTCGTCGCGATGGACGGCGAGCGCCACGACATGATCCTGATGAGCATGCTCAAGGGCGAGCTCAAGTCGTGAGCCGCTTCGGCGCCTTCAGCCGCCACGCCTCTTCGAGCAGCTCACGCAGCTGATCTACGTCGACCTTGTCCAGGTCGACGATGATCGAGCCGGAGCCGTCGTAGTGCGGGGTCGTGAAGAAGGCCGCGTCGCCGGATTCCAGCAACGCGGCCTTCTCGTCGAGCCCGCACATCACGACCAGGCCGCCTTCGGCCTCGGTGCGCAGCCGCGCGAACCCCTTGCCCGCCACCTTCAGCGCGGGCGTGCGGTACCAGGTCGCCGCCTCGACCTCGGGCAGTCCCGAGGCCAGGCGGACGACGTCTTCCCAAGTCGTCATGGGTCCATTGTCGACCCGGCGTCTTGGAAATACCGGAGCTACGGCAGCAGGGTGATCCGGTCCGCCGCGGGCGGGGCCAGGTTCGGGTGGGCGCCCAGGTACGCGATCAGCGCGTCCAGGTCCACCGGTCCGCCGGCCAGGTTCGTGCCCTTGGTGAACTCGGTGAAGCCGTCCCCGCCGGCGGCGAGGAAGTTGTTCACCGACACGCGGAACGTCGCCGCCGGGTCGACCGGCGTGCCGTTCACCGTGATGCTGGAGATCCGCGAGCCCTGCGGCGCGGCGGCCGAGTAGCTGTAGTGCAGCGAGCTCGAGATCTGCAGGAACTTCGGGTTGACGCCCGGCGCCCACTGCTGCTCCAGCACGTTCTTCAGGTTCGCACCGGTCAGCGTGATCGTCTGCATGATGTTCGCGAACGGCTGGACGGTGAACGCCTCGCCGTAGGTCACCACGCCGTCACCCTCGTTGTTCGCGGACGACTTGTACGTCAGGTCGGCGCGGATGCCGCCCGGGTTGGTCATCGCGATGACCGCGTTGTTGCCCTGCGTGCCCGCGAGCTGCGCGTCGGCGATGACGTCGCCGAGCGAGGACTCGCCCGCCACGTTGCCCGCCGCCGGCAGGTCCGCGGTGATGGAGCCGACCGGCTTGTTCGCGATCGGGCCGGACTTCGCCTTGGCGTCGGCGACCAGCGCCGACACGGCCGGGTCCGGGGTCACCGTGCGCGTGACGATCTCGTTGTGCGCCTGCGTCGCCGACCGGACGACGTCGCGCGTCTTCAGGTTGATCTTCAGGTCCACCACGGACAGCAGGCGGCCGAACGACGCGCCCTGGATGACCGTGCGCGGCTGGCCCGCCGGGTCGTTGATGACGCAGTTGTACTGCTGGTGGCTGTGCCCGGTGAAGATGGCGTCGACCTTCGGGGTCACCGCCTTCGCGATCGCGGTGGCCGGGCCGGGCAGCACCCGGCAGTCGTTCGGGCCCTCGATCTCGGTGCTGTCGCCCTGGTGCAGCAGCACGACCTGGGACTTGACGCCGAGGAAGTCGAGCAGGTTCGCGGTGCGGTTGATCGCCTCGACCTCGTCACCGAACTTCAGGCCCTTGATGGCCTCCGGCGTGACGACGGTCGGCAGGTCCTTCAGCGTCGCGCCGATGACGCCGATCGGCACGCCACCCTCGAACTTGACGGTGAACGGCAGCAGCGCGGGCAGGCCGTTGGTGAAGTACACATTGGACCCGAGGAACGGGAAGTCCGCACCCTTGAACTTCTTGTCGAACTGGCAACCGTCGGTCGGGTGGCAGCCGCCGAACTGCATGCGCTGCAGTTCCTTGTAGCCCTCGTCGAACTCGTGGTTGCCGACGACGGACGCGCTGACGCCGATCTGGTTCAGGAAGTCGATGGTCGGCTCGTCGTGGAACAGCGCCGAGACCACCGGCGACGCGCCGACGTTGTCCCCGGCGGAGAACACGAGCGAGTTGCGCACCTGCGCGCGAAGCTGCTTCACGTGCGTCGCCAGGTAAGCGGCGCCGCCGGCGTCCACTGTGGTCCCGTCCGACTGCGTGACCCGGCCGCTGGAACCCGACGGCGGCTCGAGGTTGCCGTGGAAGTCGTTGAACGTGATGATCCGGACGTCCGTCGTCGGATCCGGGCGCTGGCCCGCGGACGCGGGTGCGGTGGTCACCGCCGTCGTCGCCAGCGCGGCCGCGGCGAGCACCACGAGCCGGGTTGAAAGCCTCATGCGTGTTTCCTCCGATTCGCGCCCAAGGTCCCCATACGGGCGCACGGCGGAGGATTCTGCCTCGCGGCGGAGTCAACTACCAGGGTCAAAAGACGGACGTAAAGCGAATGTCATCTAACGGCTTCCGGCGAGCAGGGTTTTCGCGACCAGCTCCGGGTCGTCGCTCATCGGCACGTGCCCGCAGCCCGGCAGCAGCGTGAACGTCCCGTTCGGCGCGACCTTCCGCAGCTCGGCGACGCGCGGCCGGGCGAGGATCCGGTCGTGCTGGGCCCACGCGATCGTCACCGGGACGCCGGTGACCGGGCCGGTGAAGCGGAAACTGCCGCGGGACTGCGCGGCGGTCGGCTCGAAGCCCGGTGCGGTCGCGAGCGCGTGCGCGTCTTCGGCGACGATCTCGGGCGAGAGCAGCTCGGGGCGGCCGACGATCATCCCCACCAGGGCCTTTCGCCCGGCCGCCGTCGCGGCCAGCCGGCGCACGACGTTCGGCGGGGTGCGCTGGGCGAGCGCGCGGTGGGCCTTGAGCGTCGCGATCGCGTAGAGCTTCTGCCGCCGGTTCCACAGCCCGGCCGGCGACAGCGCGGTGACGCTGCGGACGAGCCCGGCGCGGCCGAGTTCCAGGGAAAGCAGCCCGCCGAGCGAGTTGCCGGCGACGTGCGGCCGGTCGAGGCCGAGCTCGGTGAAGAGGTCCTTGAACATCACCAGCGCGGGCTCGACGCCGTAGCCGCCGGCCGGCTCGGGCGACTCGCCGAAGCCGGGCAGGTCGACGGCGATGACGTCACGATGCGGCGTGAGCAGCGGAAACACCGGCGACCACGCCTGACGACGGTGGCCGATGCCGTGGATCAGCACCAGGGGTTCGCCGTGGCCCGCGCGGTCGTAGACAACGTCGTCCATTACCCGAGAGTAGGTCCGGGTCCACGGAAAAGCTACAACCGCCGGTAACAGTTACTCTGCGTCCGGGTGAACCCGCGTCCCGGTGTCGGCCGACCGCTGGACGGCGTCGAGCACCCGGTGCACGCGCAGCGCGTGCCCGAAGTCCGGCAGGTCGCCCTTGAGGTGCCGCGCGTAGGCGTGCGCGACGTTGTACGACGGTTCGGACGCGCGCCCGGCCAGCTGCGGCAGCTCGTACCGCGTCGGCACGGCGAGCCGCTCCAGCGTCCCGGTGCGGCTGCCGCGCAACGTCAGCTTGGAGATCCAGAACAGCGGGTCCGCGGCGTCGACCACCAGGGTGCCCTCGGTGCCGTTGATCTCCCAGAGGAAGTCCGTGGCCGGCGACGTCCCGCCGCGCAGGTGCAGCGACACGATCGCGCCGCCGGTCAGCACGCCGGAGACGGCGATCTGGTCGGGCACGGTCATCGGGACGGCGTCGCCGGTCACCTCGTCGCGCACCCGCGGCCGCACGGTCGCCATCGTGGCCGACAGCTCGGCGAACCCGCCGAGCACCATGTGCAGCGTGTCGGCGGTGTGCGCGAACGGGATGGTCAGCAGCGTCGCCCCGCCCTCGGGGTGCAGCTGGTAGTCGCGTCCGGCGCGCACGCTGGAGCCCCAGTTCCCGCCGGACGCGATCAGCGACGTCGAGAGCACGCGGCCGACGTAGCCGTCCTTGATGAGGTCACGCAGGTAGCGCAACGCCGGCGCAGAACGGCCCTGCAGCCCGACGGCCGTCTGACCGTCCTTCGCGGCTTCGGCCAGCTCCCGGGTCTCCGCGAGGCTGACGCCCAGCGGCCACTCGCTCAGCACCTGCTTGCCCGCGGCCAGCGCGGGCTCGATGAGCGCCCGGTGCTCGGGCACCTTCACGGCGACCACGACCAGGTCGACCTCCGGGTGCCGCGCCAGCTCCCCGGCGTCGCCGAAGGTCAGCGGCACGCCGTACTTCTCGCCGGCCACGCGCGCCGACTCGGCGCTGCTCGCGCTCAGCGCGCGGAGCTCGTAGCCCTCCACCGCGGCCAGCGCGGGCACGTGCGCGGTCGCGGCCCAGCCGCCGTTCGCGCTGAGCCCGATGATGCCGACCCGGACCGGTGCCATGAGCGTTCCTTTCGTTTCCCCCACAAGACTTACGTGCCGAGCGTCGCGGTCATTCCCGCGTGAGCGCAAGCCACACCAGATGGCGGCGGCCGTTTCTTTGCTGTCTCCGGTGGGCCCGGAACGGAGCCGCTCGCAGCCGCGTCTCGCGCGGCGTTCCCCTCGAAGACGTGCACAGCGACGGCTTCCGCGGCCGTCGCGCGGACCGCGTCCACGAGCCGCGCGGGCGGGTCGTGACCCCGCGGCTGTGGCGCAACGCACATCGAGAAGACCAGCCATTCGGCCGCACCGGATGTCGCGGCCGCGATGAGGCGAACGTTCCGGCAGGTGGGGGAAGAAGAGCGCGAGGATGACACCAAGCCCGTGACCGAGCGGCCCTGACCGATCGGCCCGTCGCCGGGTCGGCCAAGTGGCCGATGGGGGCGTCCGGCGTCCGGCTGATCGACCGAAGCGGCATCCCGGGCAAGATCCATAACGTCGGTGGCATGACGAACGCACAGGTCACCGCCCTGCAGTACGGACTCATCGGCTTCTTCGCGCTGTGGACCGTCGTGCTGGTGCCGCAGCTGCTCACCCAGCTCGCGCGGCACGGTGGCCTACGGCTGCGCGGCATCGTCACCACCGCGGCCGTGCTGCTCTACGGGTGCATGACCTTCGCGGTCGTCTTCCTGCCGCTGCCCGGGCCCGGCACCCGGCGGCTGAGCCAGACCGTGCAGCTGCACCCGTTCCAGTGGATCACCGACATCCACACCGAGCTGCTGAAGCACGGTGAGCCGCTGTCGCAGTGGTTCATGACGCAGACGTTCCAGCAGGCCTGCATGAACGTCCTGCTGTTCGTCCCGCTCGGGGTGTTCGCGCGGATCCTGTGGCGCCGCGGGCTCGTCGGCACCACGCTGATCGGCTTCACGGCGTCACTGCTCATCGAGATCACGCAGGTCACGGCGAACTTCGGCACCGCGCCGTACGTCTACCGGATCTTCGACGTCGACGACCTCATGAACAACACGTTCGGCGCCGGCGTCGGCTGGGTGTTCGGGGCGCTCCTGCTGACCCTGCTGCGGGCCAAGCGTTCAACGGTCGACGTGCAGCCGGCCCGGAGCCAGCGGATCCACCTCGCCCAGACGCGCTAACCGAGCCTTGCGCTGCAGGGCGGCGCGCTTCGCGGCCCGGCGGTCCTCGAGAACGACCACGACGGCCGCCACGGCCAGGACCAGCGCGACCAGCCCGAGGACGATCGGAAGCTGCACGAAATCCTCCTCGGTACGACGCTGTGCGGGAGATCACACAGGGTACGCAGGTCGGTGGCGAATTCGCTACCCCCGGCGACGAGCCCGTGCGGCGAACCAGGTCCGGTCCGCGGAGAGCCAGGCGTCGAAGATCAGATCAGCCGAGGTCAGGACGACGTCGAGATCGATCCGGCAGCAGGTGAACTCTTGGTCCCAGTGCCGGCTCCCGGCCGAGTAGCGGACTCTCGCGGACAGGAGATCGCCGTCGCGAACGACGTCGGCCAGTTCCACGCCGACCTCGCCGAGCCGCCCGCCCTGGCCGGTCCGCACGGCGTCGAACCACTCCGGCGGATGCCACTCGACGATCAGCCGCCCCGCCGGCCCGAGATGCCGCCGCGCGGCGGCGAGCAGGGCGTGCCGGTCGTCGTCCCGCGCGGTGTTGATCAGGTGACTGCCGAGCAGGACGGCGTCGAACTCCCGGCCAAGGTCGAGATCCCCGATCCGGGCGTGGACGGTCTCACCCCGGACGTGCGCGAGCATGGCAGCCGAGTCGTCCACGGCGACGACGTCGTGGCCCAAGGCCAGCAGCGGATGCGTGACCCGGCCGGTGCCACACCCGAGTTCGAGGATCGAGGCACCCGGCCCGGCCGCGGCGTGCACGATCCCGGGTTCGCCGCCGGGCGGGAGCAGGAGGTAGACGTCGACGGCACAGCCGTCCGCGGTGACCGGCCCGGGATCCATGCCCCCGAGCTTGCCGGAAATCCGCCCCGAGCCCCCAAAAGCACCCCCCACCCTCCCTGGGGGCCGGCCCCGCCTCCAGCGTATCGGCGCCCACCGACGAACCCGGTCAGCGCGCCAAGATCCCGCGCAGTTGTCCACAACAGCGGCAGCCTGTGGACAACCGGCGCAACAGCCGCGTGCAGCCAGCTCCCGAGCCGAACACGCGGAACCGGACGGGTGATCGACGTCGCGGGCAAGGGGACTTGTGTCGTGCCGGTCCGAAAGTCGTACCGGAGACTGGACGGGTGAACACCCGACCCACCAAGGACCAGCTGACCGCCGCGTACGGCACCACCATTCCGGACGTCATCGCGGCCGGCCTCGACGTGCTGTTCTGCGGGATCAACCCCGGCCTCTACTCCGGTGCCCTCAAGCAGCACTTCGCGCGGCCCGGGAACCGGTTCTGGCCGGCGCTGCACGGCGGCGGCTTCACCCCGCGGCGGTTCACCCCCTCCGAGCAGGACAAGCTGCTCGACCTGGGGCTCGGGGTCACGAACGTCGTCGGCCGGGCCACCGCCCGTGCGGACGAGCTCACCGACGACGAACTGCGCGACGGCGGGGAAGTGCTGACCGCGAAGGTGCTCGAATTCCGGCCGCGGTGGCTGGCCGTGGTCGGGATCACGGCGTACCGGACCGCGTTCGGCTTCCCGAAGGCGCGCGTCGGCCCGCAGGAGCTGCTCATCGGAGGGACACACGTGTGGGTACTCCCGAACCCGAGCGGCCTGAACGCCCACTGGACGCCCGACGGGCTGGCGGCGGAGTTCGCCGCGCTGCGGGCCGCGGTCGTGAGTCGCTAGCCCCGCTCGCACCCTGCTGACCAGTCACAACCCGCATCCAACCGGCACCTTGGACGTTAGAGGGGGACGAGCCGGGAGGACGCGAATCGACACGGGCCACCCTCAGTAGCACCCGCCGCCCCATCAGGTCGTTCTGCTCCCGGTCGAGCAGCCGTCCCGGAGGGGATTTCTACCCAGAGTTTGCTGTAACCGGCGGGTTGGGCCATGAGGGGGAACTGGCGTCATGAGCTGCGAACTTGCGACTCGTACCAAGCAGAGGGAGTCACTTTTGGCCGGTCCCGGCAGGGGGGACCGGGTGGTGCCGGACCGCGTGAAACCGAGGGGACACGTCCGGCGTCCCAAGAGCGACGGCGCAGAGACGGAGGCCCACGATGCACGGCATCGAGCCCACCCGCAGGCCCACCGGGCCTGCCGGACCCGGCGGGCGCAGTCTCGGCGTGGCGGTCGTCGATCCGATCCCGATCTACCGAGACGGCCTCGCCGCGCTGGTCCACCGCAGCCAGGGGCTGCACTGGGCCGGCCAAGCGGCGAGCCACCACGCCGCGTTGCAGCTGTGCGAGCAGGTGAAACCGGACGTCGTCGTGCTCGACTCGGCGCTGGATCCGAACTGCCACCTGACGAAGCTGCTCAACGCCGGCGACCCGGCGCTGATCATCGTCACGCTCGTCCGTGACGTGAATCGCACGCAGCAGTACCTGGCGGCCGCGATCGCCGCCGGGGCGCACGCGATCGTGCCGCGGTCGATCGATTCACGACGGCTCGCCGAAGCGATTCGGCGGGCGCACACCGAGCGCCGGTACATCGATCCCGGACTGGCCGCGCTCACCGCCCGGCCGAAGCGGTCGACCGTGCCGAAGGGGGACCTCGCCCACGACAGCCCACCGGCGCCGCGCGGCGGGATGCCGCTGTCCAGACGCGAATACCAGGTGTTGCAGCTGGTCGCCGAAGGGCTTGAGAACTCGGCGATCGCGAAGCTGCTCTTCCTGTCCGTCGAGACCGTGCGGACCCACGTGAAGAGCATCCTGCGGAAGCTCTCGGCCCGCGACCGGACACACGCCGTGACGATCGCCTTCCGGGGCGGGATACTGATCGTCCGAGCGGACGACGGCCACGTGCCGGTGACGGCGGACACAACGGCCATCCCCGGCCACCGCTGACCCGGGTCACGCTGCTCGAGGCCCACTTTTCGGGGGATTTCCGGTACTCGGAAGTGCGGATCTGCTTGCTCCAGTTACCCGCAGGTAATATCCTGAAGTTACCGGCGAGTAAGGCGAGTGTGTGCCCGGCCGGGGAGCCGAACACATTGGAGTGACGACATGGGCCACTACAAGAGCAACGTCCGAGACCTGGAGTTCAACCTCTTCGAGGTACTCGGCGTTCAGGAGCGCCTGGGCAAGGGTGTGCTCGCCGAGTCGGACGAGGAGACCGCGCGCGGGGTGCTGGCCGAGCTGAACAAGCTCGCGTCCGGCCCGCTGGCCGCGTCCTTCGCCGACGCGGACCGCAACCCGCCCGTGTACGACCCGAAGACCTTCAGCGTCAAGATCCCCGAGTCGTTCAAGAAGAGCTACCAGCAGCTCCTCGACGGCGAGTGGTGGCGCCTGGGCCTGACCGAGGACCTCGGCGGCTTCGGCCTGCCCCCGACCGTCCAGTGGGCCGCGTCCGAGCTGATCCTCGGCGCCAACGCCCCGCTGTTCATGTACCTCGCGGGCCCCAACTTCGCGATGATCGTGAACAAGAACGGCACCGAAGAGCAGAAGCACTGGGCCGAGCTGATGATCGACCGGGCCTGGGGCGCCACGATGGTGCTGACCGAGCCGGACGCCGGTTCCGACGTCGGCGCCGGCCGCACCAAGGCCGTCCAGCAGGAGGACGGCTCCTGGCACATCGACGGCGTGAAGCGGTTCATCACCTCCGCCGAGCACGACATGAGCGAAAACATCATGCACCTCGTGCTGGCGCGCCCCGAGGGTCCCGGCATCGAGACCAAGGCCGGCACCAAGGGCCTGTCGCTGTTCCTCGTGCCGAAGTTCCACTTCGACACCAAGACCGGCGAGCTGGGCGAGCGCAACGGCGCCTTCGTCACGAACGTCGAGCACAAGATGGGCATCAAGGCCTCGACGACGTGCGAGCTGACCTTCGGCCAGCACGGCACCCCGGCCAAGGGCTGGCTGCTCGGCGAGGTGCACGACGGCATCGCGCAGATGTTCCAGGTCATCGAGTACGCCCGGATGATGGTCGGCACCAAGGCCATCGCCACGCTGTCCACCGGCTACCTCAACGCGCTCGAGTACGCCAAGGAGCGCGTCCAGGGCGCCGACCTGCCGAACATGCTGAACAAGGCCGCGCCGCGCGTCACCATCACGCACCACCCGGACGTCCGCCGCTCGCTGATGCTGCAGAAGGCGTACGCGGAGGGCCTGCGCGCGGTGTACCTGTACACGGCGTCGTTCCAGGACCAGCTGTGGACCGGCGAAGGTGACCAGAAGGTCGCGCACGGCGTCAACGACCTGCTGCTGCCGATCGTCAAGGGTGTCGGCTCCGAGCGCGCCACCGAGCAGCTCGTGCAGTCGCTGCAGACCCTCGGCGGGTCCGGCTTCCTGCAGGACTACCCGATCGAGCAGTACATCCGCGACGCCAAGATCGACTCGCTGTACGAAGGCACCACGGCGATCCAGTCGCTGGACTTCTTCTTCCGCAAGATCGTCCGCGACAAGGGCGCGTCCCTGGCCTTCGTCGCCGGCGAGATCACGAAGTTCATCGAGTCCGAGGCGGGCAACGGCCGGCTCAAGAACGAGCGCGGGCTGCTCAAGCAGGCCCTCGAGGACACCCAGGGCATGCTGGGCTCGCTGATCGGCTACCTGACGGCGTCGCAGGAAGACCCGCAGAACATCAACAAGGTCGGCCAGCACACGGTCCGGCTGCTGATGTCCGTCGGCGACCTGCTGATCGGCTGGCAGCTGCTCAAGCACTCCGAGGTCGCCATCGCCAAGCTCGACGCGGGCGCGTCCGCCAAGGACGTCCCGTTCTACGAGGGCAAGATCGCCGTGGCGTCGTTCTTCTCGAAGAGCGTGCTGCCGGAGCTGACCGCGCGTCGCGCGATCGTGGAGGCCGCGGACAACGCGCTCATGGAGCTCGACGAAGCCGCGTTCTGAGTCACGTCCGAAGGGGCCCTTCCCGCTGGGGAGGGCCCCTTCGCCGTGTCCGGCAGACGTAGTAACGATGCGGCGGCGAGGAGGGTAATTCCCGGTACACGGTGTTTCGCCGTCACCCACCCGGGGCACTCCGACCATCGAGCCGCGGCACCCCGGAACACCGGGACCGCGGATCCCTTGAGAGGAGAAGCGATGACTATCGCCAGCGTCGTCGGCGCCATCATCATCGGTCTGATCATCGGTGTGCTCGGGCGACTGGTCGCACCCGGCAAGCAGAGCATCCCGATCTGGCTGACGATCCTGATCGGTATCGTCGCCGCGTTCATCGGCACGGCGATCGCGCGTGGCATCGGCTACGCCGACACCAACGGGATCGACTGGCTGGAGATCCTCACCCAGGTCGTCCTCGCCGCCATCGGCGTCAGCATCGCCGCCGGGGCCTACGGCCGACGCGGCGTATCGAGGTAACGCGCCAGCGCACCACCACCAGGCCGATCCGGCCCGGTTCGCCGTCGGGGGCGGGCCGGGCCGGATCTTTTTGTGTGTCACCCCATCGAGGGTTCAAACGGGCAGGTCGCGCCGAGCGGTGTCACGGTTGTTCTTATTCGGCAATCCGAGGAGGCACCCGTGCTCGGCGGACTTTGGGGCATCATCTCGACGATCATCGTGGGCCTGATCCTGGGCGTGCTGGGCCGGCTGTTCGCGCCCGGCGACCAGAAGATCCCGATCTGGCTGACGATCGTGGTCGGCATCGTGGCCGCGTTCATCGGCAACTGGCTCGCCGGCGTGTTCGGCGTCCGGGACACGAACGGCATCGACTGGATCCGGCACGTCTTCCAGATCGTCGCCGCTGTCGTCGGCGTCATCGCGGCTTCGGCGATCTACGCGCGGATCAAGGGCGGCAGCCGCACTAACGCCTGACCGACGCGCGCGCCAGCACCACGGCGAACCCGGCTCCGACGAGCAGCAGCACGGCGGCCCCGGTCATCGTCGTGGTGATGGCGTGCGCGGACGAACCCCCGGCCAGGGTCAGGAAAGCACTCCCGAACGTCGCGACGCCGACGACCTGGCCCAGCTGCAACGTCGTGGTCAGCAGCCCGCTGACGTCCGCCGCGCTCGCGAGCGGGACGTGCGTCAGCGAGTGCGCCATCAGGGACCCGAACGCCGGTCCCATCGAGAGCCCGAAGAGCATCAGCGCCACGAAGAACAGCGCGCCGCCGTGGCCGCCGTCGCGCAGGCTCAGCGCCAGCAAGGCGTACGCCGCGGCGGATCCGGCGTACCCGATCGGCGTCACCGCCGCGTGGACGCGCGCGGGCAGCCTGTGCCAGAAGAACCCGCACAGGCCGAAGACCACGCCGCCGGGTGCCATGGTGAGCCCGGCCGTCAACGCCGTGTCACCCAATCCGGTCTGAAGGTGCAGGGCCAGGCAGAACAGGAAACCGCCGTAGGACGCGACGCCGGCGGCCAGCGCGGCCAGACCCGGTGCGACGCCGCGGATCCGCAGCACGTCGAGGTTCACCAGCGGGTCGCGCACCCGGCGTTCCACGACCACGAACAGCGCAGCCAGCAGGGCGCCGGCGACCAGTGAGGCGAACGTCCAGGCGGGCCAGCCGGTCTCGTGCCCGAGCACCAGCGGCAGCACGACGAGCACCACGGCCGGCACCGCGATCGCGAGCCCGGCGAAGTCGAGCCGATGGCCGTTCCGGGTGCCGCCACCGGGCACCAGCTTCGCCGCCAGCACCGCGACGAGCACGCCGATCGGCACGTTCACCAGGAAGATCGGCCGCCAGCCCGCGCCGAACAGGTCCGCGCCGACGAGCACGCCGCCGACCACCTGGCCGGCGACGAACGCGACCGAGATGACCGCGGTGTACGCGCTGAGCGCCTTCGCTCGCGCGGGGCCGCTGAACTGCGCCTGGATGACGCTGATGACCTGCGGCATCATCAGCGCGGCGCCGGCGCCCTGGGCGATCCGGGCGACGATCAGCGTTCCCGCACCGGGCGCCAGGCCGCACAACAACGAGAAGACCGTGAAGGCGACGACGCCGGTGACGAACATCCGGCGTCGCCCGTACAGCTCGCCGAGCCGGGCGCCGGTGATCAGCAGCATCGCGTAGCCCACGGTGTAACCGGACACGACGAGCTGCAGCGCGGCGCCGGACGCGTGCAGGTCGGTGCGGATGTCGGTCATGGCGACGTTCACGACGGTGACGTCCAGCAGCGCCATGAACTGGCCGAGCAGCAGCACGCCGAGCATGAACCACGGCCGCGTGCTCCGGCCCGGGACGGCCGGAGCCGGGGTGGTGAGTGTCATGCCCTGACCCTGCGGCTCTTTCGCCTGCGGTACCGAGAGTCCGGTGATGCTGGTACTGGCGGCACCTGCTTCGTTCCAAAACTGTCGTACCCCTCGGGCACTATGCCCACATGACCCAGACGCAGGTCCCCGTGAGCCGCCGGGAGGAACTCGGCCGGTTCCTCAAGGCGTGCCGGGCGCGGATCGGCCCCGAGGAGGTCGGGCTCGCGCCCGGCCCGCGCCGTCGCACGAGCGGGTTGCGGCGGGAGGAGGTCGCGCTGCTCGCCGGGGTCGGCGTCACCTGGTACACGTGGCTGGAGCAGGGCCGGCCGATCAACGCGAGCGCCCAGGTCTTCGACGCCGTCGCGCGCACACTGCGGCTGGACCACACCGAGCGGGAACACCTCTACCGGCTGGCGGAGCTGACCCCTTCGCGGCTGCCGTCGGCGGTCGAGGTGGTGCCGGACGCGGTGTGCGAGGTCCTGCGCGCGCTGGAACCGTTGCCGGCCACGGTCGTCAACGGCCGGTTCGACGTCCTCGAGTCGAACGCGGCGCACGAGGAGCTGTTCTGGGAGTGGCACAGCCTGCCGTGCCTGCACAAGAACCTGCTCTGGTGCTGCGTCACCGAACCGAACGCGCGGGCGTTCCTGCTTAACTACGACGAGGAGGTACCGCACATGATCGCGCGGATGCGGGCCGAATACGGCCGGCACCTCGGCGACCCGGGCTGGGCGGAGGACATCCGGCGGCTTTCGGCGCTGAGCCCGGAGTTCGCCGAGCTGTGGGCGCGCAACGAGGTCGCCGAGCCACTGGCCCGGCTGCGGCGGTTCGACCACCCGCGGGCCGGGCGGCTGAACTTCCGGCTGACCGAGCTGGCGGTGTCGGAGGTGCCGGGCCTGCGGATCCAGGTGTCGACGCCGGATGACGCGGCCACCTGGGCGTTGCTGCCCACGACCCGCCGCCGGGAGGGCTCATGACGTGGCTCGATCTGAGCGGGCAGGGGCTGACGTCGGTGCCCTCGGTACCGGACGACGTCACGCGCCTGGACCTGGACCGCAACCGGCTGACGTCCGTGCCGGCGCTGGGTTCCGCGTTGGAGCACTTGAGCCTGTACGCGAACGAGATCTCCGTCGTTCCGCTGTCGCTGTGGCAGCTGACCGGGTTGCGCGTGCTCAACCTGGCCACGAACTCGTTGACCGAGCTGCCACCGGGGATCTCCGCGTTGTCGTCGTTGCACACGCTCGACCTGGGGCACAACCGGTTCCCGGCGTTGCCGGACGAGCTGGGCGACCTGGCCGGGCTCACCGAGTACCTCTACGTCAGCGACAACCGGCTGACGGAGTTCCCGTCGTCGTTGGGCCGTCTGGGGAAGCTGCGGTACCTCGGGTGCACGGACAACCGGATCGAGTCGCTGCCCGACCTCTCCGGGCTCGCGTCGCTGCGCGAACTCCGGCTCTACCACAACGAACTGGCGGCGTTGCCGGAGTCGATCGGCGCGCTCGGCTCCCTGCGGGAGCTGCACCTGCGGGGCAACCGGCTGCGCGAGCTGCCGGCGTCGATCGGGGCGTTGAGCGAGCTGCGTCAGCTGGACCTGCGGGAGAACTCGCTGGTGACGCTGCCGGCGTCGGTGGCCGGACTGTCCAAATTGGACAAACTGGATCTGCGGTGGAACAAGCACTTCCGGGAGCCGTCGTGGCTGCGGGACTTCGAGGAGGCGGGTTGCATGGTCCTTCGCTGACAACTCAACACAGGATCGTCGGACGCGGACCGTAGGTCGCGGTGTGCGACGTCCGGCGGACCTCGGCGCCGCTCGCGACGTCGTAGAGCACGCGCGTGTCGGTGACGCTGAAGCCGGGTGTGCCGATCGACGGCTGGCACGGGGTGGCGCCCCCGAACTGCACCGGCGGCGGGTCGCCGGGCGTCTGCCCGCCGGTCGAGCCCTCGACGCGGTAGTGCCGGGTGCCCCAGATCCGGACCGTCACGGAGTCGCCGGACACCACGGCCTGCAGCGCGATGCCGGTCTGGGCGTCGTCGGTCAGCTTGAGCTCGACCGGGCTGCTGTCGGCGTTGATCGCCTTGGCGTCGCGGCCGACGGGGTAGCGGTCGAGGTAGGTGTCGTGCTCGAGGTGACCGCCGTCGGCGAGGCCGGCGAGGTAGCCCGCGTTGTACAAAGTGGACGCCAGCTGCGAGACGCCGCCACCGACGACGGTCGGACCGGTGCCGTCTTCGTTGGCCGGGGCGGGCACGTAGCCGTTGTCCGCGGTGCGCGGGCCGGAGCGGCCGCCGAGGCTGAACGTCTCGCCGGGCTTGACGATGGTGCCGGACACGCGGTCGGCCAGCGTGCGGTTGTTCGTCGCCGCCGGGCCGGTGAGCCCGCCGGTGGTGAACTCGCCGATGACCTCCGTGATGCCGAGCGCCCCCGCGGCTTCGGTGGTCACGCCGGGCTTCGACGCGTTGTAGGCGACGGGCAGATCGCGCCCGTCGGTCTTCTTGAGGACGTCGATCAGCGGGAGGAAGGTCTTCTCCCAGTTGATCTTCCGGGCGTCTTCGGACGGGTCGACGGCCGGCTGGTCGCCGGCGAAGACGATCTGCGCGTCCTTGCCGTCGGTCTCGGTGCTCGCCAGGCCGTCCTTGAGCGCGGCCTGCAGCTTGCCCTGGTCGATCCGCACCTCGACGGCACCGCCTTCGACGGGCGCGAACTGGAACGAGGAGGCGATCGCGTCCGGCTTGAGCGGCACGTCCTTGCCCTGCCCGTGCACCACAACCGGCTTGGCGACGGCGGGCACGACGATCTGCTGGAACGCGGCCTGCACCCCGGCGGCGGTCGCCCGCACCGGCGTGATGGCCATCGTCAGCTTGACGCCACCCGGGTCGAGCCAGTGCTCGGTGACGGCGTGGACGGCGCCCGCGAGATCGGTCAGCTGCTGCCCTTGGCGCGGCAGGATCGGGTAGGGCGTGACGCCACCATCGCTGCCCGGCAACGGCATGAACCCCACGGCACCCTCGGTGGCGGCGTGGTCGAGCTTGCCGTCGGCCAGCGCGCGGACGGCCTGACTGGTCTGGTTCTCATCGGTCCGGGTAGCGACACCGACCTCGCGACTGGTGAAGAAGGACATGATCCGGGTGATCGGACTGAGCGGCTGGTGCCCGGCGAGCCCGAGGGTGTTGGGCCAGTCGAGCCCCAGCCCCGAGCGCGCCGGAACGAGTTCGGCCTGGACATCCCCACCGTGCACAACAACCGGCCGGGTAAGCCGAGGCTCGAGTTCCCTGCGCAGCTTGGCTTCCGCCTCGGCATGAGTCATGCCGCCGACACCGATCCCGGCCACGGTAACCCCCCGCGGCACATCACCGGCACTGGAGAGAAGGTCGACGGCGTAGAGGATGACGAAGAGCCCCAGCGCCAGCCCGACGATCATCATCGTGCGAGCGACCCCCTTGCGCAGCTTGCGCGCAGGAGTCTCCGGTGGGGGCAGTGCCGCAGGGTTCTCGAGAAGTTCGCCAAGCAGGTCCTCAGCGAAGAGATCAGTGGTGACAACGGCATCGTCGACAGGCTCAGCACCAGGCACCGCCTCGATGGCCACAGTCTCAGCAGCGGCAGCAGCCCGCTCATCGGGCCACGGCCCTGGCTGCGCCACGTCCTCAGCGGACTCGCCGGGCCAGGCCCCAAACGGCGCCGCACCCCCAACAGACTCAACCGGCCACGCCCCAGACCGCGCCGCACCCTCGACAGCGGCACGCTCGTCCGGCCACGGCCCTGGCTGCGCCGCGTCCTCAGCAGCAGCGACTGGTTCTTTCAGCGACTGCACAGATTCGGCACCGTCTGTGGCCGGCGCCGCGGGCTCGTCCGGCTGCAACGCGGGCTCGGCAGCGGATCCCGCCTCGGCAGGCGCCGCTTCAACCGCAGCCCCTTCCTGCAGCGTTCCGAACTCGGCGGCGGGCAGTACCTCCGCAGCAGCCGCCCCGTTGGCCACAGGACTCTCGATTCCGCCGACGGACTGTGGCTCGACGGGCTGTGGCTCGACCGACGGCACCGCGACCGTAGGCACTTCCGGCGACAGCGCGGGGTCACCGGCGGTCAGCACCTCGGCACCGACCGGCCCGATCGCCACAACGACCCCGGAATCGGCGGCGAACTGCACCTCACCCGCTGACCCGTCCCACAACACCCCGGAATCGGCGGCGGCTGAACTGGCCACTGCGTCCGCAGCCGCCGACTCGGAATCAGCGGCGAACCGCGCCTCACCCTCAGGCCGTTCCCGCAGCGCCCCGGGGCCAGTGACAAGCGGCACCTCAGCACCGGCCGATCCGTCCACGGCGGTCAACTCGGAATCGGCGGCGAACTGCGCCTCACCCGCGAGCCCGTCCGGCAACACCCCAGAGTCGGCGACAAATGGCGCTCCAGCACCGGCCGCCGCAGCTGGCTCGGGATCGGCGGCGGGCTGCTCCCCGGCTGTGGACTCATTCCGCAACGACCCGGAGGCGGTGGCGAGGGGCAACTCAGTGTCAGCCGATCCGGGCGCCGTGGCTGGGTCGGATTCAGCGGTGGATTGTGCCTCGGCAGGCGACACCTCGGCCGCGGGCTCCGCCGTCGGCGAGTCCGAAGCAGCACCCGGCTCCGCGGCAGCCGACCCGTTTACGGCAGGTGGCTCCGCAGCTGACCCATTCGTGGCGGGTGGCTCCCCGGCAGTGGCCCGGTTCGCGAAAGGCGGCTCCGCGGCAGTCGCACCCCTCGCAGCGGCTGGCTTTGGTTGGCCGGCGTCCGGTGCTTCGCGCACGTCGGCGCGGTTGTGCGCCTCGTCGTCTGCCACGCCCTGCCCTCCGCCGGGCCCTAGAGGTAGAGCCCGGTGCCGTGTTCGGTCCGTTCGGTCGCTACGGCGTGGATGTCGCGTTCGCGCATCACCAGGTGCCCCTCGCCCTGGATCTCGACCTCGAGCTGGTCCTCCGGGTTGAAGAGCACGCGGTCGCCGAGATTGACGTTCCGCACACTGTTCCCGATGCCCAGTACATCACCCCACGAGAGGCGGCGCGCGACCTGCGCGGTGGCGGGGATCACGATGCCACCGCTGCTGCGCCGCTCGCCCTCTTCCGGCGACAGCCGCACGAGTACCCGGTCGTGCAGCATCTGGATCTCGAGTTTCGGCCCGTCAGACACGGTCCGCATCCTACTCGGCGTCGCGCGGCTCCCCGGCCATGACCAAGCTCAGCTCGCTCGCCCCGCCCTCCTCGAACCGCACCGGGACGCCCCAGTCCTGCCGGGTGATCCGGCACGCGGGGTGCGCACCGCCGTCGTCACAGCTCGCCGCCTGCGCGACGACCTGCAGCACGCCCTCGGTCACCCCCGGCGCGAACCGGATCTTGCGGGTCAGCTCGGTCCCGACACCCGTGCCGTCGGCCAGCAGCTCCGGCGGTGACGCGCTGATCTCCAGCCGCGTCGACGGGCCGTACCGGTCGTCCAGCTTCTCGCCGGGCGGCGCGGTGAAGACGACCGAAAAGTCGATCTCGCCGGGCGCGAGGACCGTCGGCGGGCGGCGCACGGCGTGCGCGTCGCCGGTGACCACCGAAGGCTCGCTCGCCGGCACCGGGCCGATCCGGTTGCCCGCGGACTCGACGACCAGCAGCCGGCCGTCGGTCAGCAACAGGCCCTGCGGCTCGGCGAGGCCGGTGGCGAGCGTCGTCACCTCACGCGTGAAGAAGTCGAAACGGCGGACAGCTTCGTTGTAGGTGTCGGCGATCGCGATCCGCGCGCCGGGCAGCACGGCGAGGTCGAGCGGGTGCTGGAGCAGCGCCTTGTCGGCCGGGCCGTCGGTGTGGCCGAAGGAGAAGAGGTCGATCCCGATCGCCGTCTGCACGGTGAACGAGTCGCCCGCCGGCTCGATCCAGCGCAGGGCGGACGTCTCGGCGTCGACGAGCCACAACTTGTCGCCGTCGGCGGCGAGGCCGGACGTCTGCGCGAAGAACGCTTCGCTGACGTCGCCGTCGCGGAGGCCTTCGACGGTCGTCCCGGCGAAGCGGTGGATGCTCCCCGACACCGGGTCGAACACGCTCAGCGTGTGGTTGCCGGCCATCGCGACGACGACCCCGCCGGCCGGGCCCCACCACTCGACGTCCCACGGGCTGCTCAGCTCGACGTCGACGCCCTTGCCCGAGTCCGGCCCGTTGCGCCACTGCGCGCCGGTGCCGGCGACCGTGGTCACCTCGCCGGTGATCAGGTCGAGGCCGCGCAGCCGGTGACCGGCCGTGTCGGCGACGACGGCGTGGTAGCCGGCGCGCTCGGCGACGTCGTAGGGCAGCAGCGCGATGCCCGACGGCTCGGTGAACGTGGCGACGTCGAACGGCCCGTCCTGCCCGCCACGCTCTCCGCTGCCGAAGCGCCGGATGACCGTCTCGCCGTCCGAAGCGAACTCGACGACGGAGTGGTGCCCGGTGTCGGCGACCAGGATGCGGCCTTCGGCGGTGGCGACGGCCTTGCTCGGGAACCGCAGCTCGCTCTGCTGCTCCTCGACCGGCACGTACGGGCTGCCGCCGCGGCGAAGCGTCCCCTTCGCTTCGTGCTTCTTCACGAGGTCGGCGATGACGCGGCGAAGCGCCTCTTCGTGCCCTTCACCGGCGGCGACGTGGACGACGTAACCCTCGGGGTCGATGACCGCCAGCGTCGGCCACGCGCGGACCGCGTACTGCGACCACAGCTCCATCTTCGGGTCGTTGACCACCGGGTGGTGGACCTCGTACCGGCGCACGGCGGCCTCGATGGACGCGCGCTCGCCCTCGTGCAGGAACTTCGGCGAGTGGACGCCGATCGTGACCAGCACGTCCGCGAACTCGGCCTCGAGCGGGCGCAGCTCGTCGAGGACGTGGAGGCAGTTGACGCAGCCGCTGGTCCAGAAGTCCAGCAGCACGATGCGGCCGCGCAGTTCGGCCAGGGTGATCGGGCGGCCGCCGGTGTTCAGCCAGACGTCGCCGCGCAGCTCGGGAGCGCGCACGCGGGCCTGCGGTCGGGGAGATGTCACGGCAAGAGTGAACTACACGCGCTCACGCTCTGTTCCGGAGTCCGGCCGATGAGAGAACAAACTCACCCGACCGGGGTCACCCCTGGCCGCACGTCAAGAGAGCAGAAAAGAACGCGCGGCGGGGTCGGGCGCCACTTACGCTCTTGGGTCATGACTCCCGTCCAGCCGACTGGCGCCCTCTCCCCGGAGGAGGCGCGGCACCTGCAGGAAAACCTCCGGGAACCGGTGCGTCCCGGGCTGAGCGAGGCCGAGCTCGACGACGTCGAGCGCCGGTTCGGCTTCCGCTTCGCCGCGGACCACCGCACGTTCCTCGCCGCGGGCGTCCCGATCGGCGACCGCTGGCCTGATTGGCGCTGCGGCAACCCCGAGCAGCTGCGCAAACGTTTGGCCTGGCCGGTCGACGGCGTCCTGTACGACGTCGAACACAACGGCTTCTGGCTGCCCGACTGGGGCACGCGCCCGGTCGGCCCCGAGGACGCGGTCCGCGAAGCGGGGCACCGCCTGGCCGACGTGCCGCAGCTCGTGCCGGTGTGCGGCCACCGCTACCTGCCCGGTCTCGCCGGCACGTCCGGTTACCCGGTGTTGTCGGTGTACCAGACCGACATCGTCGTGTACGGCTCCGACCTGCGGGATTACCTGCAGCGCGAGTTCGGTACGGGCGGCATCTGCACGGCCCCACCGGACGGCCCGCGCTACATACCCTTCTGGTCCCGCTTCATCGACTAGCTTCGACGGCGGTTTTGAGCCGCGCGAGGGTCGCGGCGATGTTCGCCGTGTTGGCCTCGCGCCGGTTCCAGACGCCGGTGACCGTCGACGTCGGCACGCGGAACCACGCCGGCCGCCGCTCCCACATGCTTTCGACGACGACGCAGCCGGCACCGGCGGCTTCGAAGTCGTACTGCCACCGCGCGACGGGCAACCCGACCGAGGTCACCTCGAAGCCGAACCGGCGGCCCGGATCGGCGTCGGTGATGGTGGACAAGGTGCTCCAGCGCCGCAGGCCACGCCGGTTGCGCCCGCGGAACCGGGCGCCGACAACGGGCCCGCGCGCCCGGCCGACCCATCGGTGCCCGGCGTACTCCTCGGCGACGTCGGCCAGCCTCGCCGGGTCGCTGACCAGTGCGTACACGGCTTCCGGAACCGCGCCGACCTCGATCCGGCCGGTGGCGTCGGGTTGACTCAAGGTGACCTCCGCGTCGAGGGTGACATACCGAGGGTATGTCACCGACCGCGGTCAGGTGAAGAGCCTGTGGATGACTTTCGGGCGATGTGGACAACTCGACGCCCAGCGGCCGGAAAAGCCGGTTCTGTCGGGGGTGACCGATACGCTGGACGTGGGACGCCCCCCAGGGAGTGGTGGGGGCTGTCTGGGGTCCGAGAGGGGGGCGCCGCAGCTGGCGGGTGTGCGGGTGTCGAGGAGCGACTTGGGGTTTCTGGGGCTTTATCGCGCTGGTTCTAGAGATCCGCAGAGAGCGCGAGAATCAGTTCTCCCGGCGCAGCATCCGGCTCACGCCCGCGGCTACCGTCGTCGCCAGGATCCAGCCTGAGGCCGTGAAGCCCGCCGCTACCCAGTTGTCCGCTCCGTGCATGTACCAGCGGGACTTGTTGCCGAAGTCGACGATCGGGACCAGCAGGTCCGCTGTGTAGATCACCGGGTTCCACTGCAGGCCCGTGTCCTGCTGGTTCACCACGCACCTGGGGCCGTTCGCGATGATCTGGTGGGCCTGGTCCGTGGCCGGCCAGCCGACGCAGTCGTCCGTACCCAGGCCGAACCACAGGCTGCCCAGCACCAGCAGCGTGAACAGCCAGCCCAGCGCGCGGACCGGGCGGTAGCCGTAGCCGACCATCGAACGCTGGAGCCAGCTCCACAACCGGACGCCGGGGCCGAAGAACTTGAAGCCGCGGGCAAGTGCCTCGTAGCGGAACTGCTGTTTGCGCAGCGCGACCGTCGACGCGTGCTCTTCGTTGCCCGCCGCGCGGAGCATGTGCGCGAGCTGGTCGTACGGGCCCGGGCGGTAGCCGCGCATGGCCTTGCGCAGCAGCTCGATGCGGTGGTCCAGGGACTTGTCGTCGTCGAGCGGGATGCCCTTCTTCAGGGCGTCGTAGCGGAAGTCCTCCAGCTCGATGCCCTCGGTCGAGGCCCAGAACGCCTCGTTGTCCGTCAGCGTCCCGCAGTGCGCGCGGCGCAGCACCACGCGGCCCGCCGGGGGGCTGCTCGGCGTGAACGTGAACTCGTCCGCGGCGACGTCGCCGGCGTCGAGGGCGACGTTGAACGGCGGGAACGAGCCCAGCTGGGCGCCGCGGATGTCGACGCGCCGCGCGACCTGGGCGCCGTCCAGGTTGACGCCGCCTTCGGCGACGAACGGGCGGCTGTTGTCGTCGCGCAGCAGGAGGTCGCGGCCGATCCGGCCGGTGCGGACGTCGAGGGAGAAACTGCTGGTCGCGCGGCGTCCCGGGTCCGTCAGCCGGGTGCCCGCGAGGTTGATGCTGCCGCCGACCTCGAGGCCCTGCAGACGCAGCGTGCCGTGGATCGTGGCGTCCGTGAGCTGGAAGTTGCCGGCGATCTTCGAGCGCCGCGCCGAGAAGACGTCCCGGCCGGGGTGGCGGAACATCGAGTTCCAGGCCAGGAAGTTGCCGCCGATGGTGACGTCGGCCAGCCGCAGCTGCCCGGCCGGCACGCGCAGGCTGGTCGCCTCGATGTCGCCGCCGATCTCGGTGCCGTCCAGGTGCAGCGCCCGGTCGTAGTACGGCGGGGTCTTGCCGCGCACGACGCTGATCTCGGCGCCGGCCAGCCGCAGCGAGCCGCCGATCCGCGCGTTGACCATGCGCAACGTGCCCAGCGCCTGCAGGCCGTCGGACAGCTCGAGGTTGCCGTCGACGTTCAGCCGGTCGGCGACCAGCGCCGGGCGGGGGTCGAGGTACGGGTCGTTCGACTTCCACGCGTCGACGGCGATCGGGCCCTGCTGCGACACTGTCAGCTTCGCCTCGCGCAGGATGATGTCGCTGTCCACCGTGGCGCTCGGCAGGTACATGATCCCGGTGGCGGAGAAGCGTTTGCGCTGGCTGGCCGGGCCGTAGTTGTCGACTTCGCAGAGCAGGCTGCCGCCGATGTGCAGGCCGTTGCCGTTGAGCGCGAAGCCGTCCGGGTTGTTCAGCGTGGCGCCGGAGAAGTTGACGTTACCGCCGGTCCGCAGGCCCGGGAGCCGGACTTCGCCGTTCGCGACCATCCGGTAGGCCAGCAGCGCGCCGGTGAGCACCAGCCGGTCCGCCTGGATCGCCTTGCCGTGCGGGTGCGAGATCACCGTCCGGGTCAGCACCATCGAGCCTTCGATCACCGCGTCCGTCAGGTTGACGGCGGCGTTCGGCATGCCGCGTTCGCGGTCGTCGCCGCGCTGGACCGTGGTCTCCTCGATCTCGCGGTCGTCGCCGTCGACCTGCACGACGCAGCGGATCAGCCGGACGTCGTTGCGGCTGCGCATGTTGCGGGCCTTGAGCCCGGGCAGCCAGCACTTGCGGAAGACCAGGCCGAGCAGGTTCGCCTCGCGCACATCCGGCGGCTGCTCGAACCGGCAGCGCTCGAACCGGAAGAGGTATTTCAGGTCCGCGGCCCGCAGGTCCAGCGTCCCGGTGATGTAGGCGTCCTCGACGTAGACGATCGGCGCGTTCGTGGCCTGCCGGCGCCAGCGCAGCAACCCGCCGTTGCCGGGTTTCAGCAGCTCGGAGGCCTTGACCTCGTAGCGCTTGTCGGGGATCCCCGCGAACGGGTCCAACGGCGGCAGCGCGCTTTCGGTCGACATGGCCCGATCTCCCCTCGCCCCGCCACCAAGGTAGCGAAACCGCGGCGGAAACGGTGCCGGAACACCGTTTCCGCCGCGAGATCCTCAGGCGTTGGGGTTGAGCACGCGGGCGAGGAACGACTTGGTCCGTTCCTCCCGCGGGTCCCCGATGACCTGGTCGGGCGGGCCCTCTTCGACGACGACGCCGCCGTCCATGAACAGGACCTTGTCCGCCACCTCACGCGCGAACTGCATCTCGTGCGTGACGACGACCATGGTCATGCCGTCCTTGGCGAGCTGCTTCATCACGCCCAGGACGTCGCCGACGAGCTCCGGGTCCAGCGCGGACGTCGGCTCGTCGAACAGCATCAGCTTCGGCTTCATCGCGAGCGCCCTGGCGATCGCGACGCGCTGCTGCTGCCCACCGGACAGCTGCGCCGGGTAGTTCTTCGCCTTGTCACCGAGGCCGACGCGGTCCAGCAGCTCCAACGCGCGTTGCCGCACCTGGGCCTTCGGCTCGCGGCGCACCTGGATCGGCGCCTCCATCACGTTTTCCAGCGCGGTCATGTGCGGGAAGAGGTTGAACCGCTGGAACACCATGCCGATGTCCTTGCGCTGGAACGCGACCTCGCTCTCGCGCAGCTCGTGCAGCTTGTCGCCGCGCTGCCGGTAGCCGACGAGCACGCCGTCGACGTAGAGCCGGCCGGCGTCGATCTTCTCGAGGTGGTTGATGCAGCGCAACAGCGTCGACTTGCCCGAGCCGGACGGCCCGATCAGGCAGAGCACCTCACGCTCCTGCACCTCGAGGTCGATGCCCTTGAGGACGTCGACGGTGCCGAAGCTCTTGCGAATCTTCTGCGCGGAAACGACCGGGGTCATCCCGACACCCCCGCTCCACCCTGCGCGCCACCGGAGCCGAACCGGAAACCGAGCATCCGGCCCGCCCACCTGGTCTTGTTCGCCTCACCGCGCGAAGTGCCGCGCGAGAACCGTTTCTCGATCTGCATCTGGATCAGCGTCAGCACCGACGTCATGAACAGGTACCAGGCCGCGGCCGTGATCAGCAGCGGCACGGTCTTGTAGTTCTGCGAGTAGATGGTCTGCGCCGCGACCATCAGCTCGAAGTACCCGATGACCACGACCAGTGACGTCGTCTTCAGCATGGAGATCGTCTCGTTGCCGGTCGGCGGGATGATCACCCGCATGGCCTGCGGGAGGATGATCCGCCGCAACGTCCGCGTGCGGCTCATGCCGAGCGCGCCCGCCGCTTCCAGCTGGCCGTCGTCGACCGACTGGATGCCGCCTCGCACGATTTCCGCCATGTACGCGGCTTCGTTGAGGCCCAGGCCGAGCAGCGACGCGGTGAACTGCGTGATCAGCTGGTTGGTGTCCCAGCTGACGAACTCGGGGCCGAACGGCACCCCGAGCCCGAGCCGCGGGTAGGCCAGCGCCAAGAAGTTCCAGATGATCAGCTGCGTGATCAGCGGGGTCCCGCGGAACAGCCAGACGTAGAGCGCCGCGGCGCCCGACGTCAGCGGGTTGGGCGAAAGGCGCATGACGGCCAGCAGGATGCCGCCGACGATCCCGATCAGCATCGAGATCACCGTCAGGATCAGCGTGTTCTGCAGGCCGCGCAGGATCCGGTCGTCGAAGAGGTAGTCCCCGACGACCGGCC